>NZ_JBEDNP010000049.1:0-4621 GCF_040105315.1 Pseudonocardia tropica
TGAAGCTCCTGGTCAGGCGGATTGATCTAGGCAATCGCCCGTCTACCAGGAGCTTCACCCTTTCGAGGTCACGCCACGCCGCACGCCAGCTGACCTGCTCGTCCATCAGGTTGGCAAAGGCTCACTGGCCGGCGTCGACATCAAGACCGTCGCGGGCCGCCTGGGCCACGGTGGCGGCGGGACGACGACTCTCAAGGCCTACACCGCCTGGGTGGCGGAGGCCGACCAACGCGCAGCCGGCGGATTCGCGGCACGTATGCCGAAGCGTCCTGCTCAGCTGAGCGAGGCGGATCGAATCATGAGCCGTCCACGGTTCCCTTACGAAAAGGTTGCCGCTGACATATCGGCAAGGATCATCAGTGGTGAACTCGAGCCTGATGTCGAAATACTTACCATGCGGCATGCAGTATCACGGGCAACGGCGAGGCGAGCCATCTCAATGGCTCGAACCGTCGTGGCTGCGCTGGTGGCGGAACCGGCTCAAATGCCAGAGTAGCCACGGCCCTCCGTTCCTGACCGGCTGGCATGGTCTCGACGTCGGTCGGGTTCAGAGCTGACATCGTCGGCCCGCAAGTCAATGGTCCCCCGCCACGATTTTTAGCGGCTGACTTCAAGATTTGACGGGGCCGCTGCGAGCAATCTGCGACCGGCCGGCATTCAGGAGCGGCGAGCCGAGTAGATGAAGGGTCGGTCTGTGGGCCCAACCTGTAATGGCACTTTCCGATGATGTGTAGTATCATTCGGACGATCCATGTCGATATCGCTTCTGTCGAACTGAGGAGGGACGAGTGTCGCGCTCCGACCTGATTCGCCTCCTCTTCGACGCCTATGCGCGCAGAGATGATGCCGAGTTTCGGCAAGTCGCTGGTCGCATTATTGCGGACGAACGAGGCAAGCGGCACCACCTTCTGGCCGAAGAGCTCGAGAGGTCTCTTGAGCGTAGCGTCGTAGGAACATCGCCCCAAATTGTTCCAATTCATTCCTTGCCTAAAGCAAGAGATGATCGTGATCTGCTGAAACTATCGAAGCCCAGATTTGTCTTCGAGGACCTCATCCTCTCGTCAGAGTCTCGGCAAGCTTTAGGTCTAATTTCACTCGAAAATATCCGTCGAGAGACTCTAACTAGTAGCGGCCTTCGGCCTCGCCAGAGGATTCTTTTGGTCGGCCGATCTGGAACCGGAAAAAGCGCTGCGGCTCACGCTTTAGCTAGTGAACTGGGACTTCCCGTGGCGACCGTCCAGCTCTCCTCTGTCATATCTTCCTACCTGGGAGAGACGGCTCGGAACCTTGAATCGATCGTATCGTTCGCCGAAGGCCAGCCTTGCCTATTACTTCTTGACGAATTTGATGCCCTCGCGGCTCAGCGTCATCGGGGAAACGACCATCAGGAGCTGACTCGTATTGTCGCGACCCTCCTGCAGGTATTTGAGGAGATGCGTGGGGAGTCCCTGATTGTTGCGACGTCAAATCACGCGGAAGCGCTGGATCCAGCGATCTGGCGCCGGTTCGATGAGATAATCCGCCTGAGAGTTCTCGGCGTCCAGCAGATCGAGTCATTGATCCGACTAAAATGTCGGCAACTGCCTGTAGTCGCAGATCTAGATCGTTGGGCTCGCGAGCTTATGGGTAATAGTCCGGCCGAGGTCGAGCTGGTTTGCATGGATGCGCTGAGGTATGCGTTGTTGGAGGGCACATACCAGGTTGATGATGCTGCATTCTCCCACGCTCATGAGGGAGTGATTCGACGGATGACTGCACTCGCGGACGCCGCAGCGACTGAAGAGGCCGAGCTCGGCGAGCCCAGCTAGGTCGAGCGGTCTGTCACGATAGAGTGACTTCATGACCGCAGACGACAGACCAACTGCCAGCAGGGCTGTGTATTCGCATCTCGGTCTCCCAAGCGTTGTCATCCCGGGACAGCGGGCTCCGAGGTCTGGGTTCTCTCCGGGCGTAACGCACTCGGACCGTCGTGCACATGCTGGTTCCGTGCGACAGAAGGCTGTCACGGTACTTGATGAATTTAAGAGGCGGCCGCCAACTCTGGGTGTGAATCCGGATCTGGTTCTGGTCTTGCAGACCAACCGGAAAGTGGCTTTAGAAGACCTAGACAAGGCAGGTCTTTCTACACTCGAAGTACTGGGTGATCGTACGCTCGTCGCCTTTTCCGAGGATGCGGCGCTCACTAAGTTCCTGGCCCAGAATGCGGCCTACGCGAGCGGGTCTCCCGGGCTAACGAAAGGCGGCTTCGAGAAAAAGGCTGCCTACCAGGACCTTTTCGATGCACTGGAAGATATACGACTCCTCGAGCCGGCCGACGTCCTGACGGATAGGGCGCGAAAAGCGATAGAGCTCAATGCGCCATCGTCCGCAGTTCGTTTTGACATCCAGTGTTGGTGTTCGGATGATCGCGATGAGGCGCAGCGAAGGCAACGGGAAACGCGGTCGGCGATCGAAGCCGCGGGCGGGGTTGTTTTAGACAGCTTCTTGCGCCCTAGTGTCGGTGCATCGATTATTTGTGCAGATGTGCCTGCAGGGAGGATCCTGGCGCTTGCGGACGTTGATCGAGTGCGCCGGATTGACACGATTCCGGTCCCTGATCTAACTGTAGTCGAATTCGTACAAGCGCAGCCTGGTTCGCTTCCGCAAGTTCAGCCTCCAGATGATGAGGCGCCAGTAGTTGCGGTGGTGGACTCCGGGGTGAGGAGCGGGCATCCTCTGCTCGCCCCAGCGATTATCGGAGTAGAGTATCTGGGCGCCGGGCTGGGCGATGGCTCTGATGAGAGCGGACATGGGACTCTCGTCGCGAGCCTTGCGCTTTTCGGCTCTTTGGAGGAGCGAATCTCGTCAGGGCGAGAACTCGTGCCAGCTGGAAGGTTACTTAGCATTCGAGTCCTGGATGACAAGAATGGCTTTCCGGATGGTGCGACCTGGTATCGAACACTGCTGGATGCGCTCAATCTCGCGGTTGAAGGCGGCGCGATAGTGATCAATCTGTCACTCGGCGATCTGCGCAATCCATACAGTGGGCCGCGGCCGACGTCTCTCGGTGCACTTGTGGACGAGTTCGCTCGCGACAACAACGTCGTCATCGTAGTTAGTGCGGGAAACTACTCGACCATCGAATGGTTCGGGGAAGAGCTTTCAAATGGTACCTATCCTGAGCGAATTCTAGCGGAGACGGATGGCGGAATTCTTGACCCGGCAGCGTCCGCTTTGGCGCTCACGGTAGGCGCGCTGTGCGTCGATGAACGGCAGGGAGTGGAGCCAGCAAGAATCAGAGCCTCGATTGTTCCAGTGGGCGCAGAGGGCTCGCCCAGTCCCTACACCAGGATTGGTCCTGGAGTTGGGGGAGCGATTAAGCCGGAGCTGTGCGCCCCGGGCGGCAGTATCGCGTTCGACACCGAGCTCAATCGGCCTGCCCGCGGTGACTTGCGAGTACAGGTGGTGGGAGCTGGAGGAGAGCGGCCGGAGCGGCTATTAGCAACGGGTGCTGGCACAAGCTTTGCCGCGCCTCTTGTCTCTCACGCCGTCCTTCGCGCGATGCAAGCATATCCGAGTCTCAACGCCAACAGTGCTCGTGCGCTCGTTCTGCTTTCGGCAGGGGCGGTCACTCCCATCTTCGGGGACGAGCGTGTATCAGAGTTTGAGACACTGCGCCGATTCACTGGTTTTGGCCGCGTAAGCGCCGAGCGTGCCGAGGCGTCGACGGATCATAGGGCTGTTCTTCTGGCGGAGACATCGATTGACGTGGACGGAGTTCAAGTATATAAAGTTCGGCTGCCGCAAACATTCTTCGAAAGCGGCGGCCAGTCGAGGATCACTATCGCGCTTACGTATGATCCTCTTGTCCGGCCCACCCGTCTCGATTACATGTCGAGCCGTATGAGCGTATTCGGCTTCTTCGGCGTCAGTCATGAAGAGGTCGCTCTGCAGTTTGCGAAGCTCGCGAAGGCCGAGAAGGAGTCATCGGTCGATGAGGCGGGAGAGAATGAGCGCTTTCCAACCTGGTGATCATGAGGTTGGCGGGGCTGCGGCGTGGTGTCGCTGAAGTAGGTGAAGCTCCTGGTAGACGGGTGATTGCCTAGATCAACCCGCGCCAACCAGGAGCTTCAGGGTGCTTGTCTACCCGTCGTCGATGCCCGTGTCCAACCGCGCCCTGCAGACCCTCGCCGACGCGCTACGCCACCGCCGGACCGTGATGCGGAGCCGATGGCGCCGGCTCTCACCGGGCGAGCAGGCGTTGCTGGTGCTGGCGCATCTGAACAAGGGCGAGACCTACACCGCCCTGGCCGCCGGGTTCGGTGTCGGCACGACCACGGTGTTCCGCTACGTCCGCGAAGGCGTCGACGTCCTCGCCGCGGTCGCACCGACCCTGGAGCAGGCGCTCGACGTGGCCAGCCGCAAGGCGTTCGTGATCCTCGACGGCACCCTGCTGGCGATCGACCGGGTCGGCATGGGATCGGGATACGACCGGGCGTTCTACTCCGGTAAACAGGCTCTTCCGGAAATGGAGTGCAGGTGAGGGCGTGATCGACCGCGCGGGTGGGGTCGTGTCGCTGCGGTGAGGCGGGCCCCGAGAAGTTGATGATGAAGGTTCCTACACCGAACATCGTCGAACGCC
>NZ_JBEDNP010000004.1:0-428200 GCF_040105315.1 Pseudonocardia tropica
GACTCCTATCGGACCCGCGCCCGACGCGAGCTACTGGCGAAGCACAACCGCGCCAGCAACGACTGAACACCGACAGGGGTCAGTCCCAGTCCGTCGTTACGGGGTCACTCCAAACCCGCCGTTGACAGACGCCATGAACGACGTTCGACGGGGCTACCAGCAGAAGGCCGATGCGCATGCACGGGAGGCCGAGGAGTTGCTCGCGAGCCTGAACAGCAAGCAGGCGGCTGCGGCGCACGCCTCGCTTGCTGTGTTCTACCAGCTCAAGGCTAACGACAACGGTGGCGAGCTGGAGTACGCCATCAAGGACCTGGCCAGGCAGCTCGCTGGCCGAAGCTAGCTCAACCGCTCGATCCGGTCGGCCAGGCGCTCGAAGCCGAGGGCTCGCAGATTCTCGGGCGCCTGGCCGGGGTCGTGCTCGATCATCGCGTCGATCGCCTGGTCGAAGAACTCGGCGGTGGCGCGAGGCGTGTTGCCGCTGTCGATGAACTCCTGGAGCCGGTCCAGGTCCAGGTTCTTCGTGGGGTCGAAGCCGGTCACTTCGTCTCCTCCAGGGCTCGGTAGATCGTCGCGGGCGAGCAGCGGAACGCCTCGGCGATCTTGCCGATCGTGTACTGCTTCGAGTCGTACATCCGACGGGCCTCGGTCTTCTGCATCTCGGAGAGGACCGGGCGCCTGCCGCCCTTCCGGCCACGAGCCCGAGCAGCGGCGAGGCCCTCCCGGGTGTTCTCCGCGATCAGGTCGGCCTGGAACTCGTCGACCGCGCCGAGGATGTGGAACGTCAGGCGCCCGGCCGGTGTCCGGGTGTCGATCTGCTGCTTCAGCACGAGCAGCTCGATGCTGCGCTCCTTGAGCTGCTCGGCCAGCTCGGTCAGGTTGCGTACGGAGCGCGCGGCCCGGGACAGCCGGGTGATGACCAAGGTGTCCCCCGGCCGGAGGTACTCCAGGCACCGGTCCCAGTCGGGTCGGCGGGCGAGCTTGCCCGAGGCCTTGTCGACGAAGATCCGCTCGCACCCCGCCTCGCGCAAGAGGTCCTCCTGCGACTCCTCGTGCTGATCACGAGTACTCACGCGCGCATACCCAACCAGAGCCACGCCACAAGTCTCTCACAAACGGTTGTCGATGGGGACTATGAGAGATAGATTGTGGATACGGGTTCTGAGAGGAACAGCATCGCGATCTCCATCCTCGGTCCCCGGTCCATCACAAACGACCGTTTGAGGAGACCGCGATGCCCAAGATCAATCGCCTGCTCGTCGCGATGGCCACCGGCGCGGTGCTCGCGCTCGGGTCCGTCGCGTGCACGAGCGAGCCCGCCCCGGCTCAGCCCGCCGCAGCCCCCTCGGCACCAGCCAGCGTCGAGGACGTCCGGAACATGGACAGCGAGACCTGGGGCCGGGCGGTGTGCGCGGAGATCCCGGAGGGGACGCTGCCGACCGACCACCCGCTCCTCGCCGGGGCCATCCGACCGGACGACACCACCAAGGACTCGGTATTCACCCGGACCATGGCGGCCATGCAGGCCTACTGCCCGGCCAAGGCCCAGGTGCTGCTGGAGCGCTTCGCGTCGGCCCAGTCGGACGCGGCCAGCTCGGGCAACGTCGAGCAGGGGCAGAGCACCTCGGGCGACGAGCAGCACCGGTACGGATGCGAGCAGGGCTACATCACGGAGGGCTGCTGAGATGCCCATCCGCGCCTACGTCCCCCTGCCCGGCCCGTTCGCGTGGACCCCGGGTCCGCCCGGTCCCTCCTGGGGACAGCAGATCGTCGAGGGAGGCGATCAGGTCGGCGGCTCGGTCGGCAGCGGCCTGAAGCGGTTCGGGCTCTACGTCGGGGTGACCATCGGCGTGCTCAAGCTGGGCGTGCTCGCCTGGCTGCTGAGTTACCTCTTCGGCGACGTCGTGTTCGTGGCCTACGGCGGGGCTGTGCTCTACCTCGGCTGGATCCTGGAGCGGACCATGGCGCCGCTCTACGTCCGCCTGGGCATCTGGCGGGTGCGGGACGCCGAGCCGATCACCCAGCCCATCCCCGTCGTCCCCGGGCGGCACCGGCAGGCGACCCCGTGAGGGCTCACTCCATCGTCATGGCGGCCAGCCACTCCGACGGGCGCATCCCGTCGAGCGTCGGCTCGCCGTCGACGACCTCGAAGTCGTCCGGCGTCAGCTCGATCCCGGCCGCCCGTGCCGCAGCGATGTGCTCGGAGACGGTCTCGTGATCCGGCGTCGTCGTACCCACGTGAGCACGGTATCGGCCCGCCATGGTCATCGGCCGGCCTTGACGGCTATCAGTTTCGGAGTGCTGATCGGCGCTGGTGGAGCCTGGTACCGCATCCAGCGCCACCTGTGGCGCCACAGCGACCTGTCCCACGAGGAGCGCCGGTGAGCAGCATCTTCTTCTGGAGGGCCGACTCGGCCGGGAGCGGGTTCTACCGCTCGATGGAGCCCGCCCGGGTGCTGGCCGCCCGAGGGCACAAGGCGACGTCCTCGCCCTACCTGCCCGGGTGGGCTCGGGAAGCGGATGTCGTGGTCGGTCAGCGCATCTGCACCCCGACCGCCTCGAAGCGGTGGGCCGAGCTGGCCAAGGAGGGCAGGGCCAAGCTGGTGTTCGAGATCGACGACGACCTCCTCAACGTCGACCCGAGCAATCTGACGGCTCACGGCTTCTTCTCCCAGCCCGAGATCCACCAGGGGCTCCAGCGCAACGCGACGCTCGCCCACGAGGTGGTCGTGACGACCGAGCGCCTCGCCGAGATCTTCGCCGAGATCAATCCGAACGTTCGGATCATCCCGAACTACGTGCCTGAGTCCATGCTCGCGGTGCAGCGACCGACACCCGAGCGGCCGGTCGTGGGCTGGTACGGCTCGCCCTCACACACCCGCGACTTCGAGAAGACCGCGCCGCAGCTCGTGCGGTTCATGCGCCGCAACCCCAAGGCCGACTTCCACGCCCTCGGGTCCCGGCTCGACTGGATGGCCAGCATCGAGCACCGGCAGTTCCGCTTCACCGGCTGGAACGACTCGATCGCCGGACTGTGGCGCACCGTCGACTTCACCGTCGGGCTGGCCGTGATGCGACGGTCGGAGTTCAACCGGTCGAAGTCGGACTTGAAGATCAAGGAGATGGCCGCCCTCGGCATCCCCTCGGTGGTCACGAACTTCGCCGCCTACGAGCATGCGGCGATGACCGGCGCGCCGGTCCTGACCGTGGACCGGCCGAACGGCTGGGCGCCCACCCTGGAGTACCTGCTCGACGACGAGGAGGCCAGGACCGAGCTGGGGGCGAAGGCGAAGGCCTGGGCGAGTAGCCAGACCATCGAGCAGCACGCGGGCCTGTGGGAGGCCCTCCTCCCATGAGGACGAACGTCGAGCGGCCCCTGGTTCTCCCTGCGCAGACCTTGGGGCTGCTCCGGCGTCTGGCCCGTAGCGCACATCCGCGGGAAGCCTGCGGCGTGCTGTTCGGGAACCCCCGCACCCGCGAGGTTCTGCGCGTCGCTGAGCTGACCAACGTCGCTGACCATCACCTCGACTTCGCCTTCGACCCGCAGGAGCAGCTCGACTGGTGGGTGTCCGAAGAGGCCGAGGGACGGGTGCCGCTCGTGCTCTGGCACTCCCACCCCACCGCCGAGCTGTACCCCAGCCCGGCCGACGCCACCTGCATGGCGATGCACGCCCGGCTCGACCACCTCATCGTGAGCCGGTGGACCGCTCGGGCCTTCCGGTGGCGCGACGGCGTCATGCCGGTCGAACTTCGCTCGAAGCCGGGCTGGTTCCGAGTCGGCTAGATCAGGCCACGCTGTATCCGTACGGGGCCGGATCCCGGTCCGGCCTGACAACCGGGTCCCACGGCCGCTCCGCGTCTCCGTAGAACGTGACGTGCAGGTCTGTCACTTCCGGATATCCGGCCCTGGGCTGGAAGTACGGGTTGTCCCCGATCCAGCGGCCCAGGACCAGCGAGATGAAGAACCTGTCTGTGTGCGTGTCCCCGTAGGTCACCGACCTGATGATCATCGTGTCGCCGTTGGAGCACGAGACCGCCTCCCAGCCCTTGGCGACCATGAAGTCGATCGCACCTTGGGGATCGTTCGGATCGACGTAGATCAGCTCCCACTCGGGAACGGTTGGCCGCACGGTGACGGGAGTCGTCGTCACCGTGCTGGCGGGCTCCTCGGGCGGAGTCGGTGTGCTCATCGTGTGCTCCTTCGTTGGATCAGCTTCGGACGCGCGAGATCGAGATGAAGGTCGCGGCGAGGTTGCCGGTGTTGACCGTCATTGCGGCCCCGCTGCCGGTGCTGGCGATGGCCGAGCAGACGGTTCCGCCGACGTCGAAGTAGCGCTCGACAGAGACGCTGAACGATCCGCCTGCGCCGGAGCAGTAGCCGTCGGCCATGACGTAGCGCTTGTTGGTCACGTCGGTCACGTCGGCCAGGCACAGGTAACGGGTCTGAGCCGCTACGCCGCCGGAGGTGATCACACCAGCGGTGATCCGGTAGACCCCCGCCTCGTAGAAGTAGTAGCCCGTGGCGTCCGGGTACTGGTAGATCGACGGGTCGGTGTTGATCGCGTTCGGGAGCACCAGCTTCTGCATGACGCCGTTGGTCGTGTAGCTCCCCGCCGCGCTGGCCCGGTAGTGGGCGAACGGCAACGGGGCGTGCGTGTGGGTCGCCGGGGCATACTCCGGGTGCGTGTGCGTGGCCAAGCGCCCGTAGATCGTGGAGGTGTCCTCCGCGAGCTGCTGGGCGGTGCGAGCAGCCGTCTGCTCCAGGGTGTCGAAGCGTCGCTGGTCAGCCATGTCAGACGAACTCCACTCCGAGCTGCTCGTCACCGTTCTTGTCGGCGGTGACCGTGGTCTTTCCGGTCCGGAAGTTCCCGCTCTGGTAGCCCAGACCGGCGTCGTAGCCGTAGAAGACGGTGTCTCCGGGTCCGAAGTCGCCGACGTCGGATCCGGCGCGTGGGGAGATCGAGACGCCCGGCTGGAAGAGCTGGGTCGAGCGGGCCTTGAGGAACTCGGTGAGCTTGCCGTTCACCGAGGCCTGGTCCGGGATGTCCTGGAAGCTCTGCCCCGCCCAGGAGGCCCCGAAGGTCTGCCGGGCAGTCGAGTTGATGTCGCTGCTCCAGAAGGCCTGCGACTCGCCGGTGGTGCTCTGCGAGGTGCCGGTGGCGCTGGCGTCGGTGACCAGGTCGCCGGGGGCCACGGACATGGCGATCGAGGCCGACTCGATGTTGCGCTGGTCCAGGAAGACCTTGGCGCTGAGGTCCTGACCGCGCTGAGGCGAGGCCATCCGCAGGCGCCGGGTGTCGGGCTCGACCCAGATGTCGAAGCCGCTGGTCATCTTGGACAGCTCCTCGACCTTGCTGGCCACCCCGGAGAGGTCCTTCTGAAGGTAGGTCTGGGTGCGCACCACCCCGGAGGTCCCGACCGCCGAGGTGTCGATGCCGTAGTGACCCCGACCCCGGGCCTGCCAGTTGTCGACCATCGTCTTGGTGATCGCGAACTGGTCGATCCCGGTGGGGCTGTAGTCGGCCATGATCCCCATGCGGGAGACGTAGCCGTAGAGCCCGACGGCCCCCAGGACGACGTTCTGCTGCTGGAGGCCGATGGTCTCCACTCCCCCGGCCCAGACGAGCTTGGTGTTCCGGTAGATCCACACCTCGCAGGGGTTGGCCACGAGGTCGCGGAAGCGGGCCTTGGCCGTGTCGTGCAGCGAGCGGATCGGGCACGTGACGCTGGCCGAGCCCGCCTTGTTCAGCTCGTCGATGTAGGTCACCGACTCGAAGACGAGCCCGCCCAGCTCGGTGAGCGCCGGGGGCCCGGAGAACGCAGGCACCCGGGCTACCAGGGAGATCGAGTAGGACGCGGCCATCAGGCGATCCGGGTGATCCGCATGTAGGAGTTCTTCTGGATGTAGGCGGTCTGGCCCGAGGTCTCGCAGGCGTACTGGAGGCCGAGGGTCCCTGAGCCGGAGCCGCTGTTGATGACCTGGCCCTGGATGCGGATGCCGTCGGTGTTGCTGTCGCCCGTGCCGACGGTGACCTGGGTGTTCCCGCCGACCGCCCCGGTGCCGAAGGCGCGGTAGTCCACGTCGCCGGTGGGGTTGGCCGTCGAGCCGTAGCTGGGCGCGATCAGCGACCACATCCAGTCGAGGGTGCCGCCGATGCCCCAGACCAGCTTCAGTCGACTGTTCGTGCCGGTGTTCGACATGTCGACGACCAGGAAGACCTCGACGATGTAGCGGCTGTTCGCCACCGGGTTGAAGACGAACGCGCGCTGGATGTCGTTGCCCGGGTCGTAGCCCTGGTCGCGGCCGACGTCGATGAAGCTCGTGGTGTTGTTGCCCTCGTTGGCCTGCATGTACCGGAAGGTCGAGACTCCGAGGTCAGACCAGCCCACCGAGAGGTCGGAGTTGACCCGCAGGACGTTGCTGCGCGAGCCCCGGGGCAGCCGGTCGACGCTGTTCGTCGAGCCGTTGCCCAGCAGCAGGTCACCGGTCGAGATGGTCCCGGGGCGCGGTACGAAGTTGGTCCTGAGGTTCGCCAGCAGGCCCTCCGGCACCCCGGCGGTGAAGCGCATGTCGGTGACGGAGCTGATCGAGGTGGCACCGGCGGCGACCGGGACCCGGGCCAGCAGCGCCCAGGCCTTCCAGGTGGCGTCCGGGCCCGGGATGGCGCCACCGGCGTCGCCCTTGCGGTAGGCGAGCTGGGGCAGCACGAGCGCGCTGGAGTCGTAGGCGGTGTCGCGCACGACCAGGTAGATCTCGTCGGTGCGGGTCTGGGAGGCCTCGGCCGCCGAGATGGTGATGTTCTGTGTGGCGACGTCGAGCCGGAGGCAGTAGTTGCCCTGCCCGGCCGAGACGCCACCGACGATGTAGTGGTCCTCCTTGGCGTTGCCCGAGCCGACCCGCACGGTCATGTTCGGGCTGGCCTGCGGCCGGACGATGAAGGCGTTCGTCGGCTTGAGGTACCCGGGGGTGACGGTGGCGTTGGCCAGGCGGCTCTCCTCGGCCGTCAGGTCGGCCACGGCGCCGCCGCCGGAGTCGGTGCGCGCCCCGAGGGTGTTGGCCGCGAGGGTCGTGTTGACGAGCGTGGTCGTCGGCATCGTTGATCGAACTCCTAGTCCATGCTCGTCGAGCGCCAGGTCATCAGGCAGGTCGGGGCCTGGCCCGTGTAGGTGAAGCGGATGGTGTTGTCGCCCGGGGCGAGGGCGAACGGCTCCCGGGGCAGCGCCCAGTTCGCGTATCGGGTGGCTCCGTCGAGCTGGACCACGAGCCGGTCGGCACCGGTCACGGCTGCCTCGTTGTCCTGCGTGAGGATCTGGTTCGGCGCGATGGCGGTGGTGATCGAGCTGACCTGGCCGGTCGTGGTGTTCTCGATCGCCACGGCGGTCGTCGTGCCGGTGGCCGGGCCGTAGAAGCGCACCAGGGGCCAGGCGTAGTCGTTGCCGTCGTTCTGGACGATCGACTCGCTCTGGCCCGGGGTGGTCCAGTCCATGGGGAACTCGGCGTAGGGCAGGTCGACGCCGGTGCGGTTCAGGCTGAACCCCGGGACGATCTGCTGCTGCTCCTCGGTCCCGTAGATCCGGGGGTCGACCGCCCGCAGGTTCACCGGCGGATAGCCGTAGCGGTTGTAGGTCGTCCAGCTCTCGTCGCGGGTGAGCTGGATCGGACGGCACCGGATGAACTGCTCGGGCTGGCCGGGGCGCTTGAAGAACAGCGGGAAGTCGTCCGACCGCGACGGCCGGAACGCGGAGCGGACCTGCTGCCAGAACTGCTCGTAGAGCTGCCCGTCGATGTCGGGCTCCCAGATGTGGAGCTTGAACTGGAGCATCCTCGGGTTCACGAAGTCGAGGCCACGGATCGCACCGTCCCCGCGCGGCTGGTCGGAGTCCGAGGTGCGGACCTCGTAGCCGTGGAACCCGGTCGCCGAGTTGACCTGGATGTCGCAGTTCTGGCCGAAGGTGAGGCCCCGGTACTCGAAGGTCTCGTCGGCCAGCGGAGTGCCGTCGAGGGTGCTCATCGGACGCTCCGGATGCCGAGGGCCACCAGACGGCCCGTCTCCTGCGGGTTACCGCCGAGCTGGGTGACGTTGACGATCGTGTCGCCCTCGCCGTGCACACCAGCGAGGCCCGTGCTGCCCTCCAGGATGCCCACCAGCCGCTCGAATGCGTCGTTCTGGGCTCGGGTGAGGACCCGTTCCCCGGACTGGGCCAGGATCGGGATGCGGTCCTCGAACGTGGTGCCCGGGACCCGGCCGCCGAGGGCGTAGCCACCGGACTTGTTGTAGGCCCGGGGCAGCGAGCCGTAGCGACCGAGCGCGTACCGCATCGAGCTGAGGATGTTGCTGAGCGGGTCGATCGAGGTGCCGTACAGGTACGGGCCGACGTCGCGCCGGGGGTCGCGGTTCGAGCGGTAGGTCGGGCCGATGACCTGCATCAGGCCGACCGAGGGGGTGCCCTTGCGCCAGTTCGAGTCCCAGCGGTTGACGATGCTCGGGTTGCCGCCGCTCTCCTGGTTCATGCGGCGCAGCACGGTCTGGAGCAGCCCGGCGGGCTGACCCATCATCGCCAGCGCCTGGAGGGTGACCGGGGCCCAGCGCTGCACACCCCCAGCCGCCATGCCGGTGAACGCACCGGCGTCGCCGCCCGGGGCGAACGAGGCGAACAGCGAGTCCATCTTGGCCTTGGCGCCGTCGATCAGCTTGTTGCCGACGCCCATACCCAGACTGCGCCACGGGTTCTTCGGCAGCATCAGGCCGACGGCCTCGCTGACCAGGCCGGACAGGCTCCCGCCGCCGAACCAGTTCATCATGTCGCCGATGCGCGATCCGACCGAGCCGATCGCTCGCGAGGCCCCGTTCCAGAGGCTGCCGATCGTGCCGAGGATCCCGCCCTCGGCCAGCATCGGGACGCCCACCTGACCGCCGTCGGCCATGAGCTGCCCGCCCAGCGAGGCGAACAGGTCCAGGGCCCGTGAGCGGTACGCGGGGTCGGTCGGGATGACGAACTCCGGGTAGGCCGATCGGCCCTCGCCGACGATCGCCTGGGGGCCGTTGGTGACGAAGCCGCCGCCGACCCGGCCGCCGCCAGCGAGCATCTGCGGTCCGAGGGTGCCGCCCTGAGCGAGCATCTGGATCCTGGGAATCCGGTACTCCACACCCAGGGAGCCGAGGATGCTGTTGCTCTTGTCGACCAGCCAGTTCAGCGTGCCGATGACGCCGTTGACGCCGCCCTTGCCGAGGTCCCGGAGGTTCCTCCACATCTCGGAGAAGAACCCTCCGGCACCGTCCTTCGCCTTGCGCGCAAAGTCGACAACTCGGTCCTTCAGCTCTCGCATCCGATCGCCCGCCCAGTCGCGAGCCATGCCGAGGCCAGAGTTGATCCGATCGCGTGCCTCGCGCGTCCGGTCTCCTAGCCAGTCGCGGGCCTGCCCCATGCCACCGTTGACTCGGTCGCGCAGTTCACGGACCCGGTCCCCCGACCAGTCGCGGGCCATACCCAGTCCGCCGGAGATCCGGTCTCGCGCTTCCCGAGTGCGGTCGCCCAACCAGTCGCGCGCCTGGCCCATCCCGCCATTCACTCGGTCTCGAAGCTCGCGCAGTCGATCACCGGACCAGTCGCGTGCCTGCCCGAATCCGCTGCTGATCCCGTCCCGAGCCTCCCGGGTGCGGTCGCCCAGCCAGGTCCGCGCCTCACCCATGACACCGTTCACTCGGTCTCGAAGCTCGGTGGTGCGACTCCCCGCGTTGTCTCGGATCTGACCCCAGGTGAGGTTGTTGTCCGTGGCGAACTTCGACGCGCTCCCGCGCAGCCCGCCCCAGAAGTCGTCCCACTTCTTCTTCAGCTCGGGCGGCGGCTCGGGCATGTGCAGCGGGTTGGGATCCATCCCCTCCGGCACCAGCGGGTTCCGCTTGATGTCGTCCCAGATCGTGCTGCCGACGCCCTTGAAGTCGAAGTTCTTCAGGGACTCCCAGCGCTCGCCCGTGCCGACCTTGCCGTCCTGGTTGGTGTCGAGCCGCTTCTTGCCCTCGCCGCCGTCGAACAGGCCCTGGATCAGCTCGAAACCGACGTAGGCGGCGACGAAGGTGATGCCGATCTTGCCGATGGTCTTGAGCCCACGGAGCTTGCCGTCGAGCTTGGAGACCTTGCCGTCGGCGTCCTTGGCCCCGCCGCCGACCCGGCCGATCGAGGTGGCAACTCCGTCAGCCCAGGTGGCCAGGTTCCCGACGGTCTTCAGCGTCTTCAGCGCGAGGTAGGCGCCGCCGATCCAGTAGACCCAGTCGTCGAGCTGGTCGTTGTTCTCCCGCAGGAAGTCGTTCAGGTCGCCGAGCGCCGGTCCGAGGAACTCCGAGACCTGGCCAGCGATGCGCCCGACCAGCGGCAGGACGATCTCCAGGAACTCGCCGACCTCCTGCCAGAGGACCTTGAAGTCGTCGGCGTAGGGCTCCATCTCCTCGTACATGCCGACCCAGCCGTCGACCGTCGAGTCGATGAAGTCGGCGAAGCCCTCGGAGGCCGGGGCCATCTCGGCTCCGAAGTCGACGGTCTTCTCGGTCAGCTTGACCATGCCGTCGCCGATGGCCTCGGTGATCGGCAGCGAGCTGTTGAGCAGGTCGGTGAGGTCCTTCTTGAACTCGGGGTTCTTGAAGAGCTGTCCGGCCTTGCGCGACGAGTCGGCCATCTTGTCGCCGGTCTGGTCGAGGAACCCGTTGAAGATCGGGAACAGGCCCTCGGAGTCGCGCAGCATGTCCGTCAGGCCGGGCAGGAACGATCGCTGGCTGGTCTTGCCCAGGTCGTCGACCATGGGCTTCATCCGGATGAGCTGCTCGACGAAGGCCCGGCCCTCAGGGGTCAGCTTGGCCATGGCGTCGGCGTACTTCGAGGTGGCCAACGCAGCGGTGGCGGCACCCTCGGCCTGCTGGGTCTGGGCGTCCTGGAGCCCCTGGAGCGCCCGAGAGACCTGCATCGCGGCGTCCTCGGAGGCTTCGGCGGCCTGCTCCCGGGCCCGCTGGGTCGCTCGGGAGGCTTCCTGCTGAGCGAACTCGCCCTCGGTCACGGCATCGCGGACACGCTGAGCGGCAGCCTCGTTGGCCTCGCTCGCGTCGCGGGTGACCCGCCGCAGGTTCTCCTCGGCGTCGCGCGTGCCCTCCTTGGCTGCCGTGAGCCGCCCCTGGGCCGCGATGACCCCCTCGGACCCGGCGAGGCCGTTTCGCTCGGCAGCGGCCAGCTCAGCCGCGCTGCGACCCTGCCGCTTCTGGATGTCCTCCAGCCGCTCCCGGGCCTGGCCGAGCTGGTTCACCGCCTCCCGGCGGTCGAGATCGGTGGCGGTCGAGTCCGCCATGACCTTGCGGAGCTGCTCCTCCTCGCGGGCCACCCGGATCGCAGCGCCCTCGACGTCGAGCGCGTAGTCGTCCTGCTCGTCTCGCAGGTCCTGGAGCCGCTGGGCGGCCTCCTCGAAGGCGTCGTTGAGGTCCTCCTGGGCCGCGCGCTCCCGGTCCAGGGCGTCGGAGACGGTGTCGGCAGCGGCCTCGACCGCCTCGGCTCCATCGCGGGCGGTACGGGCCTGGTCGGCCTTCGCGTCGGAGATCGCCTTCGCGGTCTCGGCGACCACCCGGGCCTCGCTGCGCTCGGCGTCCTCGATCTGCCGGGCGCTGTCGCGGGCGACCTGGGTCTGGTTGCGGCGGGCGTCGTTGATCGCTTGCCCGGCGTCGCGGATCGCCCGGCCGCTGGAGGCAGCGGAGTTCGCGCTGCGCTGCCCGGCGGCAGACGCGGCGTCCTGGTCGGCTTCGTATCCCTTCAGGGCCTCCCCCACGCCGCTCAGCGAGCCCAGGAGGACGCCGCCGATGCCGCCGAGGGACGAGAGCGCGGCTGGGATGGCGGCGACTGCTGCACCAGCGATGCCCGCTGCCGAGGCGATGGCCATCAGGATCGCCGGGCCCCGGGCGGCGGAGGCGAACGAAGCTCCGAGCGCGCGGCCCGAACCGTTCAGCCGCTTCACCTGGTTGTCGGCGTTGCCAGCCTCCTGGCCCACGCCCCGCAGCCCCGAGCGAGCCTGGTTGGTGTCCGCCGTGACGCGCATCTGCGTGCGCTTCCGGTCGAGGTAGTCCAGCTCGGCTCGCGCCAGCTTCAGGTCCGACATCGCCTTCGCGGTGTCGGCATCGACCTGCACGCTGGTCTTCTGCGTGGCCAGCTTCTTCAGCCAGGCCTCGGCCAGGCGGATCTTCTTCTCAGCGGCCGAGATGTCCGCGTCGAGCTTGGCGGTGGCCCGCAGGTTGTCCAGACGGCGCTTGGCCTGGGCGACACCCTCCGCCGTCTCGTCCTTGGCCCGGATGGGGATGACGCCGTCGCCGATGAGGATGGTCATGCCGAGCCGATCTCGAACAGCTCAGGGTGCACGAACGCCATGGCCGAAGCGGTCATCTCCTGCACCTCGTCCTCACCACGAGGACGAGCAGGCGCGTTCGCCGAAGAAGCGTGTGCGGAAGCGTTCTCGCGGTTCATCTGCTCCATCACTCGCATCTTCATCACCCCCTGATATGCCGACATTCGATAGGCCTTCTGGAAGAAGTCCGGCCCGTTCATCTCGTGGATGTTGTCCACGCGGTGGAGGACCGAGAAGTCGCTCTCCAGATCCCGCAGATGGTGGGCGACCCAAGCGATCTGCTTGAGTCGCGTGATCAGTTTCCCGACTCCTCCTCGACAGACCCGAACACCATGTCGGTGAGCTTGTCCGTGATGGCCTTCATGTCGGCCGGGTCGAGGTCGTCGTAGTTCAGCAGCGCGTCGAGTGCCTCCTGCCCCAGCACGCGGCGCAGCAGGTACATCTGCCCGAGGGCCGGTCCGAGCTGCTCGAAGTGCGAGATGATCGACAGGCCCACGTTCGGCCGGAGCTTCTTCGGGACCTTGTACGTCTTCCCGTTGATGGCGAACAGCGGCACCATCTCGACGGTGCGGTCCTTCTTCGGGCCACCGCCCAGGCGGATGATTCCGTCGTCGGAGATCTCCGTCTTGGGCTCCGCCTGGGCGGTGTTCTCGATCTGAGTCGAGGTGAGGGACTCGCTCATTGTGGATTCCTTCCTGGGTCTACTTGAACCTGACGCTTGTCAGGCCGGCCGATCAGGCCAGGACCTGGTCGATGACCTTGAAGGCCTTGATGGACGCGCTGACGTAGTGCGCCGAGAAGGTGACCGAGAAGACGGTCTGGTCGTCCTTCTTGTAGGCGAAGCTGACGTCGTCGGTGCTCAGCGCGCGGCGGACGAGGATCCGGCGGGCCGGGGCGGTGCCGTCGGTCTTGGCGCCCGGGGCGAAGCCGTCGAAGACCAGCGGGCGGTAGATCGGCTGGGTCGCCGAGCCCTCGTTGGGCGGCTCGAACGACTTCGTGGCGTTCGCACCGGTGCCCGCCGTGGTGATGGCGCTGGCCGCGCTGTTCAGCGAGATGGCCAGGTTCTCCAGCGTCGGCTCGGCGAGGTTGGTCTTCAGGGTCATCTCGCGCTTGGTGATCCGCCGACCCGGGATGTCGACGACCTGGTCGACCTCCAGCTCCTTGTAGGTCTGCTTGATCGAGAGCTGCACGCCGTCGTTGGTGCCGCCGACGTCGGTGTAGCCGCTGGCGCCGGTGGCCGGGGCCGTGGTGGCGTCCGTCGGCTCGGTGGCGCCCATGACGCCCGCGTAGAGCACGCCGGGGCCCTGGGTGAGGTTCGAGACGGAGACCGGCATCGGTCAGCCCTCCTGGTTCTGGTTGTTGCCCGAGCTGTTGCTCGCGGCGCTCTTCCCGGTGACCCGGGTGACCTGGAAGCCGAACGAGCGGAGGTCCCGGACCTCGGCATCGCTCAGCTCGTGCTCGACGTCGGGGTCGACGTTGAGCCGGTACTTGGTGGCCATGCGGCCCTCCTCCTTCATCCGGCGTGCCGGAACTGGTTGCGCGTCAACGGCCAGGTGACCGAGGCGAAGTCGGGATGCAGCCGGACCGGGAGGGTCTGGCTGGCGGGGATGGACGGCGGTACCTCGCGCACCGGCGTTCCAGGGCAGAGGAACTCCAGCTCGGCGCGGTCGTCGTGGACGATCACGCGCCCGGCGTAGGTGAAGAACTCGCGCAGGGCGGGGCTGTAGAGGCCGAAGCGGTTCACGACGCCACCGCCCAGGTGAGCTGGAGGTCCAGAGAGAACCGGGCGTAGGTGCCCTCGTCGAAGCGCATCCGGCGCGGCTCGGAGACGACCTCGGCGGCCATCACCCGGGCCTGCTGGTAGCTCGACCCCGGGTCGACGCCTCGGATGCCCCAGGCGGCAGCTGAGGGGGCGTACGTCGCCGCCACGATCAGCTCGGCGAGCTGGTTGGCCTTGCCCCAGGGCGGCTTGCCCGAGGTGGGGCTGACGGCCCAGGTGTCGATCTGGAAGACCGGTCGTCGGATCGCCTGGTCGGTGTGCGGGCGTCCGCCGATGGCCAGGAACGTCACGAAGCCGTCCGCGGTCCAGGAGGCCTGGTCGCTCGGCAGGTCGGCAGCGGCGTTCGGCAAGCCCGGGATCGTGCCCAGCCAGGCCTTGAGCACCAGCTCGGAGTGCGGGATGAACGGCGGGGCCAGGGTCATCGCAGCGTCACCGCCGTGAGGCTCGGCCGCATGAAGGGCTGGGCGCGCTGGTAGCGGGTGCCGTACTCGACGAAGGGCCAATGGTCGGTGCCGACCGAGACCTCGTAGTGCGCGTCGGAGACCCGGCGGGTGTGGATCGTCTTGACCATCTCGCCGGTGTCGACGGGGCAGAGCTGAGCGGCGCGGGCTTCGACCTGCCGGGCGACACGGGCGGTTGCGTCATCGCTCGCGCGCTGGATCTCGATCGCCAGCGACGGGTTGGCCGTGAAGGCCATGCCCTTCCTCCTCAGCTCGCCTCTGCGGCGAATCTGTCCCCGCTCTGCGAACCGGTCTGCCCGGCGTTGTCGCAGCTCAGGGGGTGTTCAATCAGGATGCGTGATCAGTTGCTCTGAGTCGGCTACCGCTTGAGGCGGTCACGTGACCCGCTTTAGCTCGACCTCCAGGTCTGCGGTGTGCCCGGGGCCGCCCGGGACGGTGACGTTCTCGACCAGGTAGGTCAGGTGGTGGCGGTCGTCGCGGAGCCGGTCCCCCACCCGCACGTCGGTCGGGCTGGGGAGCTGAGCCTCGACGCGACGGATCTGCCTCGGGGTGCCGGTGGTTCGGTCCTGCACCCTGCTGGCGACCTCGCGGATGCACGCCAGGACGCCGCTGGCGACGACCGTGGGCTCGTCGGTCTCGTCGGTCTCGTCGCCGTAGTCGTCGGTGCTCGTGCCGCGCAGGATCGAGACGCGGGTGCTGGCCAGGGCATACATCAGGCACCGCCGAGCGGCACCCAGCGGTGCGCGTCGTCGTTCGCCTCGTTCAGCGGGTCGAGCCCCGTGCTGGTCTCCAGCGGGGACCGCACCCGCAGCGAGCGCGAGCGCAGCCAGGAGACGCGCTTCAGGGCCCAGCGGGCCATCGGGGCCAGCACCATCGCCTTGGAGTTCACGGGCAGACCCGACGAGCTGGTGTTGCCGCTGATCTCCAGCAGGTCCAGGCGCTCGAACAGGTCCGGGTTCGCCGGGATCCAGGCGGCCTCGTAGGCGACCGCCTTGCGCAGCCACTTCAGGTCCCTGCGCGAGATCCGACTGGTGGTCTCGTAGGTCCGGCCCGCGAACATCTCCACGACGCTCTGGGCCATCAGGGCGTCGGCGCTGGTGACGGTCTGTCCGGTCAGCGTGGCGACGTCGGCGACCGAGGCCCAGGCCTCCAGCTCCCCCGGCGTGACGCTGCCGCCCTTGATGACCTCGAACTGCTCGTAGCCGACCCGCTCGAAGCCGCCGATGGTCGCCGTCCAGGCGATCGTGTAGTCGTCGGCGAGCTGGGCGTCGGCAGGGACCTGCCAGGTCACCGAGTACAGCCCGAGCAGCTCCCGAGTGACCGTGGCCGGGTAGGTGAACGGGCCCGCCACCAGGTTGTCGTCGAGGAAGATCCGCGCGACGACGGCGGTGGGGTCGACCGGCTGGCCGCCGACGTGGTCGAGGAACGTGGCGTGCAGCTCGGCCGGGCCGTTCTGGGGGTAGCTGGTCATCGTGGTCTCACCTCACTCACGGGGACAGGAAGAATCGGCCCGACTCGATAGCCGGTGCGGCTGAATACAAGCTGTCGATGCCGGAAAACTCCATCCACGGCTGACCGTTTTGCCCGCCGCTAGAGAGAGCCTGAGCGGCACCTCCCCTTCGCCAGACGGTCCCCACATTGCTGGAGTTCGAAAAGGAGTAGCCAAACTCTGCAACTATCAAATCTCCAGCATTAGCAACAGCGTTTGTCAATGCGACGCCACTAAACCCCACGCCCGTCAGCGGAAAGCCATCAGAGGTGGCAGGAAGCTGCGCACCAAGAACTTGAGGGGCGACGATCATGCTCTTGAAGTTCCTACTGCCGTCTGCGAGCCACAGACACAACCGCAGATAGCAAGGGTTGGATGTGACCTCTGTCCGCTGCGTCGCATAAACACATCCCGACAAAGATCCCTGAACCTGTCCAGAAGCGGTGAATGGCGGAGTGAAAGCGAGCAGTCCAAACACACTCTTCGGATTAACAGAATCTTGCTCATCCTGGTAGGTGTTGCCCGTCAAGGTGCTGCCGAAAGCGGTAGTGCCTTGAACCTGCATGTACGAGTCCCAGTAAGAGGTCCAATTGCCACGGAAGGGGCTCGACAAGTAACTGCTCACGGGATTCGAGAGATAGTGGCGCGTAGCCATCAGCTCGTCACCGTGCCCGCGACCATTGCCCAGACCTGGAGGTTCGAGCGCAGCGTCGAGTACTTCAGCGAGAAGAAGCCGTACTTCTGAGCGGGCACCGAAAAGGTCCGGGTGCTCAGGCCCGTGGTCAGCAGGATGTCGCTGGAGAAGATCACCGAAGTGGCCGAGGCCGCGTAGATCACGTACTCCAGGGTCTGCCGGTTCACGCCGTTGGTCGGCAGCGCGATGATGGCGTTGCCCCCGTTGACCGTCAGATCGACGTAGGAGCCCAGCGAGGCGTCGGTGGTGTGCGTGCCCCCGCTGGCCACCGAGAAGCTCTGGAGGACCGGCAGGACCCTCGGCAGCCGGGCCGGGTCGAGGGTGCCGGTCGTGATGTCCCCGGCGGAGTGCTGGTGCGTCGGGACCGGGCGGCCGTCGACGTACTGCTTCGTGGCAGCCTCCAGCGCCCCGGTGGGGTCACCGGGGAGCTGGATCGGCGTCGCGAAGCGCTTGGGCACGGGTCAGCCCGCCACGCCGACGATGTAGTTCCCGGAGGCCGGGGCCGTCGGGAGGATGACCAGGACGTTGTTCGAGTCGGTCACCGACCACTCGACCTCGATCACCTGACCCGTGACGTAGCCACCCGAGGGCGGCGTCGAGCCGATGACCACTCGCACGTCCGGCGCGGGGTTGTTCAGGGCGTGGTTCACCGTGACGTTCTGGCCCGAGATCGCGTAGATGCCCGAGCTGGTGGCCGGGACCGCCCCGCCGATCTTCCGCATCACGACGGCGGTGTCGATGGCGACAGCCGAGCCCGGTGTGGAGGGCACGACGATGCCGGTGCCCGGGTTCACGTCGACCCGGCCCGCTCCAACCGTGGTGCCGTAGCCGGAGTTCAGCGCCGACGACGGGTTGCCCCGGATGATGAACGCGGTCGCCGTGGTGCCGATGGTGACCGCGCCGTCGGTCGTCATCAGGGCGAACAGGTCGGAGTTGGAGCCCTCGGTCACCGCCCAGAACGCACCCGGGGTGGCGGTCGCGCCGTTGGCCCAGTTCGCCGGTCGGGTCATCGCCGAGCTGGCGCCGTTCCAGACCCACGGGCCGTTCTGCGAGGCGGTCGTCTGGCCGAACAGCAGGACGATGGACTGCCCGGCAACCCAGCCGGTCGAGACACCGTCGATCGTGCCGCCCGGCGCGCTGATCGAGGTGTTCGTGGCGGTCGCGACCCGAGCCGCGCCCTTGAGCACGACGCCGTTGGTCAACGCGTCCTGGATGGCGTCCACGTAGGCCTTGGTGACGGCGTCGGTGGATGCCGTGGGGGTGGCCACGTTGATCAGACGCTGGCCGTTGACCGAGAGCGGGCCGGTCGGACCGACGAACTGGTCGAGTCGGTAGGCCTGCACCACGGTGGCCAGGTCGGAGATCGTGCTCGCGGTCTGGGTCCCGCCCTGGTTCGCGCGATCGAGGATGTCGATCGCGGCGGTGCCGTTCCAGACCTTCAGGCGGTTCGTCGTGGTGTTGAACCAGACCCGCCCCTTGTCGCTGGTGGCCAGCCCCGACGGGTCCGTCGAGACCGGGTGGAGCATCGCGTTGAGCAGCGCGAAGCCCAGCATGTTGATGTCGGTGGCGAAGCGCCTGGGCATGGCTGGCCTCTCAGCTCAGGAAGATCCGGCCGGTGAAGTCGACGCCGAAGGCGACTTCGGTGACTCCCGGCTGCGGGTGGGTGATCGAGGCGGGCTCGGTGATCTGGTCGAGCGTGTCGATGCAAAGGACGCCCGCCGGGGTCCAGCTCGTGTCGTGGGTGATCTGGACCAGCGACGTGGGCGCCGAGACCTGCGTGAAGAACCCGGACTTCCGAGCCGCCAGGTCGTCGATCTGGTCCTGGAGGTAGCTCGGGTCGCTCGGGTTCGGCCCGGCGATGACGACGCCCACGGCGATCAGCCCTCGACCGGGTCCGTGCCGAGGGTGTGGTTCTCCGGCGCGACGGCACCGGCGGTGACCGTCTCGTTCGCCTCGTGGTCGACGACGGCGGGCACGACCTCGCAGGTGTAGGTCAGCCGCGTCGTGAAGCCGCCCCGGACCTCCGGGATCTCCTCGACGTCGACCAGCTCAGCCTCGGCCGTCGGGTGCAGGCCCCGCTGGATCGCCTCGTCGAGCACCCGGCGCGCGTTGTCGGCGTGCATCGGATGCTCGCGACCGACCTGCCCGGCGACCACGAACGTCTTCCGGAAGACCTCGGCCGTCTCGGGCTTCGTCTCGGGCTGGTCGAGCGTCTGGTCGACGGTCTCGCCCGGTGTGCGCTGGGCGATCTCGGCCCCCACGTCGCCGTGGAGCGACGGGAACTGCTCGGCGGTGCTCGGAGCCGCCTCGGCGTCCTTGGTCTCGTCAGCGGCCTTCTGAGCCGCGGTCTTGCGAGTGCGCGTGGCCATCGGATCCTCCTGGTCCTGATCGGCCGGGGAGGAGCCCGGGGTGCTGCCCTCACACAGCAGCCCCGGGCCCTCGCTCGGGGAGCGGGCGATCAGACGCCGGTGGAGTCCTCGAAGCAGGACACGGCCGCCGGGTGGCCCAGGGCGAAGCCGCGCCGGGAGCGCATCTTGAGCAGCGACTCGTCGGTCAGGGCCGCCGCACCGTCCTTGCCGTCGATCAGGACGGTCTCCGGGCCGGAGCGGACGCCGAGCAGCAGGAGCTGGCGGTTCGCGATGAACAGCAGCGGGTTGCCGGTCGGGGCCGAGGTGACGGTGGTCGACTTCCGGGCGCCGAGGGTCCAATGGACCTGGTGACCGAACAGCCGGTCCGCCGTCGGGGCCTGCGCACCGCCGGGGCTGCCGTTGCTCGACTCCTGGAGGATCGGGCTGCCGGTCGAGTCCTTGATCCCCCGGAACTTCTTCTTGAAGCTCGGGTGGGCCATGACGATCATCTCGGCCTCGTCCCAGTAGTCACCGGTCTCGGCCTGCCCCAGGACGCCGGACAGGGCGTCGTAGGTGGTGCCGCCGGTGCCGGAGACGGTGATGTTCGAGTTCGCCGTGTAGCCGGTGGCCGCGTCGGCCTGCGTGAGCTGGTAGTAGACCGAGTCGAAGGCGCACAGCGAGGTGCCACGCGCGACCGAGACGCCCAGGCAGGCGTTGTCGAGGGCCTTCGCGTAGCTGGTGGCCCAGTCGACGGTCTTGGTGTCGATGATGTTGGCCAAGGAGTCGTCGATGTCCTCCTCGGCGATGCGGGCCACCGAGCCGAACTTCTGGACCCGCAGGATGACCTCGTCGTTGGCGGTGGTGTCCTCGCCGTACGCGGCGCCCTTGGCCACGAGGGAGACGCCCATGCCGCCGGAGCGCGGGGTCGACTTCGTCTGGGTCGTCATCGGGACGCGCTGGGCGTAGGCCTCGATCGCGGAGGTCTGCCGGACCTTCGTGATGACGTCGGACCCGAAGTCGATCGGGATCCAGGACTCGAACGTGGCGCGCGCGGAGCCCGCGACGGCGCGGATGGGCTCACCGAGGGAGGTGAAGCCGATGATGTCGCCCGGGTCCACGGCCGGGACGCGGGAATCGAACAGGTCCATGGTCTTGGACACGGGATGTTCCTCTGGTCGATGAGCAGATGAATCGCGGCTGCTCATCGCGAGCGAGGCTGCGGAAACGCGGCCCATCGCGGGCGAGGTGCTCCATCCCGGAGCTGTGACCTGCGCAGATTACGTGATCAGTTGGTCGGCGACAACGAGCTCGAATTTGACAGGTGTCAGGGTCGCCGGCCGATGGTCGGCGGGAACGGGTGAAGAACCCTCGCCTCTAGATAGAGGAGTTGGAACCGTTCCCGCCGACGTCGACAGATTAGCTCTTCGAGCCGAGCATCTGGCGGGCGATCTTCTCGCCGACGCTCAGCTTCTCGCCGCCGCCGCTGCCGCTCTTACGACCGGAGGCGTCGAGCTTGGTCGCCTTGCGCTTGGGCTCGTCCTTCTTTGCCTCGAACAGGGCCGGGAAGTCGTCCTTGATGGCGTCGATCTGGTCGTCGAGCCCGTTGACGTCGCCGTCCTCGTCGACGTCGACCTCGTCCATGTCGATCATCTTCAGGAGCCGGGAGATGCGGGCGTCGCTGGCGTCGTTCAGCCCGGCCTCCAACAGCGACGCCTTCGCGGCGGACCGGACGGCGACGGGCTTGAACTTCTTCTCGGCGGCCTCCACGGCCTTCTGCGCGGCGTCGTCACCGCCCTCCTGCTTGCGGGCCTGGCGGTGCTTGCGGGCCTGGCCGTTGGCCCGCTTCAGAGCACGCTGGGTGCGCTCCCACTCCTCCTTGGTCGGGGGCTTCCACTCCCCCTCGTCCTTCTTGCCGTCGCCGCCCTCCTCGTCATCCTCGGAGTCGTCGTCGGCGTCGTCCTCGTCGTCTGCCTCGTCGTCGTCCTCGGCGTCGGGGTCGCTGCCCTTGCCGGTCGGGTCGATGTTGCGCTCGGAGCCGAACACGGGCCAGATCGGCTCGCCGTCGAGGGTGAAGCCCAGCGGCTTCAGGGCGTCGTCGAGGGCGGGGAGCGTGAGGGTGCTCATCGGGGTGGTTCCTTCCATCTCAGTTGGTGCCCATGCTGGGCTCTTGGGTGGGTTCCGGCTGCTCGGCAGCAGGCGATGGGCCCTGGTAGTCGCAGTCGTAGAAGGGGGCCGCGGGGTCGAAGTCCGCGACCCGTGCGCAGGTCTGACGGCCACCGTCGGGGAACTCGGTCGTCCATCCCACGGGCGGCATGCCGGGTGCTCCGGGGTTGCCCATGACCCCCCGGCACGCGGTCGGCTCGCTCAGGCACGGCGGGCTCTGGCCGTCGGTCCCCTTCTCGCCGTCCTGGCCCTGGCATCGCCCCGGCTCGTTCAGGCAGGCGGGGCTCTCGCCGTTCGTGCCGTTGGTTTTGGGCCTACCGGGCGTCCCCGGGTCGCCAGCGGAGCCCTCGGCGCCGCGCAGGGTGATGCCCTGCACGACCGGCGGCAGCTCTCCCTGCTGGGCGCGGTCGCAGTCCTGGGCCACCTCGCCGGGCACCTGTGCTGTGTCGGTGCGTTCGCACACCGTGGCCAGCGAGGCGTTCAGCTGGGTGATGCCCTGGTCCTGGCGGCCAGAGACGTTGAGCAGCACGAGGGCAGCCACGATCAGAGCGGCGAACCCGACGGTTGCCACGCCAGCCAGTACGGCCTGCGAGCGCCGGAACTGCTTCAGCTCGACGATGGCCGCGCTCGCCTCACGACGGAGCTGTGCGCTACTGGCCACGGTGCTGGCCCTGCTGAGGGTGGGCGGGTCGCCCCTGGATGGGGTCGAGGTCGTAGCCGTGCTGGATGAGGAAGCTGCGGTACCAGGCGACGTCCTCGCGGGCTTCATCTCGCTGACGCCGAAGCTCTCCAGCCACTCGGTCGTGGTCTTCGCGGGCTTCCGCCAGCCTCTGCTCAGCAGCATCTGCTCGATCGCCTTGCGACTTCGAGTCAGAGTTGAGCCGAGCGATGAGCGTCTCTTCATCCTCCAGCTTCCCCTTCTTCCAGGTGCGGTACAGCGCGATGAGCCCGGCGAGCGCGCCCGATCCACCGGCGCCGAGCAGCAGGGTCAGGACCGTCTGGAGGTCCACCCCGCCCGTGGTCTCGGCTGGCGTCGGGGTGGCCGCAGCCAGCAGCAGCGCCATGACGTTCACGAGCATCAGTCGGTCCCCAGCTCCCGTACGCGGCTGAGCAGCGACATGACGCCCAGCCACCGGTCGAACAGGCCCAGCGCCTGCGACATCAGCAGGAGGCCGACGACCAGGTACGCGGCGTCCTCGCGGTCGGAGTAGGTCAGCAGCACGGCGGTGCCGTAGATCGCCGATGCCGAGGCGATCAGCGGCAGCCCCGCGGCCTCGCCCCACAACGACTTGAACAGCGCGCCGACGGTGCAGGTGAAGCCGCCGACGACGTAGAACCCGGCCCAGACCCACGTGAACAGCGGGGACGCGGACATTGAGACGGCCGCGGAGGGATGGCCCAGGGCGATCAGCCCCGCGACGAACAGGAAGCCGTAGAACGGCACGAGCAGCCAGCGCTGCCGCGGGATGAGCCAGCCGAGCTGACTCCAGCGGATGGTCATGCCGCGTCCCGGTCGTTCCCGAGCGCGGTGGCGATCATCTCGGCCACCTGCTCCTGGGTCAGCAGGCCTTCGTCCACCGCGGACTTGAGCTGACCGGCGACCTCGGCGACCTGCTTCAGGTGCGCGAGTCGCTCGGCGAGGGTCTCGGTCTGCCCACCGAGGAACTCCTTCACCTGGTCGTCGGTGTACCCGGCCTCCATCAGCGCCTGCTTGGTCGGCACACCGTTCGCGATCTTCGCGGCGACGACGTTCCACCCGGCCTCGTCGTCGACGGTCTCGGCCGGGGCCCAGTTGACCATCACCTCGACGTCCTCGACGCCGAGGATCTTCAGCGCGAAGACGAACACGTCCTGCCAGGTGCCGCCGTAGGAGAGCTGGCGGTTGCGGATCTTCTTCACGAAGGGCCGGTCGGCCTGGGTCTGGCTCGCGCCCGACGGCATCCGGGAGGTCTCGTAGTCGAAGAACCGCAGCGGGGTCGAGCAGATCTGCGCGCCGAACCGCAGGTAGCGCTCCATCGGCCTCAGGAACGTGTCGGGGTCGGCGGTCTCGAACTGGCCCACGCCCTTGACGCCCTGCATGTACCAGAGCGAGCCCGGCTCCGAGGTGAACTGACTGGTGCCCTGCCCCTTCGAGGCCTGGTTCTGGTCGGCAGTCGGGTCCAGCTCGAAGTCGAAGTCGTCCTCGTCGAGGTCCGCGGCCTCCCCGCTGTCGCTGTCGGGGTCGACGAGGGCGTAGCGCTGCGGCAGCGACTGGTAGTCCACCCCGGACATGTGGCTGACGATCAGCTTCGTGATCGCGTCCTGGGGCCCGTAGAAGCCCGCGTGCTCGGGCTCGCCGTAGGGCCGGTCGTTGCGGAAGTGGAAGACCGGGATCTCGCCGAAGGGGTTCTCGGCGGGCCAGATCTCGACGACCTGCTCGGTCTCCTCGTCGATCTCGAAGTCGACGACGTAGGGCACGAAGTCGGTGCTCGACTCGGCCTTGCTGCCCGGCTTCGAGATGTAGCGCTCGATGGTGTGCGGGTAGAGCAGGTCCACCCGCCAGCGCTTGTCGGCGAGCTGCCAGCGCTTGATCGCGTGGTGCTTCTTGCGCGGCACCTCGGGGTCGTAGAACACCCGGCACGTGGTCGGGTCGTTCCAGTAGATCCCGACCCGGGTGTAGCCGCCCTTCTCCTCGGCCGACTCGTCGAGGACCTCGGTCTCGTCGTCCTCGGGCCAGACCATGACGTAGCCGTCGCCAAACTCCCCCGCCTTGCGGTGGATGCCGGGTGCCTCGACGTCCAGCTCGTTGTGCCGCCAGATGTCGGACAGCTTCGCCGTCACCCCGTCGGCGGTGGAGGTGATCGAGCTGATCTCCAGCCGCTCGACGACGGCGTTGACCGGGGTCTTGGCGAAGTTGAAGGTCAGGTTGATCCCGAGCCTGCGCATGAGCCGCCGCAGCTTCGGGCTGGCGAACACCTCGTCGCGCTTGCCGTCGAAGAACTGGGCGGCCTTCTCGTAGGCCGGGGTGGCCTTGTCCAGCTCGGCAAGCCCCTTCTCCAGGTCGGGGTTGCTGGCGGCGATCGGCACCGTGGGGAGCGGGCTGGTCATCGGTCTCCTCAGATGTACGACTTGGTCTGAACGCCGGAGCGCTTCTTGCGGGACAGGAAGACCTCGGCGCCCTGGCCGACGGCGTCGACGAGGTCGTCGTGGGCGCCCTTGGGGAAGCTGACGAGCTGGCCCTCCAGCTCCGGCAGCGGCTTGGCGTGGCGCACCCGCCCGGCCTGGTAGTGGTTCAGCAGCCGGGCGGCGCGGACCTCCTTGGCCTCGCGCTGGTGCACGGTGCGCACCCGAACCGGCAGGTCCTTGAGGATCTGCTTCCACGCCTCACCGGCCTGGTTGGCCTCGACGAGCACGTGCCGGATCTCGGGGTACTGCTCGCGGATCGCGCTCACCCGGGCTCGCAGGGGCTCACCGGGGGCGACCTTGAGGTTCCAGGCGTCGCGCACCACGACGAGGCGCTCGGGCGGGTAGTAGCTGAGCAGGGCGATCGCGGTGTAGTCCGACTTCTCCTTCGTCGTCACCGCGGGGTCGATGCTCAGCAGGTGGTGGGTGTAGGCCGGGGCCTCACCGCGCCCGATGTCGTCGATGGTCCAGAACTCGCCGTCGGCGGCCATCGGGTCGTTGAGCATGTTCAGCCGGAAGGACCGGGTGTGCCGGATCGGCACCATGTCCTCGAAGGCCCAGCGCTCGGGCCACAGGGACCGCTCAGCACCCGTCTCGCGGTCGGTGGTGATGGCGGGGTAGCTGAAGGCCCGGAAGCGCTCGTCGCGCACCCAGTCGGCGATCTGGTCCTCGGACAGCGTCAGGCTCTTCACGAGGTCGTCGATGATCGAGCCGGGCATGACCGTCGTGCCGACGACCTGCACCACCGCACGGTCGTTCATCGGCAGGATGGCGTCCAGGATCGTCGAGAGCCGCTGCTCCTTCTGGTACGCGCTGTAGTTCCCGCCGGAGGGCTCGATGTCGTCGAACAGCAGCAGGTCCGGCCGCTGGCTGCCGACCTTCGCGCCGAGCACCGAGCTGTCGATGCCCTTGGCCGTGAACACCGCGCCGGATCGGGACACGTACATCGAGCGGTGGTCGGCGACCTTCGTGCCGGTCGGCCGCAGGGCGGGGGCGCACAGCTCGGGGTAGTCCTCGCGGAGCACCGCGTTGTTGTCCAGCTCGGTCTTCACCGTCGTGAGGTGCTGCTCGGCCTGGCTGGCGCTGTCGCTGAAGGCGCTGACGTAGCGACGGTGCCCGTGAGCCAGCGCCCAGGTCGGCAGGATCAGGAACTTCCAGGTGCTCTTCCCGCTGCCCCGGGGCGCGACGTCGGCCTCACGCACCTCGGCCGGGCCCAGCTCCTTCTTCGCCCAGAGCTTCGCCCGCTCGCAGATGTCGAGGTGGAAGTCGGAGAAGCTGATGACCTCGCCGGTCTCCGCACTCTTGAGGTGGTGCGGGAAGTACAGGAGCGCCCAGATCAACGGGTCGTAAGCGGTAAGAACCCGCCTGCCCTCAGACGTCTCCAGCAGCCTCGGGTTGACGCTGCCCAGCAGCCTGCTCAGCTCGAAGCGCTCGGGCCCGGCGAACGGACTCTGCGATCCGGGCACGGTGCTCGGCAGACTTGGGCTTACCACGACGCGCCTCGGACATCTTGGCGCGAGCTTCCGGAGTGGCCTTCCGCCCCAGGGCAGCAGCGCGGAGCTTCTCCTTCGACTCCTCGGTGTGCTGCTTCCCGGCGAAGGGAGACGGCCGCCCCCTCGCTGCCTCCGACATCCTCTGCCTGGTCTCCTTCGAGACCACTCGGGCGCGCAGCTTCGCCTTGTGCTCCTCGGACTTCGGTCGTCCCGCAGACGGAGACGGCTGCCCCGCTGCCAGCTCGGCCGCCCGCTGAGCCTTCGCCGACAGCGAGATCTTGCGTCGCGTCTCCTCGGACGAGGTGCGTCCGGTCCGCTGCTGCGACATGAGCGCCCGGACCTCCGGGCTGTGCCGCAGCCCCAGCACGCCCTCGCCACCCTCGGTCAGGTTGAGCAGATCCGCCCCTTGCCCACGCAGAGTCTCGATCCACCGCACCTCGGCCTCGTGCAGCTCCTCGATCGAGCCGCACCGTTCCAGCACCGTGACCATGACCTGCTCTGGCCCGTGCTTCGCGATCCAGCATTGGACCGCAGTCCGAGGTGCCGTTCGTGCCCGGTAGGAGTGCGCCCACCAGCGCTGCTGCAACGACCCGGTCGTCATCCCGACGTACCGGAAGTTCACGCCGTCCAGAGACAGGCCGTAGACGACGTTGCGCTGGGCGAAGGACACACCCTGATATTAACACTCCTGTACCCGCTCGACGGCCCGCCGGGCTGGCGAGCAGCCGCGGGTCGATGCCGGAGACCAGCTCGGTGACGGAGAGGCTCATCGCTGCCGCCCCAGCTCGTCCAGGAGCGCCTCGGAGGGCTCCTCCCCTGCCGCGACCCTCTCGGCGACCCGGTCGAGCAGAGCGTCGCTCTCAGCCTGCTGCCGAGGGCTGGGCAGCATGATGCGCACGATGGCCCACGAAGCGGCGATCGAGAACGCCACCACGCCACCGAGCAGAGCTGCCCCGCCGAGAGTCACGCGTCGGACCTCCGGCGCAGGTACCAGTCCGGCAGCACCGGGGCCCAGACGTAGATCAGTCGCTCGCCCTGGATCTCGACCGGGCAGTAGCGCTCCTCGTCGCGGTGCTGGCTGGCCACGGGGCTGCCGTCGCGCTCCAGCGTCAGCGGCCAGCCGTCGGACCGGGCGTGCCAGTCACCCTCGGGGAAGCGCAGCAGGAGGCGGCCGTCGAGGGGCCCACCCCAGAGCACGGCCGACGTGGTGCTCATGAGCCGCCCTCGATCCGCTCGCGCTCGGCGGCGTTCTTGGCCTTCGCCTCGTTGATCAGCTCGGCGAGTTCGAGGTCCTGCGGGTCGACCTTGTGCACCGTGACGTCGGCCTTGGTCGGCGCGTCGAGTCCCAGGAGCTTCGCCTCGCGCTCGTCGAGCTGGCGCAGGGTCTGGATGGCCTGGAGCTTCGGGCCGTCGTCGAGCATGGGCGTGCGGGTGTCGGGCTGGCCCTCTTCGGGTGGAGGACCGCTGAGGATGACGCGGCCGTGCGACACGACGACGTGGTCGCGCTCCAGCACCTTCAGGGCCTCGCGGCGCATCGCCTGGATCCGCATGAGCTGCTGGTTGCGGTAGTCCTCCACCGGGCCAGCGAGGACATCGCGGTTGGCCCTGTCGGCGGCCTTCTTCGCGTTCGAGCCTCCCCCGTACCCGAGCAGGTCGCTGATGCGCTTCCAGGTCTCGCCCCGAGAGCGCAGTCGCAGGCACTCGGCATCCCGGGCGATCGACTCGGGGGTGCGCACGAACTTGTTCTGGGCGTCGCGAGCCCGATCCTGGCCAGAGCGGGCCGGGGATCCCGTCATCGGGCCACCGCCTCGTCCCGTGGGCAGGCGAAGCGCCACTCCACCCGGCGAATGTCGGTGAACTCCGACTCGACGGTGTACTGGACGGTCTCCCCGAGCTGGACGGCGATGTTCTTGGCCTGCTGAGCCAGCAGGCCCCAGGCCTTGTCCGTGGAGCAGGACTTGATACACAGCGCGACGCCGTGCTTCTCGCGCCCATTGAAGTACCGGATCTTGCAGAAGTGGATCTCCTGGCCGACGAGACGACCGTCGAAGCCGGGAAGCATGCGGTAGCTCCCACCGAGCGGGATGTGGACCAGGTCGGCGGGGCTGATGGTGAGGGTCATCGGTTCCTCCGGGTGGCGAGCCAGGTCTGCATGTCGTTGGTGATCCGCCATCAGGACGCCTCCGGCCGGACGTACGCCATGACCACGGCTCCGGCCACGCAGGCCCCCGCGGTGGGGAGCACTCCCCCGAGCACGACGCCGACCAGGCTCGCCACGACCTGCCCGGTGCCGGTGCTGGCGATCGGGGTGGAGACGCCGATGGCTACGCAGAGGCCCAGGGCCAGCACGAACCCGACGAGCCAGCCCCCTCCGACGATCAGGACGGGGTGCGGGACACGCGTCGGCTCGGGCGAGTGGCGGGTCAGGCGCTCAGACATCGGGGCCGCCATCCTGCGACTCCGTGGCCGCGGGGCTGTCCCGCTGGACGTTGATCTCCCACCAGGCCTGCACCGCACCGCAGTCGCAGAGCACCCTGCTGGTCGACGAGCACCGGAACTCGTGGGCGATGTGCAGGTTCCGCTGGAGGTACCAGGCCGTCGGGACGTCGAAGACCTCGCGGTTCATGTCCTCGCGCCGGGTCACGGTCTTCGCGTCCGGCTGCTCGGTGAAGGCCAGCTCCTCGTTGCGGCGCTGGCCGGTCTTCCACCGGATGTGGGCGTCGATCGCGTTGCGCACCTGACGCTGGTGGAGGTCGTAGGAGGCCGTCTGTCGGGCCCGGAGCCGCTCGATGTGGCGCTTCCAGCCCTCCTCGGTGGTCGGGCCCTGGGCCGCAGTCTCGGCCAGCTCCTCGACGCGCTCGATCAGCTCGGTGTCGGTCGGCAGGTGGTCGATGGCCAAGGCGTTGGCCAGGCCGGAGCGGAGGCTGACGAGGTCCTGCTCGTAGTCGTAGTCGCTCACCGGGCGCCTCGCTGGGAGAGGACGGCCTGGAGGTTCTCGCGGGCCCGCAGCTCGGCGTCGGGCAGGTGCAGGGGTGCCCGGCCGACGAGGCCGGTCTCCGCGTCCTCGGCCACGACGTAGGCGTTCTCGTGGAAGACGCGCACCGTCGGTGCGGGGGCGGTCACAGGCTCAGCCGCTCGCGGAAGGTCCGACGGCCGCCGTCGACCTGGACGACGGCCTCGGCGTGCGGGACACCGACGGAGACGAGCCCGCGGATGGCGATCGCGCGGGAGGCGTGGTGCTCGACCTCGCGGAGGACGAAGTCGACGAGGGAAGGACGGCGGTACGGCTTCACGGGAGTGAGGGGTCCCATGTCGGCTCCTTACCGGTTGAAGTGAATCGCGGACAGATCAGTTCCGAAACGGATTCGGCGCGATTATGAGCACCGCTCTAGTCGGTGTCGATGTTGCGGTTCTGCTGTTGGGCCGGCGTGCAAGGTTCCTTACCTCGCACCCGATACATCTCGACGCTGAGGAGCGCCACGACCGCCAGGGCCGTGAAGAGAACGAACCAGGCCCCAGCCCTGAGCGATACCCCGTTCGCCACGACGAGAGAGGTGCCGAAGCCGATGACCCAGAGCATCAGCAACCGAGCTGTGAACGGCACGAGAACTGCTCCTCAGAACTGCCGGAAAGCACTACTCCTATGAGAGTGCAGACCGCCAGAGATCAGTTCAAGTGATCAGATTCGAGAAGATGTCGGAGTGCGTTTCCGAAGGATCGGCGGACGGGCCAGGGCGCGGCCGTCCCACCGACGAGCTGAAGCACCGCGAGCTGGTCACGACAGACCCCGCACAGCAGGAACTCGCGGTCGTCCACCACCACCGGGTGCAGGAGCAGCGGGGTCGGGGAGTGGAACTTCGCGGCCTGGCAGGCGACACCGTCGGTCGCGAGCACGCCGGGGATACGGCTCATGGGTACGTCGGCCAGCTCGACCATCACCGGATCGGGGATACCGTTCAACTTGATCTCCTGCGACGAGGGGCTCTGCACCTCTTCGGAGGCCCGGCTGCCGACCCCACAGGACCGCCTGAGCCGGTTCGTCGGCCTACTCGGCGACGGTGATGGCCCCACCCCCGTACCGAGACCGGAGCACAGCCATGACCCCACCGCCCTGGGCCCAGAACCCGCCGCCTCGCAAGCAGCCCATCGGCCTGTTGCCGAAGATCCTGTTCGGCGCGACCGCGCTGCTGGCGTTGTTCGTCGTCATCGTCGGAGTCGTGGCGTACCAGGGAGGGGGCTCCCCGGCCCCCAGTTCGTCGGTGGGCGCTTCGACGACCACTCCCCTGGGTTGCACCCCCATCGACTCGGACGAGACGTCCTGGGAGCGCTGCACGCATCGGACCATCGCCGCGATGCCGTGGTGCGGGCAGGACATCCCCAGCACTCCGGCCCGGAAGATCTCGACACCCGGACGTCCCACCGGCGGGCATTGGGTCACCGCCTACCAGACCAGCACCGGAGCCGTGACCTTCCAGATCTTCGCGACGTCGAGTCAGCAATTCATGACGATCGACTGCCCGACCGGGAGCCGACGGCTCGACGAGGGCGACCTGCTCTCCATCTCGAAGGCGGGACCACCGGAGACGATGCCGCTGGTGCTGCGATAGATCACGCGGCTCGCCCCTCCCGCAGCATCGCGCTGATGGCCCTGATCCGAGCCAGCTTGCTGGCCCTGGTCGCCTCGTCCTCGGGCTCAACGGGGGCAGCCGGAGTGACGGGCTGGAGGGTCATTACAAAGTCGGTGGCCGCCCGCTGAGCCTGCCGCTGCCGTCGTTCGTTCGCGTCGGCTCCAGCCAGCACCGGGCGTTCGACGGAGTTGGTCACGTAGGCCTCGAAGCTGGCCAGCGTGTCAGGGCGTCGGCAGCCGGAGCCCGTGACGCCGGAGAACATCCAGCGGATCCCGTCGACGACCTGGTCGACCGAGGCACCCTGCGCGAGCAGGACCAGGACCGCGCCGGGGATCTTGGCCTGCTGGTCGACCCACACCGGGTGACCACCGGCCGTCATGCAGCCCCAGTAGATGTCCAGGACGTGATCGACCTGCTCGGCGAACGGGGTGCCCTGGATCTCGGCCAGGTCGTGGCGCCAGTAGCTCGGCCGCGGTCCCGTCGCACGCCCGCCCGTGCGAACAGCAACAGGAAGGTGGGTCACAGGGTTCATCCTCTCCCTGTTCAGGCCCTCCTGGACCTCCATGGACGTACTCACCTGTAGGTCTCTTTCCTGGTGCGGCTCCCCCTCGCTGGCCACTTCCGGGCTGTTTCCGCAGTTCACAGGCGTGATCAGAAGATCTTGACTCGGTGCCAAGGAGCCGCCACCCGATGGCACCGAGTCAAGATCGCGTCGTGGCACCGAGTCAAGATCGAAGTTGTGCAGCTTCGACACCGGCTCGTACTGCCAAGACGACGTGCGGCCACCGCGGTAGTACTCGGTGACGTAGGAGGCCAGCCCTCGCTCCTGGAGGACCCGGTTTGCGCGCTTCAGGGTCCGGGGCGACAAGCCCAGGGCTGCCTGGACCTCCGCAGCCGAGATGCCGCCGGGGTGCGCGAGCCCGAACTCCAGGACGTTGGCCACGGAGCTGGGCTGGTCGGCCACGAGCGCCAAGCTCTCGTCGAGCCGGGCGAGCTGCCGCTGGGCGATCGCGACGAGCGCACGATCGCGGACTCGCTTCGGAACGGGCGATTCATCAACGGGAAGCTCGACGCCGTCGAGCAACGAGCGATAGGATGGGGTCATCCCGCACTTCCTTGGTCGGTCGTTCGGTCGGGATTCCAAAAGCCGTCTCGCGCCAACGAGGCGGCTTTTCCCGTTTCTGCTCCTAGAGTAGCGCTCCCAGAGATCAGGTGGGCCTCTCATCTGAACCTGACATCTGTCAGGAATGGCGCACGACCATGACGCCTCGTCAATTTCTTGACAGAACACAACTGATCTTTTCTCCTAGGTGCAGAGCTTCCCCGCCACCGAAGGACACCTCATGAACTGGGTACTCGACCCCGCCTTGAAGCCGCTCAAGGGAATGCCCCTCCGGGTCTTCGACCACATCGACATCGACCCCGACGACCCGGACGGCTGCTGGCTGTGGACCGGGACGCAGAACGCCCAGCACGGCTACGCGCAGACCATGGGCCCGAACGGACGGCTCATCGCCGTGCACCGATGGGTGCTCCAGGTGACCCAGGGACCTGCACCGAGCCCGGTGCACCAGGCTGGGCACGCCTGTCACGACGCTGCCGCGCACCGCGGGGAGTGCTGGGTCAGCCCGATCATCGCGTGCCCCCATCGGATCTGTGTCCAGCCCCGCCACCTCGTCTGGCAGACGCCGAGGCAGAACCTGCTGGCCTCGCCCTTCACCATGGCCAGCCGGAACGCCCGCAGCATCCCCGCCCACCTGTCCACCGAGGTCACGTGGCTGACCGACCGAGGTTGGGCGACCGAGGAGGAGATGAACTTCTACCTCGGCCTGGCGGTCGCCTGATGCCCGCAGGGAAGGTTCAGCGCGAGGGCGGCCCGGAGCAGCTCTCGGTCCGGTGCATGCACCGGGGATGCACCGCGGGCCCGTGGGACGGCCAGGGCGGGTGGCCTGCCGCTGCGGGACACCGGCACGCGCGCAGCTCCGGGCACAGGGTGCGGGTCAAGCTGGAGCGGCACTACGAGTACGTGCCGGTCGCTGGCCAGGAATGACCGGGTGGGACACCGAGCGGAACGCACGCGAGCACAGGTCCCGCTCCTGATCGTCCAGCGGAGCCCATCCGGAGACGTCGACGTCCGCGATGGCCTGCTCGATCACGGCACGCTCGATGACAGCGCGCTCGTCGGGAGTCATCCGACCTCCGAGGTCCTGGCACCCGGGGGTGCCGCGGTGACCTCTGGTTCGGTCGGGGCCAGATCAGATTAGCGCCTGCGCCGCTCGATGGTGATGGTCTCGGGATGGAAGACCGGGAGCCCGCCGACGACTCCGCGCTCGATGACCACCCGGAACAGCGTCCGGATGATTTCGCGCCTGATGGGGACGGATAGGGCCTCCCACCGCTCCCCCGCACCCGGTCCGGCCATGTCCAGCACCGCGTCGGGCACGTGGGCCGGTCGAGCACCGGCTTCGGCCGCTGCGAGCCGCTCTCGGGTCGCACGGAGCAACCGGGACCCGGTGGCCACATCCAGTACGTCAGCGTCGATCTGGGCCTCGATCTCGGCAAGCTTGCGCCGCTGCCGAGCAGCCTCAGCCCGGCTCTCCGCCCGGTGATCGTCGGCCGGGTCAGCGAGCTGCTCGGCCACGTCGGGGCGGGAGAGGAACTTGACCACCACGCCGGACACGTACGCGTCGGTGGCCTCGGCGGGCCGGTTGACCCCGTGGCAGTCCGAGCAGGTGTAGGCGATGGACCTTGAACCGGTCCGGCGCGAGGTCCGGCTGATCGTCCGGATCCGCCCGGAGTGGCACTTGCCGCACTCGGCGACTCCCGACAGCAGGTGCTTGATGTGCTCGCCGGTCCGGATGGCCTTGCGGCTCGGGTCGGCCAGCATGGCGACCAGTCGGTCGTGGTCCTCCTTGCTGACCAACGCCTCCCAGGTCCCGGGGTGGTCGTCGGGCAGCTCGTGCACCGCCGAGGTCCGGATGCCCGCGTAGACCGGCCGTTTCACCATGGCCAGGAGATTCGGCCCGGTCCAGACGGTCCCGCTGCGCGTCTGGATCCCCCGAGCCTGGAAGTCCCGCGCGATGGCCCCAGCGGACTCCCCCGCCAGCAGCCGGGCCACGGCCTCACGGACGGCGGGCGCTGTCTCCGGATCTGGCTCGCGCCCGACCGCCTTGCCCGACACGGGGTCTCTGACGACGCGGTACCCGAAGTTGACCCGCCCGTTCGGAGCGCCCAGCGCCGCTCGCTTCTTCGCGCGGCGGGCGACTCGCTTCGAGATGCGGCCCGACTCGTGCTCAGCGTCCACGGCGTCGTGCAGGAGCCGGGCACGGTCATCCGGGTCGGACGGGTCGTACACCCGCGACCGGACCGCCAGGCGGACACCGTGGAGCGCGCAGAGGTCGAGCAGCTCGGACGACTCGACGATCTTCCGGGTGGTGCGCGAGCCCTCCCACACGGCCACCTCGTCGACGTCCCCGCCGACGATCAGGGCCCGGACCGCGGCCCATCCCTCACGCTCACGGCCTCCGCTGTACCGGCTGACGCTGACCCCGTCGTCCCGGAACTCACCGACGACCTCGCTCTCGTCGTCCTCGGCCCATTCCCGCAGCTCGGAGAGCTGGTCATCGACGCTCTTGCCCTCGGAGCGGTCAACGCTGGTCCGGCCGTAGAGAACGCGACGCCTGGTTCCTGTCACCCGGTGAGTGTAGGTTGAGACTTCGTCTCGTCGACGGCGGTGATCGTGCGGCCGACGGCCTCGGCGAGGACCGTGCGTGCGTTCTCCACCTCGGGCAGCTCGGGCATGACGATCAGTGTGGCGCGGTCGGGGAACACCCGCGCGCCGGTCGGTCGTTGGGGCCGGTGTGACTGCTGGTGAACGGATGAAGGTGCGGGCGCCCGAGCTGCGCGGACGGCGGTGGCTCAACACCGGCGGCGAGGACGTGACCCTCGCCGGGCTGCGCGGGCGGATCGTGGTGCTCGACTTCTGGACGTTCTGCTGCGTCAACTGCCTGCACGCGCTCGACGAGCTGCGGCCCCTCGAAGCCGAGTTCGGTGACGTCCTGACGATCATCGGGGTGCACTCGCCGAAGTTCCTGCACGAGGCGGACCCGGCCGCGGTCGAGGCCGCCGTGGAGCGCTACGACGTCACCCACCCCGTCCTCGACGACCCCGAGCTGACCACCTGGGACGCCTACGCCGCCCGCGCCTGGCCGACCCTGGCCGTCGTCGATCCGGACGGGTTCGTCGTCGCCCGGATGGCGGGCGAGGGCCACGGCCCCGGGCTGGCCGCGCTGGTCCGGGAGCTGGTCGCCACGCACGGCGACCGGCTGCGCCGCGGGGACGACCCGTACGTCCCGCCGCCCGCGCCGGACACCGCGCTGCGGTTCCCCGGCGCGGTCGTCGCGCTGCCCGGCGGCACGTTCCTGGTGTCCGACACCGCCCACCACCAGCTCGTCGAGCTGGAGACCGACCTGGAGACCGAGGTGCGGCGGATCGGGTCCGGGGAGCGCGGGCTCGCCGACGGCGCGGCGGCGACGGCGCGGTTCTCCGAGCCGCAGGGGCTGCTGGTCCTCCCCTCCGGCGACGCCGTGCTGGTCGCCGACACCGTCAACCACGCGGTCCGGCGGGTCGACCTGGCCGACGGCACCGTGTCCACCCTGGCCGGGACCGGTGAGCAGCTGCGCGAGCGGGTCGCGGTCGGTACCGCGTCGGCGCTGCTGTCCTCGCCGTGGGACCTGGTGTGGTGGGGCGGGACGGTCGTCGTCGCGATGGCGGGACCGCACCAGCTGTGGACCCTCGACCCCGCCACCGGCGAGGCCCGGGTGCTGGCCGGGACCACCACCGAGGGGCTGCGCGACGGCGCGTTCGACGAGGCGTTCTTCGCCCAGCCGTCCGGGCTGGCCGCCGGCCCCGACGGGACGCTGTGGGTCGCCGACTCCGAGATCTCCGCGCTGCGCCGGGTCGGCGACGGCCCCGGTGCCGCGGTCGCGACGGCCGTCGGGCAGGGGCTGTTCGAGTTCGGGCACCGCGACGGCCCGGCCGCGCAGGCGCTGCTGCAGCACCCGCTCGGGGTGAGCGTGCTGCCCGACGGCTCGATCGCCGTCGCCGACACCTACAACGGCGCGGTGCGCCGGTTCGATCCGGCGACGAACCTGGTCTCGACGCTGGCCGAGGGGCTCGCCGAACCGTCGGACCTGCTCGTCGACGGCGAGACGCTGGTCGTCGTCGAGTCCGCGGCGCACCGGCTGGTGCGGCTGCCCGTCCCGGCCGGGTCGCTGGTGTCCGGCGACGCGCACGTCGTCCGGCGGACCCCGACGTCGCTCGCCCCGGACGTGGCGCTGCGGATCGGGTTCGCCCCGCCCACCGGGCAGCACCTCGACGACCGGTACGGCGACCCGACGTCGCTGACCGTGACGGCCGACCCGCCGTCGCTGCTGCTGTCCGGCGGGGGCACCGCGGCCGGGCTGACCCGCGAGCTGCGCCTGGACCCGGGCGTCGGCGCCGGGGTGCTGCAGGTCGCGGTGACCGCGGCGGCCTGCGACGACCCGTCGGACGGGTTCGCCGCCTGCCACCGCTACCAGCAGGACTGGGGCATCCCGGTGACCGTCGACGACGGCGGACCCGCGGAGCTGGCGCTGGACCTGCGCTCGGTCTAGCCCAGCCAGGCCAGGACCGCCATCACGCGGCGGTGGTCGTCCGACGACGGCGGCAGCCCGAGCTTGGTGAAGATCGAGGAGATGTGCTTCTCCACCGCGCCCTGGGTGATCACCATGAGCCGCCCGATGGCGATGTTGGTGCGGCCCTGGGCCATGAGCTCCAGCACCTCGCGCTCGCGCGGGGACAGCTCGGCCAGCGGGTCGCGCCGGCGGCGCCTGGTGAGCAGCGCGGAGACGACCTCGGGGTCCAGCACGGTGCCGCCCGCGGCGACCCGGCCGAGCGCGTCGGACAGGTCGGCCAGCTTGGACACGCGGTCCTTGAGCAGGTACCCGACCCCGCCGCCGGCCTCCAGGAGGTCGGTGGCGTAGGACTCCTCGACGTACTGGGACAGCACCAGGATCCCGACCGCCGGGAACCGCCTGCGGATCTCCAGCGCGGCGCGCAGCCCCTCGTCGGTGAACGAGGGCGGCATCCGGACGTCGACGACGGCCACCTCGGGCCGGTGCTCCTCCACCGCGGCGACGAGCGCGGTGCCGTCCCCGACGGCGGCGAGCACCGTCGCGTCCGCCTCCTCCAGCAGCCGGACCAGGCCCTCGCGCAGCAGCACCGAGTCCTCGGCGAGCACCACCCGCATCGTCATGGACCCATCCTGGGTCACGCGTCCCCCAGGCCGGCGACCGGGACCTCCGCGGTCAGGACGGTCGGGCCACCGGGCGGGCTGTCGACCTCCAGGCGTCCCTCGACGATCTCCAGCCGGTCGGCGAGCCCGGCCAGACCGTGGCCCTTGCCCGGGTGGGCGCCGCCGCGGCCGTCGTCGCGGACGCAGACCCGCAGCAGGGTCTCGTCGACGGTCACGGTGACCGTCACCGCGGTCGCGCCGGCGTGCTTGGCGATGTTGGTGAGCGCCTCGGTCACCACGAAGTACGCGGTGTTCTCGACCAGGGCGGGCAGCCGGGCGCCGTCGTCGAGACCGACGTCGAGGTCGACCGGGACCGGGCAGCGCCCCGCGGCCGCCCGCAGCGCCGGGCCGAGCCCGCGGTCGGCGAGGATCGGCGGCGCGATGCCCCGGGACAGCGCGCGCAGCTCCGAGAGCGCCTCGCGGCTCTGCTCCAGGGCCTCGTGCAGCAGCGGGCGGGCGCGCTCGGGGTCGTCGTCGAGGCGCCGGACGGCGGACTCCAGGTCCATGCCGAGCCGCACCAGGCGCTGCTGCGGCCCGTCGTGGATGTCGCGTTCGAGCCGGCGCAGGGTCTGCGCCTCGGCCGCGACGGCCGCCCGACGGCCGGCGGCCAGCGCCAGCGCGCGGGCCCGCAGCGCGGCGGTCTGGTTGGTGAGCAGACCGCGGGCGAGCAGCGCGCGCACGTCGGTCAGCCAGCGCACGACCGTGGGCAGCGTCATCAGCAGCAGGACGCCGAGCCCGGTGTTGAGCGCGACGTCGCCGAGGGTGGAGTCGATGCCGGTGATCGAGCCGAACAGCGTCCAGTTGTTCGGACCGCGCGGCAGCGACCACTGCCAGAACACGTAGAACAGCCCGCCCAGGCCGGTGACCGACCACACCAGCGCGACCGCCGCGGTCACCGTCCGCACCGGCAGCGCGGTGACGGCGTGCGCGACGTCGCGCCAGCTCTGCGGGTCGGCCAGGGCCCGGAACAGCCGCCCCATCAGCGAGCGCCCGCGGTTGGGCCGGTAGTGGTGCGGCGGGAGCGGGCCGCCGGTCGCGGCCTCGGTGGCCCGGCGCTCCAGCTCGGCGAACCCGCGCGCCGCGGCCAGCAGCCCGACGGTGATCGGCAGCCCGATCCAGATCACGAACGTCCCCGCGCCCAGCACCAGCCCGACCAGCACCACGACCCCGCTGACGACCGCCAGCGGCAGCCCGGTGAGCAGGTAGGCCATCTGGGCGCCGAGCCGGGTGCGCCCCGGCCACGACGACGGCCAGCCCGGCGGGTGCGGCAGGTGCAGGCCGCCGTCACGCAGGAGGTACTCCCGCAGCGCCCCGTTGCCCCAGCCCTCCAGCGCGCGGACCAGGTGCGGGTCCAGCGGGCTGCCGCCCGGTTCGTCGGGGGCGGGGCGGGGACGGGTGGCGACGTCGCGGTCGGCCGGCTCCTCGGACATGCGGTCCTCCTGCTCGGCGCGGCACGGGTGCACCCCGAGGATAGGCGGTGACGAACACCCCGCCGGGGTCGCGTGGGAGGGGGCGACGTGGTGAGCTACCTCCCGGTAACAGACGCGACGACGCGAGAGGTGTGTCCGTGGACCCCGCCGACCTCACCGACGTCCTGGACTCCGTCCGTGACTTCATCCGCACCGAGGTGGTGCCGCAGGAGGAGCGGATCGACGCCGAGGACGCCGTCCCCGAGCGCATCGTCGCCCAGTGCAAGGAGATGGGGCTCTACGGCTTCACCATCCCCGAGCAGTACGGCGGCCTCGGTCTGACCGCCTCGCAGGAGGTCCGCCTCGCATTCGAGCTGGGCTGGACGAGCCCCGCGCTGCGCTCGCTGTTCGGCACCAACAACGGCATCGCCGGACACGTGCTGCTGGAGGGCGGCACCGAGGAGCAGAAGAAGCAGTGGCTGCCCCGGCTGGCCTCCGGCGAGGTCACCGCCTCGTTCGGGCTGACCGAGGCCGACGCGGGCTCCGACCCCTCCTCGCTCACCACCAGGGCCGTCCGCGACGGCGACGGCTGGGTCCTCAACGGCTCCAAGCGCTACATCACCAACTCCCCCGTCGCCGACGTGATCATGGTGTTCGCGCGGACCGACCCGGACGCCCCCGGCAACCGCGGCATCTCGACCTTCCTCGTCCCGAAGGGCACCCCCGGCCTCTCGGTCGGCCCGAAGGACCACAAGATGGGCCAGTTCGGCGCCTGGACCGCCGACGTGTACCTCGACGACGTCCGCGTCCCGTTCGAGAACGTCGTCGGCGGCGAGGAGGGCGTCGACCAGGGTTTCCTCGTCGCCGCGAAGTGCCTCGCCCACGGCCGGCTGCACATCGGCGCGGTCTGCGTCGGGATGGCCGACCGGCTGGTCCACGAGACCGTCGAGTTCGCCAGGACCCGCGAGCAGGGCGGCAAGCCGATCGCCCGGTTCCAGCTGGTCCAGGGCCTGGTCGCGGACTCGGTGACCGACGCCCGCGCGGGCCGCGGCCTGGTCCTCGACGCCGCCCGCAGCTTCGACGACGGCACCGACATGGTCTCCGGGCCCGCCGCCGCGAAGTACTTCTGCTCGGAGATGGTGGGCCGGGTCGCCGACCGCGCGGTGCAGGTGCACGGCGGGGCGGGCTACATGCGCGGCGTCGCCGTCGAGCGGTTCTACCGCGACGCCCGGCTCTTCCGGATCTACGAGGGCACCAGCCAGATCCAGCAGGTCATCATCGCCCGCGACGCGCTGGGCCGCGCGGCCCGGGGCTGACCGCGCCCCGGCGGCCACGTCCCGCAGCGCGGCGGCCTGAGCACCCCCGAACGGCGAACGGCCCCACCCCCGGAGACGGGGATGGGGCCGGCTCGCGAGCCGGTCAGTGGGCGGCGGGGCCCCGGTGGTACTCGAACACCAGACCGCCGACGGCGATCAGCACCAGGGTCATGCCGACGACGATCATCCAGGCGTACCAGAAGGCGACGCCCAGGGCGGCGAAGGCGGCCGCGGCGGCCAGGCCCAGCGGCCAGTAGCTGCCGGCGGAGAAGAAGCCCACCTCGCCGGCACCGTCGGACACCTCGGCCTCGGGGTTGTCCTCCGGGCGCTCCTCGAGGCGGCGCGAGACGAACCGGAAGTACGTGCTGACGATCAGCGACAGACCCGCGGTCAGCCACAGCGCGGTCACGCCGACGACCTCACCGGCGATGAACATGTACGCCAGCGCGGCCAGGATGAAGAAGCCGGTGACGATCTCGAAGAGCCGGGACTCGATCTTCATGGGTGCGCGTCCTCCCTCAGCCCGTGACCTGCGCGGCCAGCTGGCCGCGGTCGGTCGAGAACGGCTGCGTGCTGATCGCCTCCGGCGCGCACCACTCGCCGCAGTTCAGCGCCTGCAGCGCCTCGCCGGTCGAGTAGGCCTGCCCGGTCTGCGGGTTGGTCTCCTTGCGGAGCTGGATGTACCGGTCGAACAGCGCGGGCTCCAGCGCACGCACCTCGAAGTTCATCTGCGAGTGGTACGTGCCGCACAGCTCGGCGCAGCGACCGACGAACGCACCCTCACGGTCGATCCGGTCGATGATGTAGCTGTTGTCCTGCTCGTTCCGCTCCGGGAACGGGAAGACGTCGCGCTTGAAGAGGAACTCCGGCACGTAGAACGAGTGGATCACGTCGGGCGAGCGCTGCGTGAACTGGATCGACCGGTCGGTCGGGAGGACCATGATCGGGATCGTGTCGCTCGTCCCCAGCGTGCTCACCGGGCGCCCGCCCTGACCGGCCTCGTCGGGGTAGGAGAACTCCCAGTTCCACTGGAACCCGACGATGTCGACCCGCAGGTCGGCCGGGCCACCCGCGGTCGGGTTCTCCTTGTCGACGAAGTTCTGCACGTTCACCGTGAAGCCGAAGAGCACGGCCACGATGACGGTCGGGATCGCCGTGAAGACGAGCTCGACCGGCAGGTTGTACTGCGTCTGGCGCGGCAGCGAGCCGTCGTCGTCCTTGCGCTTCCGGTGCAGGATCATCGCCCAGAACATGGCGCCCCAGGTGATGACACCGACGACCAGCGCCGCGATCGCGGACCAGGTCCACAGGTTGCGCATCGACTCGGCTTCGGGGGTCACCCCCTCGGGCCACCCGAACCGGATGACCTCCTGGACCGAGCAACCGGCCAGAGCCGGCGCCGCCAGCAGGCCGACCACGGCCACCTTCGCCGCCCGGGCGATCCGGGAGCGGCCTTCGGTTCGGGCCACTGCACGCCGCCTTCCTGTCGTCTCCTGCGTACGCCGCACTGCCAGCACGTTCTTCCTTGCTCCGCCGTCACGACACCGCGGTCGAAGGGGACCTTGTGCCACCCGTATGGAGCACCGTCTTCGACCTCGCGTAGAGCCTAGACGAACCCCGGTCGGGCCGCGCCCCCCGGGGGTTCCCGAACAGGGCGTGAACGTCGTCACCGCCGCGGGGGAACCGGCAGTCTCGCAGCGGGAAGACCGTTTCGCACCGGGGCGCGCGAGACCCGTCCGGCTGACTCGGCATACTGACCGATGTGTGCGGACTGCTGGGATTGCTGACCGCCGGGGCGGACGCCGCGACCCGGGTCGACCCGATCGCCGACGGGCTGCGCTGTGCGCGGCACCGGGGACCCGACGAGAGCGAGACGTGGAACGACCACGACCTCGTCCTCGGGTTCAACCGGTTGTCGATCATCGACGTGGACCATTCCCACCAACCCCTGCACTGGGGGCCGGTGCCGGGCGAGGACACCCGCTACACGATCGTCTTCAACGGCGAGATCTACAACTACCTCGAGCTCCGCGAGGAGCTGATCGAGACCTACGACGCGGCGTTCGCCACCGACGGCGACGGCGAGGTCATCGTCGCGGCGTTCCACTACTGGGGCCCCGACGCCGTGCAGCGCCTGCGCGGCATGTTCGCCTTCGCCATCTGGGACGTCGTGGAGCGCGAGCTGTTCCTGGCCCGCGACCCGTTCGGCATCAAGCCGCTGTTCCTGGCCACCACCCCGGTCGGCACCGCGTTCGCCAGTGAGAAGAAGTCGCTGCTGTCGCTGGCCGGTGAGCTCGAGATCGGGCTGGACCTGGAGCCTGCCGCGCTGCAGCACTACCTGACCCTGCAGTACGTGCCCGAGCCGATGTCGCTGCACCGGATGATCTCGCGTGTCGAGTCCGGCACGCACGTCACCGTGCGCCCCGGCGAGGAGCCGCTGCACCAGCGCTACTTCGCGCCGAAGTTCATCTCGCTGCCCAGCCACGCCCCGGCCAGCGCCGAGGCGGAGGCGATCGTGCACGGCGAGATCGCCGACGTGCTGCGCGACTCGGTCGCCAAGCACATGCGGGCCGACGTCACCGTCGGCGCGTTCCTGTCCGGCGGGATCGACTCCACCGCGATCGCGGCGCTCGCCAAGGAGCACAACCCGAACCTGATCACCTTCACCACCGGGTTCGAGCGCGAGGGCTACTCCGAGGTCGACGTGGCCGCCGAGTCCGCCGCCGCGATCGGCGTGCGGCACGTGGTCCGCACCGTCAAGCCGGACGAGATGATGGAGTCCCTGCCGCTCATCATCTGGTACCTCGACGACCCGGTCGCCGACCCGGCGCTGGTCCCGCTGTGGTTCATCGCCCGCGAGGCCCGCCAGCACGTCAAGGTCGTGCTGTCCGGCGAGGGCGCCGACGAGCTGTTCGGCGGGTACTCGATCTACCGCGAGCCGCTGTCGCTGTCGCCGTTCGAGAAGGTCCCCGGCACGCTCAAGCCGCTCATGCGCCGGGCGTCGCGCAAGATGCCCGAGGGCATGCGGGGCAAGGATCTGCTGCGCCGCGGGTCGCTGTCGATGGAGCAGCGCTACTACGGCAACGCCCGCATCTTCCGCGACGACCAGCTCCACGAGGTCCTGCGCGGCTACGACCCGCGGGTGTCACACCAGGACGTGACGGCGCCGCACTACTTCGCCAGCCACGACTGGGACCCGGTCGCCCGGATGCAGCACGTGGACCTGTTCACCTGGCTGCGCGGCGACATCCTGGTCAAGGCCGACAAGATGACGATGGCGCACTCGCTGGAGCTGCGGGTGCCGTTCCTCGACCCCGAGGTGTTCGACATCGCCTCGTCGCTGCCGCAGTCGCAGAAGATCACCCACGGCTCGAACGGCACCACGAAGTACGCGCTGCGCCGGGCCTGCGAGGGGATCATCCCGCCGCACGTGCTCAACCGGCCGAAGCTCGGCTTCCCGGTGCCGATCCGGCACTGGCTGCGCGACGAGATGTACGCCTGGGCGCGCGACATCCTGCAGAACTCCGGTGCCGGGCACCTGATCGACCTGCAGGCCGTGCACCGCATGCTCGACGCGCACCGCGAGGGCCCGGTCGACCACTCCCGCCGGATCTGGGCGGTGCTGGTCTTCCTGCTGTGGCACGGGATCTTCGTCGAGAAGCGGATCGTGCCCGAGGTCCCGACCCCGACCTACCCGGTCAAGATCTGAGCGGCCCCGCACGACGACGGGCCGGCACCCCCGCGGGGGTGCCGGCCCGTTCCCGTACGGCGGGGGTCAGCCGGGCAGGACGGCCCGGATCTCGTCGGCCGCGGCGCCACCGAAGGCGTCGCGCAGCCGGGTGAGGGCGGCGTCGCGGTCCCAGGTCCACTCCTGCGGGCCGTCGGACTCCAGGACGTAGGTCGCGATGAGCGCACCCAGCTGGGCCGAGCGCTCCAGCGACAGCCCCGCGCCGAGCGCGGTGAGGAAGCCGGCGCGCCAGGCGTCGCCGACACCGGTCGGGTCGACCAGCTCGGTCGGCGGGACGACGTCGATCCGGGTCTCGGTGCCGTCGGCCTCGACGATCAGCGCGCCCTTCTCCCCGAAGGTGGTGATCCGGGTGCCGACCTTGGCGCCGATCTCCTCGGCGGTCCAGCCGGTCTTCTTGAGCAGCAGCTCGAACTCGTAGTCGTTGGTCACCAGGTAGGTGGCGCCCTCGATGAGGCGCCGCACCTCGGGGCCCTCCATGCGGGCCAGCTGCTGGGACGGGTCGGCGAGGAAGGTGTAGCCCTTCTCGCGGCACTCGTCGGTGTGGCGCAGCATGGCATCGGGGTCGCTGGCGCCGATGAGCACCAGGTCGAACCCGCCGACGCGCTCGGCGATCGGGGCGAGCTCGATCTCCTTCGACTTCGCCATCGCGCCGGTGTAGAAGGACGCGATCTGGCGCATGTCGTCGTCGGTGGTGCAGACGAAGCGGGCGGTGTGGACGTCGTCGTGGGTGTGCACCCCGGAGGTGTCGACACCCAGGTCGTCGAGGACCTGCTTGTACTCGGCGAAGTCGGCGCCCACGGCACCGATGAGGACCGGGTTCTGGCCGAGGACCCCGAGCGCGTAGGCGATGTTCCCGGCGACCCCGCCCCGGCGGACCGTCAGGTCGTCGACCAGGAAGCTGACCGAGATCCGGTCCAGCTGGTCGGCGAGGATCTGCTCGGAGAACTTCCCCGGGAAATGCATGAGATTGTCGGAGGCGATCGATCCCGTCACGGCAATAGGCACACAGGGGACCCTACGTCACCCACGGCGAAGGGCCCCGCCGGAGATCACCGGCGGGGCCCTTCGGAGGTGCTGCTGTGCGACGTCAGTTGAAGCTGTCGCCACAGGCGCAGGAGCCGCCCGCGTTCGGGTTGTCGATCGTGAAGCCCTGCTTCTCGATGGTGTCGACGAAGTCGATCGTGGCGCCCTGCAGGTACGGGGCGCTCATCCGGTCGACGCCGACCTTGAGACCGTGGAAATCACGGAAGAGGTCACCGTCGAGCGACCGGTCGTCGAAGAAGAGCTGATAGCGCAGGCCGGCGCAGCCACCGGGCTGCACGGCGATACGCAGGTGCATGTCGTCGCGGCCCTCCTGCTCGAGCAGGGTGCGCGCCTTGACGGCAGCGGAGTCGGTCAGCTCCACGCCGTGCGTCTGCTCCCTGGTCGCGCCCGCGTCCAAGGTGTTGTCAACGGTCATGACTCTCCCAACAACGTGCGTGGTCCGCCCTGTTCCCACCGGGCGTCGGGATCCATAGTACGACGTCGGGCGGGTCCGCATCCGGGCGGAGACCGTGCGATTCGCCGACGGGCGGGTGACGGGGCTCACCGGCTCCAGCGTGGTGCGACCCGTTCGGCCAGGTCGGCGAGGGTCCCGGCGGGGTCGGCCATCGACGCCTCCAGGCCGAACTCCTCCGCCACCCCGAACGCCGCGTCGACCCCTGCCGCCGCGGCCTCCCGGCGGCCGACGCTGACCTGACCGGCCAGCACCACGCACGGCGTCCCGCGGTCGGCCGCACGCCGGGCGACGGCGGTGACGAGCTTCCCGCGCAGCGACTGCCAGTCGAAGCTGCCCTCCCCCGTGACGGCGACGTCGGCGGCGTCCAGCTCGGCGTCGAGCCCGACCAGGTCGCGGACCAGCCCGGCACCGGACTCGACCCGCGCGCCGATGGCGAGCAGCGCGGCGCCGAGACCGCCCGCGGCGCCGGCCGAGGGCAGGTCGCGCACCTCGCGCCCGGCCAGGTCGGCGAGCACCCCGGCGAACACGGTCAGCGCGCCGTCCAGCTCGGTCACGGCGGCGTCGTCGGCGCCCTTCTGCGGACCGAACACCGCGGCGGCACCGTGCGGTCCGAGCAGCGGGTTGTCGACGTCGCTCGCCGCGACCAGGGTCATCCCGCCCAGGTCGGGGGTCCCGTCGAGGCGGGCGCAGCAGTCCAGGGCGGCGCCGCCGGGCGGGAGCGGGAGGCCGTCGTCGTCGACGGGGACGGCGCCGAGCGCGGCCAGCAGGCCGGCGCCGCCGTCGGTGGTGGCGGACCCGCCGAGCCCCACGACGGCGGTGGTGACGCCGGCGTCGCGGGCGGCGGCCAGCAGCTCCCCCACCCCGGACGTCGTCGCGGTGCGGGCGACCCCGGGCACCCGGTCCTCGCGCGGGACGTGGTGCAGCCCGCACGCCGAGGCGCACTCCAGGTAGGCGGTGTCGCCGACGCGCAGCCAGGACCCGGTCACCGGGTCACCGAGCGGGCCGGTGACCTCCAGCTCGTGCATGGTCCCGCCGAGCGCGGTGTGCAGCACCTCCGCGAAGCCGGTGCCGCCGTCGGCCAGCGGGACGATCGCGACCTCGGCGCCGGGCACGCCGCGCCGCCAGCCCGCGGCGATCGCCTCGGCCGCCTCCCGTGCGCGCAGCGTTCCGCCGAAGGAGTCGGGAGCCACCACGATGCGCATGCGGGGCAGGCTAGCGGCGGCCCGTATTGTGGACGACTGTGAGGTTCCTGCGCCGCTCCGAGAGCTCCGACCAGGCCGGTCAGACGGCCGTCGAGTCCCCGGCGGGCACGGACGCTGCGGAGACGGAGGGCGAGGGCGCGACCCGCTCGCGTCCCCACACCACCCCCGGCAAGGGCCGGGCGACACCGAAGCGCCGTGACGCCGAGGGCAGGCGGCGCGGTCCCGCGCCGCCCCCGCCGCGCACCCAGCGGGAGGCCGCGAAGCTGGCCCGCGCCACCCGGCCGTCGAAGGACGAGCGCCGGGCGAAGGCGCTGGAGCGCCGCAAGCGGATGGACGCCGGCGACGACCGGGTGCTGCTCCCCCGCGACCGCGGCACGGTGCGGGCCTACGTGCGCGACGTCGTCGACTCGCGCCCGCACGTCATCGGGCTGTTCCTGCCGCTGGCCGCCCTCGTGCTGGTCGCCGCGCTGATCCAGAACCCGGTGATCCAGCAGTACGTCACGCTGTTCACGTTCCTCATGCTGATCGTGATGGTCGTCGAGGGCACGCTGCTGGGCATGCAGGTCCTGAAGAAGGCGCGCGCGAAGTTCCCCGGCGAGGAGATCAAGGGACTCGGTACCGGGTGGTACGCGTTCTCCCGCGCCACCCAGCCTCGCCGCATGCGGGTGCCCAAGCCGCGCGTCAAGCGCGGCGACACGGTCTGACACCGTCCCGGCGGGCCCCTGCCCTCAGAGCACGAGCGGCCCGCCGGGCAGGTCCAGCACGGCCTGCAGCGACGGCGACTCCCCCGCGACGACCTCGGCCTCCCCACCCGCACCGACCGCGTCGAGCAGTGCGGTCACCCGCTCCGGCTCGGGGTGGGTCAGGCGCAGCGTGCGCAGGCTCGCCGGGACCGGCAGGTCGGCCGACGGGTGCCGGGTGGTGCCCCAGTCGATGAGGAACGGCAGCACCCCGCCCGCGTCGTCGGGCGGGAACGCGAGCCGCCACGCGAGCAGCGTGCCGTCCGGGCGCCGGCGGGACATGTCGCGGGCGGGTCCCGGGTCGTGCCCGACGGCGCGGGCCGCGGCGAGCGCGGCGTCGAGGTCGTCGACGCGCACCGCCCAGGTCACCAGCGCGGGCGCGGCCAGGGTGTCGATCCGGAACGGGCGCGGTGCGCCCGGCTCGTCCTGCGCGGGGTCGGGGCCGACGACCTCCAGGTAGCGGCCCGGCCCGATCCCGGCCAGCCGGTTGCGGGTGCCGACACCGACGTGCGGCCCGCCCTCGAGCGTGTGGAGATGACGTCCGGCCAGGTCAGCGGCGGTGCCGTCGACGTCGGGGGTGGCCAGGACCAGATGATCGAGCACCTTCGCGACGCTACCGGGGACCGGTAGGACACGATGTGCGGCGTGACTCCTCCCGTCGAACTGCGGACGCTCGTCCTCGGGGGCACGCGCTCCGGCAAGTCGCGGCACGCCGAGGAACTGCTCGGCGACGACGCGGCGGTCCGCTACCTCGCGACCGGCCGGCGGATCCCCGGCGACACCGAGTGGGACGCGCGGATCGCCGCGCACACCGCCCGGCGCCCGGCCCACTGGACCACCGAGGAGGTCGGCGGCACCGAGCTGGCCGCCGCGCTCGCCCGGCCCGGCCCGGTGCTGGTCGACGACCTGGCGACCTGGCTGACCGGGGTCCTCGACGACGCCGGCGCCTGGGACGCCCCGGTCGTGCCCGCCACGGTCGACGCCGCCGTCGACGGGCTGGTCGCCGCGGTCGCCGCCGCGCCGGGACCGCTGGTGCTGGTGTCCGCCGAGACCGGGCTGGGGGTCGTGCCGGACACCCGCGCCGGGCGGCTGTTCCGCGACCGGCTGGGCGAGCTGAACGCCGCCGTCGCGCGGGTGTGCGACGACGTCGTGCTCGTGGTGGCGGGGCGGGCCCTCGCCCTGCCCGCTCCGGCCGCGGACGCCTCCGCCGATCCGGCCGGCATCGCCGCCCCCACATCCGGTCCTGCAGCGCCGGCCGCCGGAGCACCCGCCGATCTCGCCGCTGCGGGACCCGCTGCCGGGCTCGACGCCGCCGTAGCCGGCTCGCCCGGCTCCGCCACCGGGGTCACGGCTCCCGGTGGGAGCGGTGGGAGCGGTGCTCCGGCCGCCGGAGCCGAGGTCGCCGACGCCGACGGCGACGTCGCCGGCACCCCCGCCGGGGTCCCGGGTGCGGTCCTCCCCGCGACCGGGGCGGCCGCGGGCGCCGTCGCCGGGGCCGCGACGACACCCGACTCGGTCACCGGGTCGGACGTGGAGATCGTCCCGGTCACCGTCGGGCGGCCGGACTCCCGCAGCCGCCGCGAGGCCGTCGCACTGGTCGAGGGGCTCGCGATGCCCACCGGCGGGCTCGGCAGGCTCGGCGAGCTGGGCGTCTGGCTCGCGTCCTGCCAGGGCACCTGTCCCCCGCAGGCGCCCGTGCGCGCCCGGGTGGTGCTGCTCGCCGCCGACCACGGCATCGCCGAGAACGGTGTCTCGGCGTACCCGCCGCAGGTGTCCACGGTGCGCGCCACCGCCGCCGCGGCCGGACGGCTGCCGGTCACCGTCGCCGCGCGGGCCGCCGGGGCGACCGTGCGGGTCGTCGACGTCGGGCTCGTGTCCGGGGCCGAGGGCGCCGAGCCGGGCTGGCTCGTCGCGCACGGCACCGGCCGGATCGACCGCGAGGACGCCCTGGACGGCGAGCGCGCCACCGCGGCGTGGCTGACCGGGCGGCGGCTGGCCGACGCCGAGATCGACGCCGGCGCGGACCTGCTGATCCCGGCGACGCTCGCCGTCGGCGTGACGACCCCCGCCGCGACGCTCGTCGCGGCGGTGACCGGGGCCGAGCCCGTCGCGGTCGTGGGGCGGGCGTCGGGGATCGACGACCGCGCCTGGATGCGCAAGGCCGTCGCGATCCGCGACGCGCTGCGCCGGGCCCGCCCGCACCTGCGCGACCCGCTGGCGCTGCTGCGCACCGTCGGCGGCACGGACCTCATCGTGCTCGCCGGGTTCCTCGCCCGGGCCGCGGAGCGCACGGTGCCCGCGGTGCTCGACGGTCTGGCCGTCGGCGCCGCGGCCCTGCTCGCCGACGAGCTGGCCCCCGGTGCGAAGGACTGGTGGGTCGCCGCGCAGCCGTCGACCGAACCGGCCGCGGCGCTCGTCCTGGAGCACCTGTCGCTGGTGCCGCTGCTGGACCTGGCGGTGCGCACCGAGGACGGCACCGCCGCGGTGACGGTGCTGCCGCTGCTGGTCACCGCGGCGCGGCTGCTCGCCGAGACCGGGACCGCGCACGACACCGGCGTCGTCCCGGGTGACGTGACCGCGCCGGTCGGCCTCGGCCGGTGAGCGGACCCCGGCCGGGTCCCCTCGCCGGGCTCGCGCTGGCGGTCAGCTGGCTGACCGTCGTGCCCGCCCGGGTCCGCACCTCCGACGACGGCGCGCTTCCCGACGGCGTCGCCGCGGCCGCCCTGCGCTGGGCTCCGCTGGTCGGCGCCGGGCTCGGCGTCGCGGGCGGGGCGTTGCTCACCGGACTCGTCGCCGCCGGGGTGTCCCCGCTGGTCGCGGGCCTGCTGACGGTCGGGGCGGGTGCCCTCGCGACGCGCGGGATGCATGTCGACGGCATCGCCGACACCGCCGACGGCCTGGGCAGCTACGGCCCGCCGGAGCGGGCGCTGCGGATCATGGCCGACGGCGGGGCGGGACCGTTCGCCGTGGTCACGCTGCTGGTGGTGCTGGGCGCCCGCGCCGCCGCCCTCGCGCAGCTGGCGTCCGCGCCGCCCGCGGTCGTGCTCGTCGTCTGCGCGCTGGCCGCGGCGACCGGGCGGGCCGGGTTCTGCTGGGTCGCGCGCCGCGGGACGCCCGCCGCGCGCCCCGGCGGGCTGGGGGCGACCGTCGCCGGGTCGCAGCCGGTGTGGGTGGCGCCGCTGTGGTGGACCGGTCTGGCGGTGGCCGCGACCGCCGCGCTGGTCGTCGCCGTCGAGCCGCAGCGGTACGCCGCCGTCCCGGAGGCGGGCGCCGCCGGGGTGGTGCTCGCCGTCGCCGGGGCGGTGCTGATCGCGGCGCTGCTGGTGGTGGGGCTGGCCCGGCACACCCGGCGACGCTTCGGTGGGATGAGCGGCGACGTCCTGGGTGCGTCCTGCGAGCTCGGCGGCACCGCGGTCCTCGTCGTCCTGGCGGCCGCGCTCACCGGGTGACCCGGGTGGCGGTCCGCGGGGCGCGCTCCAGCCGGTCCGGGCGCCGGGCATCGCAGGACCGGGGATCCGCGCCGCCGGTGGTCCCCGCAGCCGGGGATGCGCGCCGCCGGGACGCCCGCGGCCGAGGGCCGCGCCGTCGGTCGGGCCGGGCGGGTCGGGTGGCCCCCGAGACGCGGTGGGACCGGAGGGCCGACCCGGGACGGCTCAGACCGACGCGGAGGCAGGCACCAGGGTGTGCATCCAGCCGTGCGGGTCCGGGGCCGCGCCGCGCTGGATCGCGGTCAGCGCCTCGCGCAGCTGCAGGGTGACCGGGCCGGGCTCACCGTTGCCGACGGTCACCTCGCCGCCGCTGTGCTTGACCGTCCCGATCGGGGTGATCACCGCGGCGGTGCCGCAGCCGAACACCTCGGTCAGCACGCCGCTCGCGGCGCCACCGAGCCACTCCTGGCCGGAGATGCGGCGCTCGACCACGGAGATCCCGAGGTCCTTCGCCACCGTGATCAGCGAGTCCCGGGTGATGCCGGCGAGCACCGAGCCGCGCAGGTCCGGCGTCGCGACCTCGACCGAGCCGTCGTCGGAGCGGAAGACGAAGAACAGGTTGTTCGAGCCCATCTCGTCGATCCACTGACGCTCCTCGGCGTCGAGGTAGGCGACCTGGGCGCAGCCGTGCTGGGCGCCGACCGACTGCGGGAGCAGCGACGCGGCGTAGTTCCCGCCGCACTTGGCGGTGCCGGTGCCGCCGAGCGCGGCCCGGGTGTACTCGGTCTCCAGCCACACGTCCATCGGCTTGACCCCGCCGGAGAAGTACGGCCCGGCCGGGGACGCGATGACCGAGTACAGGTACTCCGACGAGGGCCGCACCCCCAGCCCGACCTCGGTCGCGATCATGAACGGCCGGAGGTAGAGCGAGTCCTCCCCGCCCGCCTCGGGCACCCACTCGGAGTCGACCGCGAGGAGTTCGGACAGCGAGGCGAGGAACAGGTCCTCGGGGAGCTCGGCCATCGCGAGCCGGCGCGCGGAGCCGGCGAACCGGGCGGCGTTCGCGTCGGGCCGGAACGAGGCGATCGAGCCGTCGGGCTGGCGGTAGGCCTTGAGCCCCTCGAAGATCTCCTGCCCGTAGTGCAGCACCATCGACGACGGGTCCAGCGTCATCGGCCCGTACGGCACGACCGCCGGATCGTGCCAGCCGGTGCCCGCGGTCCACCGGACGGTCACCATGTGGTCGGTCATGTACCGCCCGAAGCCGGGGGCGGCCAGTACGTCGGCGCGCCGCTGCGGGGACGCCGGGGCGGGGTTGCGGGTCACGGAGAACTTCGGCGCGCTCATGCCCCGAACGGTATCCCCGCTGTCCACGGGGCAAACAGTCGGATTCCCGAGGAACGGAACGCTCAGCGGACGTGCGAGGGCACCAGCGGCGGCTTCACGACCTCCACCGGCAGCGCACGGCCCCGGACGTCGATCACCAGCGTGTCGCCCACGGCCACCTCGCCCGCGGTGTCGACCAGGGCCAGCGCGACGCCCGTGCGCAGCGTCGGGGAGAACGTCCCGGAGGTGACGACGCCGACGGGCCTGCCGCCCTCACCGTCGAGGACGGTCATGCCCGCCCGCGGGACACCACGCCCGGTCGCCCGCAGCGCACGCAGGCGCCGCGCCGGGCCCGCCGCGCGCTCGGCGAGCAGGGCGTCGCGGCCCCAGAACGCGGGCTTGTCCCAGCCGACCGCCCAGCTGCTCCCGGCCTGGACCGGGCTGATCTCGGTGGACAGCTCGTGGCCGTGCAGCGGGTAGCCCATCTCGGTGCGCAGGGTGTCGCGCGCCGCGAGACCGCACGGTCCGCCGCCGACGGCGCGGACGGCGGCGAGCAGGGCGTCCCACATCGCCGGTGCCGCCTCCGCGGCGAGGACGACCTCGTAGCCGAGCTCGCCGGTGTAGCCGGTGCGGCAGATCCGCAGACCGCCGTCGTTCAGGCCGCCCTCGAGGTCGGTGAACGCCATGTAGCCCAGGTCCGCGACGCCCTGTCCCGCGGCACCGAGCGCCGCGGTCAGGGCCTCGGCGGAGCGGGGCCCCTGGACGGCGAGCACGGCGAGCTCGCGGTGCCGGTCGGTGACCGTGACCCCGGGCGGGGCGTCGGCGGCGAGCGCGGAGACGATCCGGGTGGAGTTCGCGGCGTTCGGCACGAGCAGCAGGTCGTCGTCGGCCGCCAGGTAGACGATCATGTCGTCCTCGACGCCGCCGCGGTCGTCGCAGGCCAGGGTGTACTGGGCGCGGCCCGGGCCGATGCGGCCGAGGTCGTTGGTGAGGCAGGCGTTCAGGTGCGCGGCCGCGCCCGGCCCGGAGATCGGGACGGTGCCGAGGTGGCTGACGTCGAACAGGCCCGCCGTCTCGCGGACCGACGTGTGCTCGGCGACGGTGCCGCCCGGGTAGGAGATCGGCATCGACCACCCCCCGAACTCGCCGAGGGTGGCGTCGAGGGCGACGTGCCGGTCGTGCAGCGGGCTGGGCAGGAGCTCGTCGGTCACGCGCCCGACCCTATCGGCCTCAGGCCGCCTGTTCCTCGGGATCGCTGCGGCGCACGGGTTCCTCGGCCGCGGCGCGGGCGCGGGAGCGCGCCGTGACGGCGCACAGCACCCAGCCCGCGGCGAGCGCCCCGGCCGTCGCGACCAGCGGCCACGGCGGCATCGACGCGGCGACGGCCAGGCACCCCACCCCACCGGCGACGGCGACGACCGCCGCCCGCACGGGGCGTCCCGGCAGCCGGAGCACCGCGGCGTGCAGCACGGCGTGGTGGACCAGGGCCGCGACGACGGTGACGACGATCGCGGTCGTCGCGGACAGCAGCAGGGTCATCGCCAGGGTCAGCACCCCCAGCGTCAGGTCGGCCACCCACGGCGTGCCGCGCGCCCCGCCCCGCCCCAGGAACGCGGGCAGCTCCCCCTCGCGGGACAGCCGGGCGGCGCCGGCTGCGGCCCGTGACAGCGCCCCGAGCAGTGCGGCGACCGTGGCGGCGGCGGCACCTACCCGCACCAGCACCCCCACCTGGGCGCTGCTGCTGGTGTCCATCAGCGCGGCCAGCGGCGCCGACGCCGACGCCAGCCCGGACGCACCTAGCCCGCGCAGCAGGGCCGCCGACAGCAGGAGCAGCAGCACCGTCGTGATCACGACGGCGAGCGCGGGGGCCCGGCGGATCGCCCGCACCGGGTCCCGCAGGCTGCCCCCGAGCTCGGCGACGCGGGACAGCCCGGTGAAGGCGAGGAACACGAACCCGGCGGCGGCGAGCACGCCGAGCGGGCCCGGCTCGATCGCGGCCTGCAGCGTGGCGACGGCCGGGTCGTCGGGCGTCCCGGCGCCGTCGCCGGCGATGCCGGCCCCGGTGGCCGCGGCGGGCATCGCCGAGGACAGCACCGCGTGCGGCCCGTCCGACCGCAGCCCCACCAGGATCGCGACGGTCAGGGCGAGCACCGTGCCCACCACCAGCCCGCGCGCCGCACCGGGCGAGATCCGTACCCCGAAGGCGTTCACCGCGACGACGGCGAGCACCGCCACCACCGCGATCGTCACCGGCTGGGTGGGCAGCACGTGGGCGCCGAACACCAGCGCCGCGGCCGACCCGGCGGCGGCCCGCGAGGTCACCCGCGCGACCGCCCCCAGCCGCAGTGCGGGGACGGGCAGGTCACCGCGGGCCAGCTCCGGACCGGCCGGGCGGGCGAGCGACAGGTGCGCGGTCGAGCCGACCACGCCGAGCGCGAGCAGCGCGGCGAGGAGCACCCCGAGCGGGAACCAGGTGCCCGCCGACGCGGCCGCGGGGCCGAGCGCGGCGTACAGCCCGGTACCGAACGTCGCCGACAGGGCGACGACGACCGCGGTCACGGTCGGGATCCGGTACGGGGGACGGGGCACCCGCTCACCTTCCCATCCACCCCTGTGCCGCGCGGCGCCGCGGGGGTGTCATTACCATCTCGGTCCGGTCTCGCCGTCCCGCCCGCCACCGGCTCCCCACCCACCCGGCGCACGGGACGTGTGCACCGGCCACACAGGGTGAGATCGGACGACCCGGAGCCACTCGTCCGATACCCACCGTTCCCGTCCGACCCCGAGGAGTGCCACCCGTGCCGATCGACGTCCCGACCCTCCCGCAGACCGCCGCACACAGCGGTGCCGAGACGGAGGCGGTCGTCGACGCCGTCGTGGTCGGTCTGCACGCCCCCGCGGCCGACGCCGCCGACGGCACCGGCCCCGCGCTGGCCGCGGGCGCCGCCGGCGTCGACGCCGCGTTCTCCGGGGAGCTGCTGGAGCTGCTCACCACCGTCGGCGCGACCGGGAAGGCCGAGCAGGTCGTGTCGCTGCCGACCCGCGGCGCGCTGTCCGCGCCGCGGCTGGTCGCGGTCGGTCTGGGCCGCCCGGCCGAGGGGCCGAAGGCGTCCGAGGCGGTCCGCCGCGCCGCCGGTGCCGCCGCCCGCACACTGGCCGGGACCGGCTCGGTGCTGAGCACGCTGTCCGCCCTCGACGCCGAGGCCGCGGTCGTCGGCGCCGTCCTGGGCGGCCACCGCTTCGACCGGCACCGGACCTCCACCGACGCCGCGGCCGCCCCGGTCGGCAGCTGGTCGTTCACCGGTGCCGACGCCCCGGCCGTGCGGCGGGCGACGCTCGTCGCCGAGGCCGTCGTCACCGCCCGGGACCTGGTCAACACCGCGCCGAACGTGCTGGTCCCGGAGACCTTCGCGGCGCACGCGGTGGCGCTGGGCGAACGCGCCGGGCTGGTCACCGAGGTCCTCGACGACGCCGGGCTGCGGGAGAACGGCTACGGCGGCGTCACCGGCGTCGGGAAGGGGTCGGCGAACCCGCCCCGGCTGGTGCGCCTGACCTGGAACGGCGGCCCGGCCGCGTCGAAGCGGGTCGCGCTCGTCGGCAAGGGCATCACCTTCGACACCGGCGGCATCTCGCTCAAGCCCAACGCCGGCATGGCCGACATGACCTCGGACATGGGCGGGGCGGCCGCGGTCGTCGCGACCGTCGTGCTCGCCGCGAAGCTGGAGCTGCCGGTCACGGTGACCGCGACCGTGCCGATGGCGGAGAACATGCCGTCGTCGACGGCGTACAAGCCCGGCGACGTGCTGACCATGTTCGGCGGGACCACCGTCGAGGTGCTCAACACCGACGCCGAGGGACGGCTGATCCTCGCCGACGCGATCGTCCGCGCCGCCCAGGACGACCCCGACTACCTGGTGGAGACCTCGACGCTGACCGGCGCCCAGCTCGTCGCGCTCGGCTTGCGCACCGCCGGGGTGATGGGCTCGGACGAGCTGCGCGACCGGGTCGCCGCGCACGGCACCGCCACCGGCGAGGACGCCTGGGCGATGCCGCTGCCGGAGTACCTGCGCGGCGAGCTGGACTCGCGGGTGGCCGACATCAGCAACGTCAGCGGGCAGCGGTTCGCCGGGATGCTGCTGGCCGGCACGTTCCTCAAGGAGTTCGTGCCCGCCGGGCTGCCGTGGGCGCACATCGACATCGCCGGGCCGTCGTTCAACACCGGCGGGCCGCGCGGCTACACCACCAAGGGCGGCACGGGGGTGCCGGTGCGCACCCTGCTGGCGTTCCTGGAGGACGTGGCCGCGAACGGCTGACCCCGGCTCAGCGGTCCTGCAACGCGTCCAGCGCGACGGCGAAGGCGGCGGCCAGGCGGAAGTCGATGCGCGGGTCCGGGACGGAGACGTCGTAGGAGTCGCGCAGCGACCACCGCCGGTCGCTGCTCATCAGCAGCGTGCCGCCGGAGTCCTCGGTGACGTCGAAGTGGTACGGCAGCGGCAGGTTCTCGGCCACCCGGCGCAGCAGGGCGACGCCGAGGCTGCGCTCCCGGCCGGTCGCGGCGACGCCCGGCGCGGTCAGCGTCCAGGTCGAGCGCAGCAGGCTCGCCCCGAACCGCTTGCCGAAGGTACCGATCACCCGGCCGTGCTCGTCGAACACGTCGTGCTCGGCGCGGACGTCGAGACGCTGGCGGGCGCGGAAGGAGAACACCGCGCGGGAGCGGCTGTCGTCGGACCAGAAGGTCACCTGCTCCTTGAAGGCGAACCGCTTCTGCTGGGCGAACGCCATGAGCGCGCCCGCGCTGCCGTCGGGGTTCGCGGCGTGCACGTCGTAGCGGTTCACGCCGAGGGTGATCCGCTGGCGGACGAGGAAGCGGGGCAGGTGCATCGCGGCCGTCACGGGTCCCGAGTCTGGCCGGACCGGATCCGGGCGGCGACACCGGACCGGGGGTTACCCGCGGGTAGGGCATACTGCCGCCCATGAGCCGGCAGCGTCGTCGACACGAGGTCCCCGCGCACTCCCCCCGTTCCGCGGTGGTCACCGGTGCAGCCCGCGGCATCGGCGAGCAGATCGCCCGCGAGCTCGTCGGGCGCGGTTACCGGGTGCTGGTCACCGACCTCGACGAGGCCGCGGCGCAGGCCACCGCGACCCGGATCGGGGCGGCCGCCGGCACCGCCTGCGACGTCACCGATCCGGCCGCGTCCGCGGCGGCGGTGGCCCGGGCCCGCGAGCTCGCGCCGCTGGGCGCCTGGGTGAGCAACGCCGGCGTCGGGTTCGACGGCACCGTCACCGACATCGCCGAGGCCCGCGTCCGCGCGCTGGTCGAGGTCAACCTGCTGGGCCCGGTCTGGGGCGCCCGGGCCGCGGTGACCGCGTTCCGCGAGCAGACGGAGACGGGGACCGCCCGGGGCGGCGAGATCGGCGTGACCGTGTCGCTGTCCGGCCTCGGCCCGGTACCGGGCCTGTCGGTGTACGCGGCGTCGAAGGCGGGTGCGCTGTCCGTGGTGTCCGCGCTGGCCTCGGAGGTGCGCCGGGAGGGCATCGGGGTGCACGCGGTCTGCCCGGACGGGGTGAACACCGAGCTGCTGCGCTCGATGACGCCCGGCGGCCAGGGCCAGGCGCTCGTGCGGTCCGGGGTGCTGGTCACCCCCGAGCAGGTCGCGACGGCGCTGGTCGGGATGTTCGGCACCGGCCGGGTCTACCGCACGCTGCCCGCCTGGCGGGGTGCGCTGCTGCGCCTCACCGCGCTGGCCCCCGGGCCCGCGCTGCGCCTGGAGCCCGCGATGCGCGCGCTCGGCGAGCGGCGCGCCCGCTCGCTGCGCCCCTGACCCGGCCGGGTCAGGCGTCGCGGTCCTCGGCCCGCAGCTCGCGCAGCATCCGCTCCCGACGCTCGCGCTTGCGCAGGGCGCGGTCGCGGGCGTCGTGCTCGCGCATCCGGTTCGGGTACCCGACGAGCTGCACGTCGTAGATCGGCATCTGCAGCGACCGGGCCAGCTTCTTCGCCGCGTTCGGGTTCGCGACCCGCCTGCGCGTCCACTCGCCGTCGTGCGCGACGAGGACCACCGTCGTCTCCGTCACGGTCGTGCGCGGCTCGACGAAGGCCTCGACCCCGATCCGGGCGGCCGACCACTCACGCAGGTGGGCCTCCCCCTCCGCGTACGCGCCACGCCTCCCGCCGGAGCCGGATCCCCGGCCGGACCTGGGGCCCGACGGTCCACGTGACCGGAACAGGTCGAGCAGACCCATGCGCGTCATCCTCTCGTCGATCCGGTCGCACCCCTACGAACCGGACACGGTAGCTCCGGGTGCCCAACGAACGGGATCACGGATTTGCTCCCGACACCCCCGTGGCGCAGCCGCGGCCGGATGACAAGATGGGCGCCGCGTAGCGGGGTCCCGTCCGGCGGAGCCGGTCCACCGGTGGTGACCCCCGGAGGGAGCTGATCGGTGTCCGACCCGGGCGCTCGTTCCGCCGACCTGGTGATCCTGGGCGGCGGCTCCGGTGGCTACGCCTGCGCGCTGCGCGCCGCGGAGCTGGGTCTGTCGGTGGTCCTGGTCGAGAAGGACAAGCTCGGCGGCACCTGCCTGCACCGCGGCTGCATCCCCACCAAGGCGCTGCTGCACGCGGCCGAGGTGGCCGACCACGCCCGCGACGGAGCGCAGGTCGGCATCCGCTCCCGCTTCGACGGCGTCGACATGGCCGGGGTGAACGCCTACAAGGACGGCGTGGTCTCCCGCCTGTACAAGGGCCTGCAGGGGCTGGTCGCCGCGCGCGGGATCACCGTGGTGCCCGGCGCGGGCACCCTGGAGGGCCCCGGCACCGTCCGGGTCGGCGACGAGCGCATCACCGGCCGCCACGTCGTGCTCGCCACCGGCTCCTACGCCCGGTCGCTGCCCGGCCTGGAACTCGACGACCGCATCGTCACCTCCGACGCCGCGATCTCCCTCGACGACGCCCCGCGCCGGGTCGTCGTGCTCGGCGGCGGCGTGATCGGCGTCGAGTTCGCCAGCGTGTGGCGCTCGTTCGGGGCCGAGGTCACGATCGTCGAGGCGCTGCCGCGGCTCGTGCCGAACGAGGACGAGTTCTGCTCCACCCAGCTCGCCCGGGCGTTCCGGCGGCGCCGGATCACCGCCCGCACCGGGGTGCGGTTCGCGAAGGCGACCCGCAGCGGCGACACCGTCACCGTCTCGCTCGAGTCCGGTGAGGAGATCGAGGCCGACCTGCTGCTGGTCGCGGTCGGCCGCGGCCCCAACACCACCGGCCACGGCTTCGCCGAGGCCGGCGTCGCGATGGACGACGGCTTCGTGACCGTCGACGAGCGGCTGCGCACCGACCTCGACGGCGTGTACGCCGTCGGGGACGTCACCCCCGGCCTGCAGCTCGCCCACCGCGGCTTCGCCCACGGGATCTTCGTCGCCGAGGACGTCGCGGGGCTCGCACCCCGCCCCGTCACCGACGACGGCATCCCGCGCGTCACCTACTGCGAACCCGAGGTCGCCTCGGTCGGGCTGACCGAGCAGGCCGCCCGGGACCTCCACGGCGAGGTGCACACCCTGACCTACGACCTGGCCGGCAACGGGAAGTCGCAGATCCTGCAGACCTCCGGGGCGGTCAAGCTCGTCGCCCAGGGGCCTGCCGGACGGGGCGGACGCGTCCTCGGCGTGCACATGGTGGGCTCCCGGATCGGGGAGCTCGTCGGAGAGGCGCAACTGGTCTACAACTGGGAGGCTCTGCCCACCGACGTCGCCGCCCTGATCCACGCCCACCCCACGCAGAGCGAGGCCCTCGGAGAGGCCCACCTCGCGCTGGCCGGGAGACCGCTGCACACCCACGGCTGATCCCGGCCCCACGACCCCGAACACCCACGCGGAACAAGAGGAGCTCCACCCGACATGGCCGTCACCGTTGAGATGCCCGCCCTGGGCGAGAGTGTCACCGAGGGCACCGTCACCCGCTGGCTCAAGGCCGAGGGCGACACCGTCGAGGTCGACGAGCCGTTGCTCGAGGTCTCGACCGACAAGGTCGACACGGAGATCCCGTCGCCCGCCGCGGGCGTCCTGAAGCGCATCATCGCGGGCGAGGACGACACGGTCGAGGTCGGCGGCGAGCTCGCCGTCATCGGCGACGCCGACGAGGGCGACGACGCCGGTTCGTCCGACTCCGACTCCTCCTCCGGGACGGCCGAGGAGCCCGCGGAGACCGAGCCGGAGCCCGAGCCCGCGCAGGCCGAGGAGGAGGCCCCGGAGCCGTCCTCCGGTGGCTCGTCCTCCGGTGGGGGCTCCGGCACCCCGGTCACGATGCCCGAGCTCGGCGAGTCGGTCACCGAGGGCACCGTGACCCGCTGGCTCAAGCAGGTCGGCGACGCCGTCGAGGTCGACGAGCCGCTGCTCGAGGTCTCCACCGACAAGGTCGACACCGAGATCCCGTCGCCGGTCGCGGGCACCGTGCTCGAGCACACCGTCGCCGAGGACGAGACCGTCGAGGTCGGCGCTCAGCTCGCGCTGGTCGGCGACGGCTCCGCCGCCCCGGCGCAGGACGAGGCGCCGGAGCAGGAGAAGGCTCCGGAGAAGACGGAGGAGCCGAAGAAGGAGGCTCCGAAGGCCGAGCCGGAGCCGAAGACCGAGCCGAAGACCGAGGCCGCCCCGCAGCACAAGAAGGTCGAGGAGTCCCGGGACGGCGCCCCGGCCGGCTCCGAGGACACCGCCGGCGGGCGCATCGAGCCCTCGTCGAACGGTTCCGGCTCGGGTTCGGGCGAGAAGCCGTACGTGACCCCGCTGGTGCGCAAGCTGGCCCAGGAGCACGGCGTCGACCTCGACTCCGTCACCGGCTCCGGTGTCGGCGGCCGGATCCGCAAGCAGGACGTCCTCGCCGCCGCCGAGCAGGCGAAGGCCCCGGCGCAGGAGAAGCCGTCCGCCCCGGCGGAGCAGCCCGCCTCCGGTGGCGCGCCCACGGAGCCGAAGGCCGTCCCGACCCGCGCGGACAACGCGCCGGAGCCGGGCACCACGGTCAAGCTCCCGCGCCTGCGCCAGGTCATCGCGCAGCGGATGAACGAGTCGCTCGCCACCTCGGCGCAGCTGACCACCGTCCAGGAGGTCGACCTCACCCGCATCGTCAAGCTGCGGAACCGGGTCAAGGAGGACTTCAAGCGCCGTGAGGGCGCCAACCTCACCTTCCTGGCGTTCATCGCCAAGGCGACCATCGAGGCGCTCAAGGCGTTCCCCTCGCTGAACGCCTCGATCTCCGAGGACAACAAGCAGGTCACCTACCACGGCTCGGTCCACTTGGGCATCGCCGTGGACACCCCGCGCGGCCTGCTCGTGCCGGTGATCAAGGACGCCGACGACCTGTCGCTGGCCGGGATCGCCAAGAAGATCGCCGACGTCGCGGCGCGCACCCGCGACTCGAAGATCGGCCCGGACGAGCTGTCCGGCGGCACCTTCACGATCACGAACATCGGGTCCGCGGGCGCGCTGTTCGACACGCCGATCATCAACCAGCCCCAGGTCGCCATCCTGGGCACCGGCGCGATCTCGAAGGAGCCGAAGGTCGTCACCGGCCCCGAGGGCGACGACGTCATCGCCGTCCGCTCGGTCTGCTTCCTGCCGATGACCTACGACCACCGCCTGGTCGACGGCGCCGACGCCGGCCGCTTCCTGTCCGCGGTCAAGGCCCGGCTGGAGGAGGGCGCCTTCGAGGCCGAGCTCGGCCTGTAGGCACTCCCCGCGACGCTCGGCGGCCCGTCCCGGTTCCCCCGGGGCGGGCCGCCGTCGTCACCGGATCGGGCGACCGGGTGACGATGGTCGCGGCATGTCCGGCTCGCGCGTCCGCCCGGGACCGGGAAGGATCGCGGCGTGCGAGTCGTCGTGGCCGGTTCGTCCGGACTGATCGGAACAGCCCTGGTCGCCCACCTGAGGGGCGCGGGGCACGAGGTGCTGCGCCTGGTGCGGCGCACCCCCGCCGCCCCCGACGAGCGCGGCTGGGACCCGCCCGCGGGCACCGTCCAGGACGGCACCCTCGACGGCGCCGACGCGGTGGTGAACCTCAACGGCGCCGGCATCGCCGACCGGCCGTGGACCGGCGCCCGCAAGCAGCTGATCCGCGACTCGCGCAACGTCCCCACCGACGTCCTCGCCGAGGCCGTGGCCCGGCACCGGGTCCCGGTGCTGGTCAGCGGCTCGGCCGTCGGCTACTACGGCGACACCGGCCAGGTCGTCGTCGACGAGTCCACGCCGTCGGGCTCGGGGTTCCTCGCCGACGTCTGCCGGGACTGGGAGGCCGCCGCCGCCCCCGCCGTGGACGCCGGCGCCCGGGTGGTCCTCGTCCGCACCGGCCTGGTCCTGTCCCCCTCGGGTGGGCTGCTCGCGATGCTGCGCCCGCTGTTCAAGGGCTTCCTCGGCGGGCGGATCGGCAAGGGCACCCAGTACCTGCCGTGGGTCTCCCTCGACGACCAGGTCGCGGCGATCCGGTTCGCCGTCGAGACCGAGTCGCTGTCCGGCCCGGCGAACGTGACCGGACCGGTGCCGGTCACCAACGCCGAGTTCACCAAGGAGATGGCCGCAGCCGTCGGGCGGCCCGCGCCGTTCCCGGTGCCCGGCCCGGTGGTCTCCACCGTGCTCGGCGAGATGGGCCGCGAGATGCTGCTCGGCGGCCAGCGGGCGGTGCCGGCGGCGCTGCTCGACGCCGGGTTCCAGTTCCGCCACCACACCATCGGCGACGCGCTCTCGGCCGCGGTCGGGTCATGACCCCGAACGAGGTCGACGTCCTGGTGGTCGGGGCGGGCCTGTCCGGCCTGCGCGCGGCCACCGTCCTGCACCGCCACGGGCTGACCGTGCGCGTGCTGGAGTCCGCCGACCGGGTCGGCGGGCGGATGGCGACCGACGTCGTCGACGGGTTCCGCTGCGACCGCGGGTTCCAGGTCCTGAACACCTCCTACCCGGCGCTGCACGCGGCGCTCGCCCCGCACGGGCTCGACTCCCTCGGCGCGCGGCCGTTCGAGCCCGGCGCGGCGATCCGCGCCGGCGACGGCGAGCTGCACCGCTTCGTCAACCCGCTGCGCCGCCCGGCGTCGGCCCCGGCCACCGCGCTCGACGACCTGTTCGGCCCGATCGAGAAGGCCAAGCTCGTCGCCTGGACGGCGCGGGTGCTGGCCTCGCCGCCGTCGCGGACCGCGACCCTGGTCGACTCCTCGGCCGCGCAGGACCTCGACGCCGCCGGCCTCGGTGGCGCGGTCACCGACCGGTTCCTGCGCCCCTTCCTGTCCGGGGTGCTCGCCGAGACCGCGCTGGAGACCTCGGCCGCGTTCGTGCGGCTGGTGTGGCGCAGCTTCGCCCTCGGCACGATCGTCGTGCCCGACGACGGCATGGAGGCGCTGCCCCGGCGGCTGGCCGCGGCCCTGCCCGAGGGCACCGTGACGCTCGGGACCCGGGTGCACGCCGTGCGCGGCGGGCCCACACCCGCCCTGGACACCGACGGCGGCACCCTGTCCGCGCGGGCGGTCGTCGTCGCGGCGGACCCGCGGACGGCCGCCGCGCTGCTCCCCGGGGTCGCCGAGCCGCGGATGAACGCGCTGACCACGTTCTTCCACGTCCCGCCGCAGGCCCCGACGGCCTCCCCGCTGCTGCACCTGGACGGCACCGGCGGGCCGGTCGTCAACACGATGGTGATGACCGCGGCCGCGCCGGGCTACTCCGCCGACGGGCGCCCGCTGGTGGCGTCCTCGATCGTCGGGACCCCGGGGTCCACCGGGGTCGACGAGCCCGCGGTGCGCCGCGAGCTGGCCCGGATCTGGGGCGTCGGCACCGACGACTGGGCGCACCTGCACACCGCGCAGGTCGACGAGGCGCTGCCGCTGTTCGAGGCGGGGCGGCCGGTGCGCCGCGACGTCGACCTCGGGGAGAACCTGTTCGTCGCGGGCGACCACCGCGACACCCCGTCCACCCAGGGTGCGCTGGTCAGCGGCCGCCGGGCCGCGCAGGCCGTCCTCGCCCGGCTGGGCGCGGCGTAGGCTCGCCGCCATGCCCGCACCGCACCTGTCCTGCCGCGCCGGAACCGACGACGTCCGGGTCGACCGGCTGGGGCGCGTCGAGTACCAGGCGGCGTGGGACACCCAGAAGGCGCACGCCGAGGCCCGCAAGAACGGCGGGCCGGACGTGCTGATGCTGCTGGAGCACCCGCCGGTCTACACCGCGGGGCGGCGCACCCGGCCGGAGGACCGGCCCACCGACGGCACCCCGGTCGTCGACGTCGACCGCGGCGGGCGCATCACCTGGCACGGGCCGGGACAGCTCGTCGGCTACCCGATCGTCGCCCTCGGCGAGCCGATGGACGTCGTCGACTACGTCCGCCGCCTGGAGGAGGCCCTCATCCGGGTCTGCCACGACCTCGGCGTGACGAGCGCGGGCCGGGTCGAGGGCCGATCGGGCGTCTGGCTGCCCGCGCAGGGCTTCACCCCGGAGCGGAAGGTCGCCGCGATCGGTGTGCGGATCGCCGGCGGGGTCACCCAGCACGGCTTCGCGATCAACTGCGACGCCGACCTGGGCGACTTCGGGAAGATCGTGCCGTGCGGGATCGCCGACGCCGGCGTCACCACCCTGACCGCGGAGCTGGACCGGGAGGTGACCGTCGACGAGGTCGCCGGCCCGGCGGCCGCCGCCGTGCTGGACGCGCTCGACGGCCGGCTGCCGGTGGCCGAGCACCCGGTCGTCCGCCAGGTCGACCTGATGTCCGGCCTGGGCTGATCCCCCGGCCCGGTGCCTCAGGCGAGCTGGGGCACCACCGTCGCGGCGAAGTCCTCGACGTGGGCGAGGTCGGACAGGTCGAGGACCTGCAGGTAGACCCGGGTCGTGCCGGTGACCTCGGCCCAGCGGCCGAGCCGGTCGACGATCTCGCCGGGGGTGCCGGCGAGGCTGCTCGCGCGGACCTCGGCGGCGTCGCGGCCCACCGCGGCCGCACGGCGGTCGACCTCGGCGTCGTCGGAGCCCAGGCACAGCATCTGCGCCACCGAGTACGTGAGCGAGCCCGGGTCGCGCCCGGCGGCGGTGCACGCGTCGCGGACCCGGCCGAACTGCGCGGCGACGGCCTCGGGCTGCTGGAACGGCACGTTGAACTCGGTCGCGAACCGGGCGGCCAGCGCCGGGGTCTTCCTCCTCCCCATCCCCCCGACGATCACCGGCGGCGCGTCCTGCACCGGGCGCGGCAGCGCCGGGGAGTCGGTGACGGTGTAGTGCCGTCCCTGGTGGGTGAAGCGCCCCCCGAGCGGGGTCGCCCACAGTCCGGTGAGGATCTCCAGCTGCTCGGTGAGGATCTCGAAGCGCTCGGCCAGCGGCGGGAACGGGATGCCCAGCGCGCGGTGCTCGGCCTCGAACCAGCCCGAGCCGAGCCCGACCTCGATGCGGCCGCCGGACATCTCGTCGGCCTGCGCGACGGCGACGGCGAGCGGCCCGGGCAGCCGGAACGTCGCGCTGGTGACCAGGGTGCCGAGCCGGATGCGCTCGGTCTCGCGGCCGAGCGCGGCGAGGGTCACCCAGGCGTCGGTCGGGCCGGGGAGGCCGCTGCCGTCGCCCATCGCGACCCAGTGGTCGGAGCGGAAGAACGCGTCGTAGCCGGCGTCCTGGGTGGTGCGGGCGACCCGCAGGAGGTCGGTGTAGCGGGCGCCCTGCTGGGGCTCGGTGAAGATCCGGAAGTCCACGGGTCGCGACGCTAGCCGCCCCGGCCCGGGCGCGCCGCCCGACCACCGGGGGCGGCCGTGGGGGCCCCGGTCGCTACCGTCGCGTCGTGCACCCGCTCCCCGACCAGACCGGCCGGACCGTCGTCGTCACCGGCACGACCTCCGGGCTCGGTCTCGCGCTGTCCACCGCGTTGGCCGGGGCCGGGGCGCGGGTGCTGATGACCGCCCGCGACGTGGCCCGCGGCCGCGCCGCGGTGCGCGGGGCCGGTGGTGAGCTGGTGCTGCTCGACCTCGCCGACCTCGGCTCGGTGCGGGCCGCGGCGGCGGAGATCCGGGAGCGCACCGGGGACCGGGTGGACGTGCTCGTCAACAACGCGGGCGTCGCGATGGGGCCGCGGGCGGACACCGCTGACGGCTTCGAGCTGCAGATCGGCACCAACCACCTCGGGCCGGCCGCACTGACCTGGCTGCTGATGCCCGCGCTGCGGGCCGCCGGCGACCCGGAGCGGCCCTCGCGGGTCGTCACGACGTCCAGCCTCGGCCACCGCACCGGCCGGCTCGACCCCGACGACCTGGGGTGGCGGCGCCGGCGCTGGTCCCCGAACGCGGCCTACGGCGCGTCGAAGCTGGCGAGCCTGCTGTTCGCCGCGGAGCTGGACCGGCGGCTGCGGCTGTCCGGGGACCCGGTGCTCTCGGTCGCCGCGCACCCGGGGATGACCGAGTCGTCGCTGCTCGCGAACTCCTTCCGGCGGGGCGCGACGCTGCAGGCGCGGCTGTTCGCCCCGTGGGAGCGGTGGCTCACCTCGCCGGTGTCCGAGGGCGTCGGGCCGCAGCTCGCCGCGGCGACGGGGCCGGTCCACGGCGGCGACTACCTGGGCCCCACCGGGCTCGGGGAGGCCCGCGGCCCGGCCGGTCCGGCGCGGCGCTCGGCGGCCGCGCAGGACCCGGTGCTCGCGGGCCGGTTGTGGCAGGTCACGGCCGCCGCGACCGGCATCACACCGGACCCCGGGCGTACGCTGGCGCCGTGACCATCGCACCCGAAGGCCGCAAGCTCCTCCGCCTCGAGGTCCGCAACAGCGAGACCCCGATCGAGCGCAAGCCGTCCTGGATCCGGACCCGCGCCAAGACCGGTCCGCAGTACACCGAGCTGAAGGGTCTCGTCCGGTCGGGCGGCCTGCACACGGTGTGCGAGGAGGCCGGTTGCCCCAACATCTACGAGTGCTGGGAGGACCGGGAGGCGACGTTCCTCATCGGCGGGGAGCAGTGCACCCGTCGCTGCGACTTCTGCCAGATCGACACCGGCAAGCCGGCCGACCTGGACGCCGACGAGCCGCGCCGGGTGGCGGAGTCGGTGCAGCAGATGGGGCTGCGCTACTCCACCGTCACCGGCGTCGCCCGCGACGACCTCGACGACGGCGGCTCCTGGCTCTACGCCGAGACCGTCCGCAAGATCCACGAGCTGAACCCCGGCACCGGCGTCGAGCTGCTCGCCCCGGACTTCAACTCGATCGACGACCAGCTGACCCCGGTCTTCGAGTCCCGGCCCGAGGTGTTCGCGCACAACCTCGAGACCGTCCCGCGGATCTTCAAGCGGATCCGCCCGGCGTTCCGCTACGACCGGTCGCTGGAGGTCATCACCAAGGCCCGCGAGTTCGGTCTGGTCACCAAGTCGAACCTGATCCTCGGCATGGGCGAGACCCCCGACGAGGTCGTCTCCGCGCTGCAGGACCTGCACGACGCGGGCTGCGAGATCATCACGATCACCCAGTACCTGCGCCCGACCAAGCGCCACCACCCGGTGGAGCGCTGGGTCAAGCCCGAGGAGTTCGTCGAGCACTCGACGGCCGCCGAGCAGATCGGTTTCGCCGGTGTGATGGCCGGGCCGCTGGTGCGCTCGTCCTACCGGGCCGGCCGGCTCTACGCCCAGACCGTGGCCCACCGCGGCGAGGAGCTCTCCCCCGCCCTGGCGCACCTGGCCGACTCCGGCCCGGCCGCCCAGGAGGCCAGCTCCCTGCTGGCGCGCAGCTGAGACCTCCTCGCACCGTCGATCACCGGTCGGAAGTAGGCTGGTCACATGCCCGGCAAGCCCCGTAAGCCCTCGCCCGAAGAGAAGAAGGCGCTCAAGGCCCAGAAGAAGGCCGCGTCGAAGCAGCGCCGCCAGCAGATCTGGCAGGCGTTCCAGATGCAGCGCAAGGAGGACTCCAAGCTCCTCCCGATCATGATCGGCGTGTTCGTCGGGTCGATCGCGGTCGTCACGCTCATCGGGTGGCTGCTGGGCCTGGTCTGGTTCTTCCTGCCCTTCGGCATCCTGATCGGCGCGCTGGCGGCGTTCAGCATCTTCGGCCGCCGCGTCCAGAAGTCGATCTACCTGAAGGCCGACGGGCAGCCGGGCGCGGCGGGCTGGGCGCTGGACAACATGCGCGGGCAGTGGCGGATCACCCAGGGCATCGCGGGCACCACCCACCTCGACGCGGTGCACCGGGTCATCGGGCGGCCCGGGATCATCTTCGTCGCCGAGGGGGCCCCGCACCGGGTGAAGACCCTGCTCGCACAGGAGAAGAAGCGCACCGCGCGGGTCGCCGGCAGCACCCCGATCTACGACGTGATCGTGGGCAACGAAGAGGGCCAGATCCCGCTCAAGGGGCTGCAGCGCCACCTCATGAAGCTGCCCCGCAACATATCCGCCGCGGAGATGGACTCCCTGGAGGGCAAGCTCAACGCCCTCGGCAGCCGCTCGGCCGCGATGCCCAAGGGGCCGATGCCCCAGGGCGCGAAGATGCGCAGCATCCAGCGCACCGTGCGCCGCCGCTGACCCCTCCCCGTCCTCGCCCCGCCCCCCTGTGGGCACTCATGGAGCTTCGGATCGGTGCCACCGGTCTCTTGCTCCATGAGTGCCGTCCGGGTCGGGACCGACGGGGCGGATGTGAGTCGAGGGGACAGTGTCAGGGTCGCCAGAGTTCGGCGGTGACCGCCGGCGAGGGCGTCGCCGCGGCGCGTGCGTGGGCATCGGCGAGCTCGGCGACGACGGCGCGCGGCGCGGTCCGCAACCGCCCGGCGAGGGTCGGCAGCAGCACCACACCCGCCCGGGGCAGGTCGACCTGCTTCTGGACGTCACGGGTGAACGCCTCGGGCCCGAGGTGGAACCCGCGGGACTGGATCTCCCAGGCCAGTCCGACGGCGTCCCAGTAGGCGTCCACGACGCCCAGCAGCCGGCCCGTCCCGTCGCGCAGCGCGACGTTCCAGCGCGGCGCGGGCAGCGGCGACCGCCGCACGACCTCCCGCGCCCAGGCCTCCGCGGCGGACCGCGTCCCGTCGGCGACCTCGAGGAACGCGGCCCGCGCCCGCGCGGTGTACGGCCGCCGCGGCTCGTCCAGCTCGGTCGCGAGGTCGGCCACCGTGCACACCCCGCGCTGGACGGCGTCGGCGACCATGGCGCGGACGGCGTCGGCGTCGGTGTGGCGTGCCGCCGCGTCGACCAGGCACCGCGCGGGCGGCGCCACCGGCGCACCGCGCACACCGACCGGCTCCGGCGGTCGGTCGGTCCGCATGACCAGGGCGAAGTCCCGACTGGAGACCCTCCGCTGCGCCGGGATGAGGACGGCGATGCGCCGCTCGTCGGGCAGCCGCACCACCCCGTGCTCCCGCGCCCCCGCGACACCGGTCAGCATCGCGCCCTCGCCGGCGTGCAGCAGCACCGCGCGCCGGTACTGCGCGGGGGTGGTCCGGTGCCCGTCGAGCTGCACGATCCCGATCAGGAGCTTCTTCCACGGACCGCCGGGCCGGCAACGGGCGTCGACGGTCGCCTTGGAGATGCCGAGCGCGAGCAGCTCCGACCGGGTCGCCACGGCCTGCGGGAACAGGTCGGCGAGCATCGGGGCGCGGGCGAGCGAGCGGGGCACAACTCGACGGTGCCGCACCGCAACCCGGTTGCGACCACGAAGTCCGGCTCTGTGGACAACCTCCCCCACCGCTCGCGCGGGCGCACTCATGGAGCGAAAGCCCGGTGCCACGAGGCTTTAGCTCCATGAGTGCGCATCCGGGGCGGGACGGAGCAGCGAGGCGAGGCGCGAGGGTCAGGCGCGCAGCACCCGCACGACGATCGTGCGGCTCGCCCGGTCGTGCCAGCCGCGGCCGTCGGGGTCGCGCAGGAACGGCGGCAGCACCACCGCGATCATCGCCGTGCGCAGCACCGCGCGCGGCACGCCGACATGGCCGGCCATGTCGGTGCGCGCGACCCGCATGCCGAGGGCCAGGTGCCCGGGCGCGGTCCCCAGCACCGCGACCGTCAGCGCGGTGATGACGAACCAGGTCCCGAGAACCCACCAGCTGAACTCCGGCGTGCCGAGCGCGTCGACCCCGGTGACCAGCAGCACCAGCAGGTAGGCCAGGAACCAGTCGATGCAGATCCCGGCGACCCGGCGGCCGAACCCGGCGACGGAGTAGTGACCGGTGGCCGGCAGCCCGAACCGCTCGCCGGGATGTCCGGCCGGGGCGGAGCCTCCGGCGGATGAACCGGGGAGCCAGGACTCGATCCAACGGGCCATGCTCTCTAGCGTAGGCGCCGTAGCCGCACGACCGAGCGGGACCGGACCGGAGACCGGATGACGAGCGTGACCGATGTCGCGGTCGGGTCAGTTAACGTCGGTGAAACAGGTGAGTGATGGGTGAGCAACACGCCACTCCTACCGTCACCCACGATCTCCACCAGCGAATGAAGGAGCCCAGAGAGTGTTCAGCAACGCCGAAGAGGTACTCAAGTACATCTCGGACGAGAAGGTCGAGTACGTCGACATCAGGTTCTGCGACCTGCCCGGCGTCATGCAGCACCTCACCGTCCCCGCCAAGACGGCCGGCGACCTCCTGGAGAACGGTGCCGCCTTCGACGGCTCCTCCGTCCGCGGTTTCCAGGCGATCAACGAGTCCGACATGGCGCTGCACCCGGACACGACGACCGCTCGTGTCGACCCGTTCCGCAAGCACAAGACGCTGAACATCAACTTCTTCGTGCACGACCCGATCACCGGTGAGCCCTACTCCCGGGACCCGCGGAACGTCGCCCGCAAGGCCCAGGAGTACCTGGCGGCGTCCGGCATCGCCGACACCGCCTACATGGCGCCCGAGGCGGAGTTCTACGTCTTCGACTCGATCCGGTTCGGCACCGACCCGCACCAGGCCTACCACCACATCGACTCCGCGGAGGGCTGGTGGAACACCGGCCGCGAGGAGGTCGGGGGCAACCTGGGCTACAAGGTCAACTACAAGGGCGGCTACTTCCCCGTCCCGCCGGTCGACCACTACGCCGACCTGCGCGCCGACATCGTCACCGCGATGCAGGCGTCGGGCTTCGAGGTGGAGCGCGAGCACCACGAGGTCGGCACCGCCGGCCAGGCCGAGATCAACTACAAGTTCGACACGCTGCTGCGTGCGGCCGACGACGTCATGCTCTTCAAGTACCTGGTGAAGAACGTCGCGTGGCAGAACGGCAAGACCGCCACCTTCATGCCGAAGCCGCTGTTCGGCGACAACGGCTCGGGCATGCACGTGCACTCGTCGCTGTGGAAGGACGGCCAGCCGCTCTTCCACGACGAGTCCGGCTACGGCGGCCTGTCCGACACCGCCCGCTACTACATCGGCGGCCTGCTGCACCACGCGCCGTCGCTGCTGGCGTTCACCAACCCGACGGTGAACTCCTACCACCGCCTGGTCCCGGGCTTCGAGGCGCCGGTCAACCTGGTCTACTCCGCCCGCAACCGCTCCGCCTGCATCCGGATCCCGCTGACCGGTGACAGCCCGAAGGCCAAGCGCGTCGAGTTCCGCTGCCCCGACTCGTCCGGCAACCCGTACCTCGCCTTCTCGGCGATCCTGATGGCCGGCCTCGACGGCATCAAGAACAAGATCGAGCCGCCGGCGCCGATCGACAAGGACCTCTACGAGCTCCCGCCGGAGGAGGCCAAGGACATCGCGCAGGTCCCGGCCTCGCTCGGTGCGGTCATCGACAAGCTGGAGCAGGACCACGACTACCTGCTCGAGGGTGGCGTGTTCACCCCGGACCTGATCGAGACCTGGATCTCCTACAAGCGGGAGAACGAGATCGACCCGCTGCGGCTGCGTCCGCACCCGTACGAGTTCGCGCTGTACTACGACGTCTGATCGAGGCGTCCCGCTGACCGTCCGGGCAGCGGAACGACGGCGGTCGACCCTGCAGGATGCCTCCGGCACCTGTCGGGTCGGCCGCCGTCCCTCGTTCCGGGCCCGGCCCGGAATCCGGGCCGTCGCGTCAGAGGCGTTCGACGCGGTCGGCCTGCGGACCCCGGTCGCTCTGACGCACCGCGTAGCGGACGCGGTCCCCCTTCTGCAGCGGCTCCGACCCCGCGATCACCGACACGTGGACGAAGAGGTCGTCGCCGCCGGCGTCCGGGGCGATGAAACCGAAGCCGCGGTCCCCGTCGTAGCGCACGACGACGCCCTCACCTCCGCGTGCGGGCACGTCGCGCGACGCCGGCCCCGCGGCCGCGGCGGGTGCCGACCGCTTCGGCGCCGGGGGCTCGCCGCTGCGGACCAGGTGCACGTCACGGGCCTGCGGGCCCCGGTCCCCCTCGGTCACCTCGAAGTCGACGCGGTCGCCCTCCACGAGCCACGTCAGCCCCTCGGCCAGGGCCCGGGCGTGGACGAAGACGTCCTCGGCGCCGGAGTCGGGGGTGATGAAGCCGAAGCCCTTGTCCTCGTCGTACCAGGCCACCGTGCCGTCGGCGTCGTCCGCGGTGCCGTCGGTGGCGGGCGGCCCGGCCCCCGCTCCCAGCGGGATCACGTGTCCGGCCTGCGGGCCACGCTCGCCCTCGACGACCAGGAAGGCCACCCGCTGTCCCTCGGTGACCACTCCGCCGGTCACGATGGCGGAGCTGTGCACGAAGATGTCGGCGCCACCGCCGTCCGGGGTCGCGAAGCCGTACCCCTTCCCCGGCTCGTACCAGTTGACGGTGCCGAGCAGGCCCACGGCGCTGTCGGCCGCCTCGGCCGTGACGCGCACCCGCAGCGCCTGGGGTCCGCGGTCGTTCTCGCCGACCTCGAACTCGACGACCTGCCCCTCGCGGAGCACCGGCGCGCCGCCGCCCCCGACGATCTCGGAGGCGTGCACGAACACGTCCGGCGAGCCGTCCTCGGGTGCGAGGAAGCCGAAGCCCCGTTCGGCGTCGAACCAACGGACGGTTCCTTGCGGCATCGAGAGCTCCAGATCGGGAGGGCGGGTACTGGGCCCAGTCTCCCCGACGGACCTCGCGCTCCGACGGGCCGGGGCCACGGGCCGGCGGTGCGGGGCGGGCAGGCCGTCCGGTACGTGGGGTACTCACCGCCGTGGGGGACGTGGGGCAGCGCGCCCGGGCCGCCGATCCGGGGGCGGCCGCGCACGACAGCGCCGCCCCGTCCGGAGGGACGGGGCGGCGCTGTGGTCTCGGAGGGGACTACCGCTGCGTCAGCGGCCGACCTTCCTGCGCCCGGTGATGGCGTTGTAGATGACCAGGACGATGATCGCACCGATCACCGAACCGATGATGCCGCCGAACGAGAAGCTCATGAACTGCCCGGTGCCACCACCGGAGATCAGCGACCAGAGCAGGCCACCGACGAGCGAACCGACGATACCGAGGACGATCGTGGGCAGGATGCCCATCTTGTCGTTACCCGGAACGATGGCGCGGGCGAGGAAGCCGGCGATGAGACCGACGACGATGGCGATGAGAATGGTCCAGAGCATGGGGATGTCTCCTCTGTGCGGCGTGTGGACGAGCAGCAGCCCGGGGTACCGGACCAAGCTGACACCGAGTGACCCGTGGGACTCGTAACGAAACGTCCCCAGTGGTCACCGTTCGGACGCGATCGGGAGACGGGAGAACATCGTCCCGGCCCGACTGCTCCGACCGGCACCTGGAGGAGCGTCCGCCCGGCAGCCGACGTGCGGCCGACCGGACCACACGGCCCTCGGTGTCGGGTACAGCGCCGACGACGCTAACCACCGTCGGCGACCGGAACACCGTGGAAACCCCCGGACCCCCCATCCGGTGCCGACAGTTCCCACGGTCGGGGTCCTCCCGGATGCGCGGGGACACGGATCGGGAACGGAACGGCCACGGCGTCCGGGGGTGACACCCGCTCACGGTCGGGTCCGTCCGGAGCATCCCCCACGCGGAATCGGTGCAGAGATCATTTCGAGCACCGCGTCTGCGGATCCGTTGACACGGACGGGTCGCGGCTGCTTGACTCGGGGCTACCGTGTTCCAGGTCACACGGAGTGAGAGCCACACCGGCCCGGCCACTCCGCTCGGTGACACCGCCCGGGTGTCCAAGGAACGGCACCGGCCACGCGCGACCGTCTGCGTCACCCTGCGCCTCCGGCGCGACCACGAACGTGCACGATCCTTCCTCGGCGGCAGGATCGTGTCCCCTCCGCGCCCCCGGGCTGACCTCGTCGCCCGGGGGTGCGGCACATTCCGGGGCGGCGGGCCTACTCGGCGCCGGTGACCGCGACCAGACCGGCGGCCTCGATGCCTGCGAGGGCGGCGGCCTCGTCGTTGAGCGACGCGTCGCCGGTCACCCCGACGGCGCCGAGCAGCGTGCCGGCCGCGTCCTTCACGAAGACCCCGCCGGGTACGGAGAGGATCTTGCCGCCGGCGAGGTTCGCCACCGAGGTGAAGAACTCCGGCGAGTCCGCGGCGCGGGCGGCGATCGCACGGTTGGTCATGCCGAGGGCGAGCACACCGCTGGCCTTGGCGACGGCGAGGTCGGGACGCAGGAAGCCCGAGCCGTCCTGGCGGGCCAGGGCGACGATCGCACCGCCCGGGTCGAGCACCGCGACCGTGAGCGGGTTGAAGCCCTGCTCGGTGCCGTGGGCCAGGGCAGCGGCGGCGATGGTCTGGGCCTGCTCGAGGGAGATCGTCATACGCCGAACCCTGCCATCACAGCGCCCCGCACGCCCGCCCCGGCCTACGCACCGGGCAGGGCGACGGGTCAGCGCCGGGTGAGACCCACCAACGGGATCCTCCGGTCGGTCTTGCGCTCGTAGTCGGCGAAGCCGCCGTTGTTCTCCTTGATCCAGGTCCAGACGCGGTCGCGGTCGGCGTCGTCGAGCTCGCTCGCGTGCACCGGGACGGTCTCGACCCCGCCCTCACCGTCGGCGATCTCGGCGGTGACGTCCGGGTTCGCCATCAGGTTGTGGAACCAGGCGGGGTGGCGCGGGGCACCCGCCGCGGAGGCGACGACGACCCAGCGGTCACCGTCGGCGAACCAGCGCAGCGGCGCGATCCGCTCGGCGCCGCTCTTCGCGCCGACGTGGTGGACCAGGATCATCGGCAGGCCGGTGAACGGCTCGCCGACCCGGCCGTCGTTCTCGTGGAACTCGCGGATCACCCTGGTGTTGAAGTCCTCTGCCATGACCCCATGCTGTCAGGCCGGTGCCCCGCCGGGGGCGAACACGACCCAGCAGGCGGCGAGCGTCGCGGCGAACGCGACGAGGACGAACAGCGCCGCCCACGCCCCGCCGCCGAGCGGGGTGAGCTCGGCGAGCCGGTCCGCGTCGGAGTGGCGCAGCCTGCCCCCGCGACGACCCCGGCGCAGCTCCAGGCAGGCCTTCACCCCGCCGAACAGCAGGAACCAGGTGAGCGCGGCGGCGAACCCGGTCCGCAGGTCGGCCGGCGCGCGCAGCGCGACGAGCACGAGCACCGCCCCGGTCGCGACGACGGCCAGCCCGCCGTAGAGGTTGCGGATCTGCAGCAGCGTCGCCGCGAGCAGCACCACCGCGATCCACAGCATCGCCTGCGCCTCGTCCGCCGCGACCAGCACCGCACCGCCGAGGCCGAGCAGCGGCGGGAAGACGTAGCCGGCGAAGAACATCGCGACCACGCCGGGCCCGCGCCCGGCGCCGGTGGAGTGCGTGACCCCGGAGGAGTCGGCGTGCAGCCGGATCCCCGCCAGGCCCCGCCCGACCAGCACCGCGACGAGTGCGTGCCCGCCCTCGTGGGCGATCGTGACCGCGGTGCGCGTCAGCCGCCAGGTCGGCCGCCACGCCACGACCGCCAGGGCCAGCAGCGCGGCCAGCAGCGACGCCGGCCGGGCCGCGACGAGCTCGTACCCGCGGGTGATCACGTCGAGGTCTGCCACGGACCCCAGTGAACCAGCGGGGTCCGGTCACCCCGCGCCGAGGATCTCCTCGACCGCCTCCAGCGCCGAGTCGGTGTCGTCCGCCAGGTACATGAGGTCGACGAAGGTGTGGTCGACGTCGGTGTCGGCGGCGGCCCGGCGCACCAGCGCGGCCGCGTCGGCCGCGGTCTCCCCCGGCTTCGGGTTGACCCGCAGCACCGCGCCGATCGCGTCGGCGGGGCGGCCCGCCTCGGCCGCGGCGGCGCGCAGGTCCGCCCAGGGCGCGGAGACCGCGGCGTCGAGGTCGGTGACGTCGGAGGTGACGACCGGCAGGAACCCGTCGGCCCGTTCTGCGATCCGCCGGCGCGCCCGGGGGCTGAACCCGCCCAGGTAGACCGGCACGTGCTGCGGGCGGGCGTGCACGTACGACGGTGCGACGCTCGCGAACCGGCCGGTGAACTCGACCGGGTCGTCGTGCCACCAGGCGTCGAACAGGTCGAGGGTCTCGTCGAGCCGGGCGCCGCGCTCGCCCATCGGGACGCCGACGGCGTCGTACTCCTCGGGCGACCAGCCGATCCCGAGGCCGAGCAGCAGCCGCCCGCCGGACAGGTTGTCGATCGTCGCCGCCTGCCGGGCCAGCAGCGCCGCCGGGTACCAGGGCGCGTTGAGCGTGCTGGTACCGAGCTGCACGCGCCCGGTGACGGCGGCCGCCGCGGTCAGTAGCGCCAGCGGGTCGTGCGCGGCGGTGAACTGCTCGGGCACGCTGCCCGGGCCGCCGGGTCCGCCGCCGTAGCCGACCGTCGGGTCGACGGCGACCAGCAGCCGGTCGCCCGTCCACAGGCTCGCCGCGCCGCGCTCCTCGGCGCCCGCCGCGAACCGCATCGTCCCGTCCACGTGGGCCGCGGCCGCACCGAACTGCGGGATCCCGAAACCGATTCGCACTTGACCTCCAGCCGCTGGAACACCCGACGCTGTACCCGTGACCGCACCGCGTACCGATGATCACCCTGTCACGCTGACGATCGGGCAGCTCGCCCGGCGCAGCGAGGTCCCCGTCCGCACGATCCGCTTCTGGTCGGACGAGGGGTTGGTCCCCGCCGACCGCGACGGCGCGGGCCACCGGGTCTACGGGCCGGCCGCGGTCGCACAGCTCGACCTCGTGCGCACCCTGCGCGAGCTCGGCCTGGGCCTGGACGACGTGCGCGCCGTGCTGTCCCGCCGACGGGGGGTCGGCGAGATCGCGGCGGCACACGTCCGGGCCCTGGACGACCGGATCCGGGAGCTGCGGGTGCAGCGCGCGGTGTGCGCGCTGCTGGCCCGCAACGGAGCCGGTGACACCCCACCCGACGAACGGAGCGTGACCCTGATGAACGACCTCGCCCGGCTGTCCGCGGCCCAGCGGCAGCACCTGATCGACGATTTCGTGACCGAGACCTTCGCCGGCATCGACGACGACGCGCCCGGCGCCGGCATCGCCACCGGCATGCGGTCGATGCCCGCCGAGCTCCCCGACGACCCGAGCCCCGAGCAGGTGGGTGCCTGGGTGGAGCTGGCCGAGCTCGTCGCCGACCCCGCGTTCCGGGCCCGGTGCCGGGAGATGGCCGTCGCCGGTGCCACCGCCCCCGAGCACCGGGAGCGGCTGGCCGACCCGGCCGCGGTGGCCGAGCACGCCGGGGCCGCGCTCGCCGCGGGCGTCGACCCGGCGAGCCCGGAGGCGGCCCGGGTCCTCGCCCGCATCCCCGGCGTCGACGGGCAGGACGCGGCGGCCCGCGCCCGGGCCGCGGACAGCGTCGAGCTGTTCGCCGACCGCCGCGTCGAGCGCTACTGGACGCTGCTCGGGGTGCTCAACGGGTGGCCGGCCCGGGAGCCCACGATCCCGGCGTTCGAGTGGTTCGCCGCGGCGCTGCGCGCCGCACCGGCCGGTCAGTCCTCGGACCAGCCGTAGAACACCCGCTCGACGACCGCGCGGGCCCGCCGCGTGACGCGCTTGTAGTCGTCGAGGAACTCCCCCGGGTCGCCGCCCGCCGGGTATCCGAGCGCGACGGCGACGGCGGCCAGCTCCCGCCCCGAACGCGGGAGCTGGTCGCCGGGCTTGCCCTTGACCAGCATGATCGCGTTGCGGGCCGCGGTCGCGGTGCGCCAGCCCTCCTCCAGCTCGGCGGCGTCCCCGGCGCTGATCAGCCCGGCCTGGGCGGCCTCGTGCAGCCCGTGCAACGTCGACGGGGTGCGCAGCTCGGGGACGTCGCCCGCGTGCTGGAGCTGCAGCAGCTGCACCGTCCACTCGACGTCGGCCAGCCCGCCCAGGCCGAGCTTGGTGTGGGTGGTGCGGTCCGCGCCGCGGGGCAGGCGCTCGGCGTCGACCCGGGCCTTGATCCGGCGGATCTCCGACACCGAGGCCGCCGACACGCCGTCGGCCGGGTAGCGGATCGGGTCGACCAGCGCGGTGAACTCGCGGCCCAGCGTCCGGTCCCCCGCGATCGGGCGGGCCCGCAGCAGCGCCTGGGCCTCCCACACCTCGCCCCAGCGCGCGTAGTACTCCCGGTAGGAGGCCAGGGTGCGCACCATCGGCCCGGACCGGCCCTCCGGGCGCAGGTCCGCGTCGACCGGCAGCGCCGGATCCGGGCTGGGTGAGCCGAGCAGCCGCCGCACCCGTTCCACGACACGCGTCGCCCACCGCACCGCGGTGTGGTCGTCGACGCCCTCGGCGGGCCTGCACACGAACATGACGTCGGCGTCGCTGCCGTAGCTGGACTCGCCACCGCCGAGGCGGCCCATCCCGATCACCGACAGGACGGCCGGGCGCTCGGACTCCGCGCGCAGCACCGCGTCCAGGGTCGCGGCCAGCACCGCCTCGTTCACCGAGTTCAGCGCCGTGCACACCGCGTCGACGGGCAGCAGGCCGAGCAGGTCGGCGCAGGCGATCCGCAGCATCTCGTGCCGGCGGTAGGACCGCGCCGACGCCACCGCGGCCTCCGGCGTGCTCTGCCGGGCGACGGTGGTGCGCAGCGCCATCGACACCTCGGCCGGGTCCCGCGTCAGCTCCGGGCTCTGCACCCCCGAGGAGGTGGCGAGCATCCGCAGCACCTCCGGCGCGCGGGCCAGCAGGTCCGGGACCAGCGCCGACGTACCGAGCAGCGTCATCAGCCGCTGCGCGACCGCGCCCTCGTCGCGCAGCAGCCGCAGGTACCAGGGAGTGTCGGCGAGCGCCTCGGACACCCGCCGGTAGGCGAGCAGGCCGCGGTCGGGGTCGGGGCTGCGCGACAGCGAGTCCAGCAGCACCGGCAGCAGGGCCCGCTGGATCGACGCGGCCCGCGACACCCCGCCGGTGAGCGCCCGCAGGTGCCCGAGCGCCCCCTCCGGCGACGCCCAGCCCAGCGCCTTCATCCGTGCCTTCGCCGCCTCCGGGGACAGCACGGCGTCGGCGCCGTCGGCGGCCAGCCGGGACACCGCCGACAGCAGCGGCCGGTAGAACAGCTTCTCGTGCAGCCGGGTGACGCGGCGCGCGTTGCGCTGCCACTCGTCGACCAGCACCCCGACGACGTCGCGGCGCCCGTCCGGGCGGATCCGCGCGGCCCGGGCCAGCCAGCGCAGCCCGTCGGTGTCGTCGGCGGCCGGGAGCAGGTGGGTGCGGCGCAGCTTCTGCAGCTGCAGCCGGTGCTCCAGCAGACGCAGGAACCGGTAGGACGCGGCGAGGTTGGCGCCGTCGTCGCGGCCGACGTAACCGCTCTCCGACAGCGCGGCCAGCGCGACCAGGGTGTTGCCCGAGTGCAGGGAGTCGTCGCCCCGGCCGTGCACCAGCTGCAGCAGCTGGACGGCGAACTCGACGTCGCGCAGCCCACCACGGCCGAGCTTCAGCTCGCGTTCACGCTGCTCGGAGGGGATGTTCTCGATGACCCGGGCGCGCATGGCCTGCACGTCACTGACGAAGTCGTCGCGGGTGCAGGCCTGCCACACCATCGGGTCGAGGGCGTCGATGTAGAGGCGGCCCAGCACCGGGTCCCCGGCGATCGGACGGGCCTTGAGCAGCGCCTGGAACTCCCAGGTCTTCGCCCACCGCTTGTAGTAGGACACGTGCCCGTCCAGGGTCCGCACCAGCGCACCCTGACGACCCTCGGGGCGCAGGTTCGCGTCGACCTCGAAGCAGGCCTCCCCCGCGATGCGCATGACCCGCGACGCGAGCTTCGTCGCGGCCTGGGTGAGCTCCCCGCCGGGCTCGGCGACGAAGACGACGTCGACGTCGGAGACGTAGTTGAGCTCCCGCCCGCCGCACTTCCCGAGACCGATGATCGCGAGCCGCAGCTCCTCGGGCGGGTCCTGCTCGGCCGCGGCCACCGCCAGCGACGCCGACAGCGCGGCCTCGGCGAGGTCGGCGAGCTGGGCGGCGACGTCGTCGACCTCCATCACCGGCAGCCCCGGGTCCCCGACGGCGGCCAGGTCGGCCGAGGCGAGGCCGAGCAGCTCGTCGCGGTAGGCCGTGCGCAGCGCGGCGACGGCCTCGGCGCCGGTCAACGACGCCCGCGCACCCCCGGCCGTCCCCGGCGGCGGCGCGGCCGGGTCGGCCCCGACCGCGCGCAGCAGGTTCGCGGTGCGCCGGGCCAGGTCCGGCGGTGGGTCACCGCGCTCGGCGGTGTCGGCCAGCAGCGGCCAGCGGTCCGGGTGGCCGACGAGGTGGTCGCCCAGCGCCGTCGACGACCCCAGGGTCGCGAACAGCCGCCCCCGCAGCCCGCGGTCGGTGCGCAGCGCCCGGTCGATCGCGGGCCACGGGGCGGTCTGCGCCAGCCGCTCGACCGCGCGCAGCGCGAGGGACTGGTCGGGGCTGCGGGCCAGCGCCCACATGATCTCCTCGCAGCCGGGCGTCGGCCGGTCGGTCGCCCACCAGCCCAGACCGCGCAGGGTCGTGGCCGCGTCCTCACCGGTGAGGCCGAGCCGGGCGAGCGAGGTCCCCGTGCGACGGTCCATGACCGGTGATCCTGCCCCATCGCGGGCCGGCCTTCCCTCAGGGGCGCTCAGCGGTCAGGGCCGGGGGGATGCACGTCGTGATCGTCGGTGGGGTCGGAGGACCGACCACGGCCCCGGCCCTGGAGCGGGCCGGGATCGGGTCCACGGTTGACGGCGTCCGCGTCCGACGCCGGCGACCCGGTCGGCGACCGGCGAGGTGCTGGTCGGCGCGGACGGCATCCGCTCCGCCCGTGCGGGCGGGCCCGGTCCCCGGCGAGGGACCTCCGCACCGGAACGGGGTGTCGATGCGGCGCGGCGCGACGGACCGGCCGGCGTTCCGCGGGGGCCGCTCGATGGTCGTCGCGGGCCGCCGACCGTGACGAGACCCCCGCCCACGCCCGCCGCTTCCACCTCGACGACGTCGACCACCTCGCGCGGGTCGCACGAGCGGGTCACGCTGCTCGGCGACGCCGCGCACCCGATGGTCCCGATGGGCTCCGACGGCGCCGGGCAGGCGATCCTCGACGCCGAATCGCTCGCCCGGCGCCCTGGGCGCGGGCGGCGACCCGGCGGCGGCGCGGGCCGCCTACGAGGCCGAGCGGCTGCCGGGGACCGCCGACGTCGTGCTCCGCACCCGCGCGGGCGGCCCGGAGCGGGTCATCGACGAGGTGGAGCGCCGCCGAGAACGATCTCGTCCGAGATCTCGGTCACAGCACGGGAAGGTACGTCGCGAGCTCGTGCGGCGTCACGTTCCGGCGGTAGGCGTCCCACTCGGCCCGCTTGTTGCGTAGGAAGAAGTCGAACACGTGCTCGCCGAGGTACTCGGCGACGAGCTCGCTGCGCTCCATGACGTCGAGGGCCTCGGTGAGGTTCTGCGGGAGCAGCTCGTAGCCCAGCGCACGGCGCTCGGTGTCGGTCAGGGCCCACACGTCGTCCTCGGTGGGCGGGGGCAGCTCGTAGCCCTTCTGGATGCCGGTGAGGCCGGCGCCCAGGATGACCGCGTAGGCGAGGTAGGGGTTGCACGAGGAGTCCAGCGTGCGGACCTCCACCCGCCGCGACGAGGACTTGCCCGGCGAGTACATCGGGACCCGGACCAGCGCGGAGCGGTTCGCGTGGCCCCAGGACACCGCGGTCGGGGCCTCGCCGCCGGTGATGAGGCGCTTGTAGGAGTTGACCCACTGGTTGGTGACGGCGGTGATCTCCCGGGCGTGCTTGAGCACGCCGGCGACGAACGCCTTGCCGGTCGCGGACAGCTCGTAGGGGTCGTCCGGGTCGTGGAAGGCGTTGTGGTCGCCCTCGAACAGCGAGAAGTGCGTGTGCATGGCCGAGCCGGGGTGCTCGGAGAACGGCTTGGGCATGAACGAGGCCCGCACGCCCTGGGTGAGCGCGACCTCCTTCACGACGTAGCGGAACGTCATGAGGTTGTCGGCCATGGTCAGGGCGTCGGCGTAGCGCAGGTCGATCTCCTGCTGGCCGGGGCCGCCCTCGTGGTGGGAGAACTCCACCGAGATGCCCATCGACTCCAGCGTCTCGATGGTGTTGCGCCGGAAGTGCGGGGCGACGTCGTGGCTGGCCTGGTCGAAGTAGCCGCCGGAGTCCGCCGGGATGGGCCGGGTGCCGTCGCCGGGCAGGTCGCGCAGCAGGTAGAACTCGATCTCCGGGTGCACGTAGCAGGTGAACCCGGCCTCGCCCGCCTTGTTCAGCGCGCGGGTCAGCACGTGCCGCGGGTCGGCCCAGGACGGCGACCCGTCGGGCATCGCGATGTCGCAGAACATCCGCGCCGAGTAGTGCTCGCCCGAGGCGGTCTCCCAGGGCAGCACCTGGAACGTCGACGGGTCGGGCTTGGCGACCATGTCGGACTCGTAGACGCGGGCGAAGCCCTCGATGGCCGAGCCGTCGAAGCCGATGCCCTCGGCGAAGGCACCCTCCAGCTCGGCCGGGGCCACCGCCACCGACTTGAGGTATCCGAGCACGTCCGTGAACCAGAGACGGACGAAACGGATGTCGCGTTCCTCGAGCGTGCGGAGCACGAACTCCTGCTGGCGGTCCATGCGGCGGAGCCTAGGAAGCTCGTGTTACGCGGAAGTTACCGGGGTGTGCGGGCGACCGCCCTCAGCTGGGCGCGAGCGTGCACTCCGCGCCCTGCGGCGGGAGCGTGAGGTTCACCAGATAGTCGATCGCGAGCTTGTCGGTGCACGCGTCGCCCTGCAGCGACGCGGTGTGCTGGTTGCCATTGACCTTGATCAGGCTGCCGTTCAGCTGCTGGGCCAGGTCGACCCCGGCCTGGTACGGCGTGGCCGGGTCACCGGTGACCGACACCACGACGACCGGCGGGAGCCCGTCGACCTTCGGCGTGTGCGGCTCGCTGGTGGGCGGGACCGGCCAGAACGCGCACGCGTCGCGGGCACCGACCGGGCCGCGGCCGGTGGAGCGGAACGGGGCGGCCTCGTCGGCCCGCGTCGCCAGCTCCAGGGCCTCCGACGGCTCCTTGAGCGCCGGCTGGTTCACGCAGCTGATCGACTGGAAGGCCTGCAGCATGTTCGAGTAGCGGCCCTGGTCGTCGCGCTCGTAGTAGAGGTCGGCCAGGCGCATCAGCAGGTCGCCGTTGCCGTTCGCGACCTGCGAGATCCCCTGCTGCAGGGCGGGCCACAGCTGGGAGACGTAGAGCGCCTGGCTGACCCCGGTCTGGGCGTCGGCGAAGCTCAGGACGCGCCCGTCGCCGACCTTCGCGGGCGTGTCGATCAGTGGCCGCATGACCGTCTGGAACGCCTGGGTCGCCTTCTGCGGGTCGGTGCCCAGCGGGCAGCCGGGGCGGCTGGTGCAGTCCTTGGCGAAGTTGTCGAACGCGAGCTGGAACCCGGCGTTCTGCTTGACCGTGGAGTCGATGGTCGACTGCGTCGGGTCGATCGCGCCGTCGAGCAGCAGCGCGCGGACGTTCTGCGGGAACGTCTCGGCGTAGGCGGTGCCGAGCTCGGTGCCGTAGGAGAAGCCGGCGTAGGTCATCTTCTGGTCGCCGACGGCGGCCCGCATGACGTCCATGTCCTTCGCGACGTCACGGGTGCCGACGTTCGCGAGCACGTCGGCACCCGTGCGCTGGGTGCAGCGCTCGGCGAACCGGCGGCTGTCGGCCTCGGCGGCGGCGATGCCGGCGGGCGAGGGGTCGGCGAAGACCTTCGTGCGCTCCTCGTCGTTCTCCTCGTCGGTGAGGCACTGGATCCGCGGCCGGCTGGCGCCGGTGCCGCGCGGGTCGAACCCGACCAGGTCGAACCGGTCCCCCAGGCCGTTGGTGGCCCAGGTGGAGGCCTGCCGCGCGACGAACGAGGTGCCCGAGGCGCCGGGGCCGCCCGGGTCGGCGAACAGTGAGCCGATCTTCGCGCCGGTCGCCTTCTTGCGCAGCAGCGCGATCTGCATCGTCTTCCCGTCGCCGGGGCCGGCGTAGTCCTGCGGGACGGTCACCCGGGTGCAGTCGAACTGCGGGTCGGCGTAGGTCTGCGCGTCGTCCGCGGTGGGGGCGTAGTCCGCACAGGGGCCCCACTGCAGCTGCTGGTCGTAGAACTGCGCGAGGTCCGGCGGGTTCTGCGCGGCCTGCGGCTGGTCACCGGTGCCCGCGTCGGCGCACGCGCCGACCAGGACGAGGGTCGCCGCGCCCAGCACGGCGAGCACGGCCGGGCGCGTCCGCCGGCCGGCCGGGGCCGGTGTCTCTCGTCGGTGGGCAGGTGGTCGCAACAGCCGAGGGAGCATGACCGGGAGCATGCCACCGACCCCCGACGGCGACCGGTCGCGGGTCGCGGCCCGCGTGAGGGTGCCCACACCACGGGGCGGTCCGGGCCCGTGCGCTGCCACCCTGGCGTCCGCCATCGACGGCGAACCCGGGGACCCGCGACCAGCGTGGGCCTCGAGGCACGGAAGGAGCTCACCGGTGAGCACACAGGAGAGCGGAGAGGTGGCGGCCCCGTACCGGGCACCCGCGACCCCGCCGAAGCGGACCCGCGTCCACCACCTGCTGCAGTGGAAGCAGGAGGGCCGGCGCTGGCCCATGCTGACCGCCTACGACGTCTACTCGGCCGAGATCTTCGACGACGCCGGCATCCCGGTCCTGCTCGTCGGCGACTCCGCGGGCAACAACGTGTTCGGCCACGACAACACCATCCCGGTCACGGTCGACGACCTGATCCCGCTGACCCGGGCCGTGGTGCGCGGCGCCCGCAGCGCGCTCGTCGTCGCCGACCTGCCGTTCGGCAGCTACCAGATCTCCCCCGCGCAGGCGCAGGAGACGGCGTTCCGGTTCATGAAGGAGGGCGGGGCGCACGCGGTCAAGCTCGAGGGCGGTGCGCGGTTCGCGCCGCAGGTCGAGGCGCTCACCGCGTCCGGCGTGCCGGTGATGGGCCACCTCGGGTTCACCCCGCAGAGCGAGCACGCGCTGGGCGGGTTCCGCATCCAGGGCCGCGGCGATGCCGCCGACCGGCTCGTCGAGGACGCGCTGGCCGTGCAGGAGGCGGGCGCGTTCGCCGTCGTGCTGGAGATGGTGCCCGCCGACGTCGCCAAGCGGGTGACCGGGGAGCTGCGCATCCCGACCGTCGGCATCGGCGCCGGGCCCGACTGCGACGCCCAGGTGCTCGTCTGGTCGGACATGGCCGGGATGAACCGCGGGAAGGTGCCGCGGTTCGTCAAGAAGTACGCGGAGCTGGGCTCGGCCCTGCACGACGCGGCGGCCGCGTTCGCCGCCGACGTGGCACACGGCGAGTACCCCGCCGAGGAGCACAGCTACCGCTGACGCGCCGCGTCGCCCGCCACCTCGGGTGCGCCGCTGCCCCCGGATCTGCCCGGACCTCACGGGGATGCCCGACCCCGGCTCTGCGCACTCATGGAGCTCAAGCCTCGTGACACCGGGCTTTTGCTCCATGAGTGCGAGACGGGGTCGGGCGGCGGGGCGAGACGGGGGCCGCGAGACGGCGCGAGACGGGGGCGCGAGACGGGGGCGCGAGACGGCGGCGCGAGACGGGGGCGCGAGACGGGGCCGGGGCGGGACGGTGCTCAGGGTGGGGTGGGGACACCGGGGATACCGCCGCCCGAGCGGTGGCGGGCCAGCATCCGGTCCGCGGGGGTCTCGCGGCGCGCCAACCGCCGGGCCAGCGACGCCAGCCGCGTGCCGTGGGCGTCGTCGCCGGCCAGTGCCGCGGTCGCGGCGTCGAGCACGGCCTGCGACCCCGCCCGCACCGCCGGGTCCGCCCAGCCCCGCAGGGCCGAGCGGCGGTGGGCCGCCGCGTCCGGGGTCCGGCGCCGGCCGGGCAGCGTGTCGTCGCGCAGCAGGCCGGTCAGCAGGCTCAGCAGCGCCGCGGGCAGGTCGGTGCCCACGCCGTCGGCGGGCTCCTCCCCCGCGACCACCGGGACGGCGTCGAACGCCTTGAACTCGATCCGCCCCACCTCCCCGGGGATGCCCGCGTGCCGCACCAGGCTGGGGTCGGTCACCAGCAACGGGGCCTCCGGCGGCAGGTAGGCCAGCGCCGCCGGGCGCGCCCCGGTACGACGCGCGGTGCGCGCCGACAGCCCGCCCCAGACCCGGCCGTCGCGGAACGGCGAGGAGAACGACCACGGCACCAGGTAGGGGCTGTAGAAGGTCAGCTTCGCCGCCGCGTCGGCCAGCACGCCGGGGTCGGTGCCCGACTCGGGGAACGACAGGTTCAGGTCCGGCCCCCAGGTCACCATGTGCAGGTGCGAGGTCCGTTCCTCCGGCGAGGCCGCCATCAGAGCCCGCTCGTGGGCGTTCGGCGGCGGGTCCAGCCGGTAGGCCGACAGCCGCGGGTGGTGGGCGAACGCGACGGGGCGCAACCCGTGCCGGGCGGCCACCGCGGCCAGGGTCACGGCGTCGGCGGCCAGCGCGTCGACGACGGCCTCGACCGAGTCGTGCACGCGGGTCCGGATCTCGATGCCCTTGGGGTCGAAACGGACCAGTTCCCCGTCGTCGTCGAGACGCTCGTAGCCCTCGGCGTACCAGCGCTTGCGGCGGATGCCGGCGTCGCCGATCCGCAGGTCGGACTGGTCCCCGGGCAGCTCCGGCAGCTCGTCGACGACCGCCGCGACCTGCGCGTGGGTCAGCGAGCGGTGGTCGGCCACCGTCCCGTCGTCCCGCAGCAGCGCGAGCTCGTGCTCGAGCCCGTAGCGCGCCTCGCCCCGCATCGACCACCCCCGGTCCCCGTCCTGGCACAGGACGTTACCGAGGCCGGGCGGGCGCCGGCTGTGATCCGTTCCTGCCCCTCCTCACCCGTTCCGCCCTGGACAACCCCGCGACGAACGGTCAGCCTGGTGACGGCGGCCACGTCCACCAGGTGGCCGGGACCCGGAGCACACGGGAGGCGTCATGAGGCTGGGCCGCAAGATCTCCGAGGGATTCGCCGTGGACCACGAGGCCGACCGGGTGGCCGACGCCCAGGAGCGTCCGCGTCCGGCGCGCACCGTCGAGCCCGAGTTCACCGAGTGGACGCCGGCCGTCGAGCAGCCGGCGCACTCGGGGTCCCGCGAGGACTGACCGGGTGCGCGGGCTGTTCCGCCGGACCCCGCTGGAGTACCCGACCGGCCCGCTGGAGGGCCACAAGCTGGCGTTCCCGATGCTGTCCGCGGACGGCACGACGGCGGGCTTCAGCGGTGTGACGCTCGGTCGGGCGCACGTCTACCGCACCGTCGACGACGCGGTGTGCGCGCACGGCTGCCGGCACGCCTGCCCGTCGCGGTGGTGCGACTGCGGGTTCTACTGCTTCCACACCGCCGACGACGCCCGCGAACTGGCGTGCGCGCCCGAGCACCAGGGCGCGATCCTGCTCGAGGTGGCCGTCTCCGGCCGGTTCCGCCGCTACGAGCTGGGCCTGCGCTACGCCCGGCAGCGGGTGCGCACGATCCGGATGCGGCCCTGCCGCTGCGGGGCGCGGGTCGCCGTGCTGGCCGACACCGGCTCCGGGCAGCACGGCTGGCGCCGGCTGGAACCGGTGTGCCTGCGGTGCGCCGGGGCGCGCCCGGTGCTGTCGGCGCAGCGCTTCGCCGAGCTGGCCGAGCTCACCCTGCTACCCGACGACGTCGCGGCGGGCCCGCTGACGACGCCCGACGACGCGGCGGGGTTCGCCGAGCACCCCGACCCGCACGGCACCGAGGCGGCCGACGGCCTCATCGGCGACCCGGTCGCCGCGGCGGGCGCGGTGGCCGTGCTGACCGCGGAGATGGCGCTGCTGCAGGCCCGGCTCGACGAGATGGCCCGCCAGCTCGGCCGGGCCACCGCACGCCTGGACGCGCTCGAGGGCCGCGACCGGCCCGCGGCGGAGCCGGGGTCAGAGCCAGACCGGTAGCGGCGGCGGGAGCTTCCCGTCGGCGTCGCGCAGGCCCTTGTCGAACGGGCGGCCGAGCAGCCAGGCGATGATGTCGTGCGCCTTGCCGCGGACCGTGCCGAGGTCGCGCGGCTCGGCGCCGTCCGGCCCGGCGGGCCCCGGCCCGAACTCCAGCGTCGCGCCGGTGCGGACCTCCTCCAGGCGCACGTGCGGGCAGCCGGGCCGGCGCTCCAGCCGGGCGACCACGTCGGCGACCAGCACCTCCCGCATCGGGATCGGCAGGTCCTTGAACGAGGCGCCGACGTCGAGGTCGACGGCGTGGATCCACACCTCGCGGGCCCGGTTCCAGGGCACCGCCGACACCGGCATCTCGACGCCCTGCGGGTTGCGCACGGTCGCCGACCAGGCCTTCTCCGGCATCGCCCGGACCGCGTCGGCGAGCCGGTCGGAGGCGGCGACGACGTCGGCACGGATCTCGTCGGAGCTGCGCCCGGCCCCGGCCTCGATGTCGGCGTCGCGGGACGCGGGATCGGGGTAGGCCGGGGTCTCGACGCCGGTCCGTGCCCAGGTCAGCAGGTTCACCATGGCGTCGGCGTTGCGGGCCAGGTGGGTCAGCACGTGCGCGCGGGTCCAGCCCGGCAGCGCCGACGGGGCGCGGAACGCCTCGCCCGCCATCCGGGTCATCAGCCCGCGCAGGTGGGCCTGGCCGTCGCCGGCCCAGGCCAGCGCGTCGCCCACCGGCGGCGGGACGACGGCGCGGCCGTCGCCGGGAGTGCGTGCGGGGGTCACCGCACCACCCGGCACACGTTGCGGCACTCGCCGATCCCCTCCACCACGGTGACGATCTCTGCGCCGTCGGTGAGGTAGCGCGGGGGCGTGCGCGCGTCGCCGACGCCGCCCGGGGTGCCGGTGGCGATGACGTCGCCCGGGTTGAGCGTGAGGATCTCCGACAGGTAGACGACCAGATCCACGGCGCCGAACACGAGCTGGTCGGTCGTGGAGTCCTGCATGGTCTCCCCGGACAGCTCCGAGGAGATCCGCAGCGCGCCACCGGCGGTCGGGTCGGCGGGCAGCTCGTCGGGGGTGACCAGCACCGGCCCGAGCGGCGTCGAGTGCTCCCAGGTCTTGCCCTGCAGGAACTGCTTGGTGCGCCGCTGGTAGTCGCGCATCGACACGTCGTTGAGCACGGTGTACCCGGCGATGGCGGCCGTCGCCGCCTCGCGGTCGGCGCGCCGGACCGAACGCCCGATGACGACGGCCAGCTCGGCCTCGTAGTCCACGCGGTCGGACTGCGCGGGCAGCTCGATCTCGTCGTACGCGCCGACCAGGGCGGGCGCGAACTTGCCGAAGACCGTGGGGTACTCGGGCAGCTCGTTGCCCATCTCGAGCACGTGGTCGCGGTAGTTCAGCCCGATACAGATGATCTTCTCGGGCGACGGCACCAGAGGCGCGTAGTCCAGGCCGGCGGTCTCGTGCACCGGGCCGGCGGCACCCGCGGCGTGCTCGGCCCAGTCGGGGCGCTCCAGCAGCGCCCGCACGTCGGCCTCCCCCGTCTCGACAGCGGTGTCGCCGTCGAGACGCACCGCCCGGTGCCCGGTCGCGGTCCGGATCGTCGCGAGCCTCATCGTGCGGGTGCCTCCCGGTATCGGTTGCGGTCCGGCGCAGAGTCTGCGCCACCGGGGACGCGCGGAACAGTCAGGGGGTGGGTTACCGCGCGTCCCGGCCGGTCCACGGGCGGACGTCACCCGTACGGGCGGCACCCGTGGACGGGGCGCGATCCCCGCTGCGCCGCCCCGGCACGGTCCGTCCGCGTCCCGCCGCGACCGGTTCCGGGTCAGATCGCCGCGTCGTCCTCGGCGCCGCCGCCCCGCACCGGCAGGTCGTCGAAGACCGCGGGCGGCTCCCGCCACGCCTGCTCCGGCGACCCGGCGCGGGCCGCGGCGACCGCCCGCCACACCCGCTCGGGGGTGCAGGGCAGGTCGATGTGCCGCACGCCCAGGTCCGACAGCGCGTCGACCACGGCGTTCTGCACCGCCGGGGTCGACCCGATCGTCGCGGACTCGCCGATGCCCTTGGCACCGAGCGAGTTCAGCGGGGTCGGGGTCTCGGTCGTCGCGGTCTCGAAGGAGAACAGGTCGGCCGCGGTCGGGATCGTGTACGCGGCGAGGCTGGAGGTCAGCGGCTGGCCCTCGTCGTCGAACAGGACCTCCTCGTGCAGCGCCTGCGCGACGCCCTGGGCGAGCCCACCGTGCTGCTGGCCCTCGACGAGCAGCGGGTTCAGGATCCGCCCGCAGTCGTCGACGGCGACGTGCCGGCGCGGCGTGACCCGGCCGGTGTCGGTGTCGACCTCGACGACCGACAGGTGCGCCCCGAACGGGAAGGTCGCGCCGTCCTGTGCGGAGTCGAGGCCGACGTGCAGCTCCTCGCCCGTGGCGGCGGCCCGGCGGTGCACGTCGCTCCAGGTCACGGTCGGACCGCCGGGCACACCGGCGACGCCGAAGGTGCCGTCGTCGGCGATCTCGACGTCCTCCGCGGCGGCCTCCAGCAGGTGCGCGGCGAGCTTGCGGGCCCGCTCGTACAGCTCGTGCGCGGCCTCGGACACCGCGGTCCCGCCGAGCTGCAGCGACCGCGAGCCGCCGGTCCCGGCACCGCGCGGGACGAGCGCGGTGTCGGACTGGACGTAGCGGATCCGGTCCATCGGGATCCCGAGCCGGTCCGACACCAGCATCGCGAACGACGTCGCGTGCCCCTGCCCGTGCGCCGAGGTGCCGGCCGACACCGTCGCCGAGCCGTCGGCGTGCACGGTCACCGAGCCGTACTCGCCGCCCCCGCCCCCGGCGGTGACCTCCACGTAGACCGCGATGCCGATGCCCAGGCGCACCGGGTCGCCCGCCTCGCGGCGGCGGGCCTGCTCGGCGCGCAGCTCGTCGTGGCCGGCGATGCGCAGGGCCTCGCGCAGCGGCAGGTCGTAGTCGCCGACGTCGTAGCGGGCGCCGGTCGGGGTGGTGTACGGGAAGACGTCGGGCGCGAGCAGGTTGCGCCGGCGCAGCTCGACCGGGTCGATGCCCAGCTCAACGGCGGCGACGTCGACCAGGCGCTCCAGGTGGGCGGCGGCCTCGGGGCGTCCCGCGCCGCGGAAGGCGCCCATCGGGGTGGTGTTGGTCAGCACGGACACGGCGTCGTAGCGCAGGTTCGTGATGTCGTAGACGCCGGTCGCCATGAGGTAGGTGGTGCGCAACGGGAGCGCGCCGCCGAAGCCGGCGTAGGCCCCGGAGTCCCCGACGACCCGCACGCGCAGGCCGGTCATCCGGCCGTCGCGGGTGAGGCCGAGCTCGTAGTAGCCGACCTGGCCGCGGCCGTGCGGCATCGACACGAGGTTCTCCGAGCGGGTCTCGACCCAGGCCAGCGGCCGCCCGAGCGCCCGGGCGGCGGCGACGGTCGCGGTGTGCTCGGCGAGCACACCGGCCTTCGCGCCGAACCCGCCGCCGACGTGCGGGGCGATCACCCGGACCTGGTCGGCCTCCAGCCCGGCCAGTCCGGCGAGCTGGGTGCGGAAGCCGTGCGGCATCTGGGTGGAGACGTGCACGGTGAGCGGGAAGTCGGTGGTGGTGGGGTCGGCGACGATCGCGTTGCCCTCCATCGGGACGGCGGCGACGCGCTGGTTCACCATCCGCGCGCGGACGACGACCTCGGCGCCGTCGAGCGGGTCGCCGGTCCCCCGCTCGCCCGCGGCCAGGTTGCTGCCCTGGTCGGGGAACTGCAGCGGGGCGTCGTCGGCGAGCGCGGCCTCGATGTCGGTGACCGCGGGCAGCGGGTCGTAGTCGACCTCGACGAGCTCGGTGGCGTCGACGGCGGCGGCGCGGCTCTCGGCGACGACCAGCGCCACCGCCTCGCCGACGAACCGCACCCGGTCGGTCGCCAGCGGCGGGCGCGGCAGCGCCGGGTTGAGGACCATCAGGCCGTGGTGGGCGGGCAGGTCGAGGTCGGCCGCGGTGTACACGGCGAGGACGCCGGGCGCGGCCGCGGCCTCGGTGGTGTCGATACCGGTGAGCAGCGCGTGCGCCACCGGCGAGCGGACGAACGCCACGTGGGCCAGGCCCGCCGGTGCGTCGGCACCGTGGACCAGGTTGCCGACGAAGGTGCTCGCACCGGTGATCAGGTCGGCGTCCTCGACGCGGCGGACGGAGGTTCCCAGGATCGAGCCAGGCATGTGGCCCACACTACAGCAGTAACCGGAGGCTCGTCCGCTTAGCGCCGGTCACACGTCGCCTGCGTCTCCACCTGCGGTGCCTGCCCGGCAACGGCCGGTAGCGTCCCCGCCATGCCCGAGTTCCACCACACCGACGTGCTCCCGCTCGGCCCGGACGACACCGAGTACCGCGAGCTCGACCTGCCCGCGGGAACCGTGACCGAGGCCGCGGGCCGCACCTTCCTCGAGGTCCCGCCCGAGACGATCACCGGACTGGTCCGTGCGGCCGTCACCGACATCCAGCACCTGCTGCGGCCCTCGCACCTGAAGCAGCTGCGCGCCATCATCGACGACCCCGAGGCCTCCGGCAACGACCGGTTCGTCGCCACCGACCTGCTGCGCAACGCCTGCGTGTCCGCGGGCGGGGTGCTGCCGATGTGCCAGGACACCGGCACCGCGATCGTCGTCGGCAAGAAGACCGAGACCGTGCTGACCGGCGGCGACGACGAGGCCGCGGTGTCGCGCGGGGTCTTCGAGGCCTACCAGGAGCTGAACCTGCGCTACAGCCAGATGGCGCCGATCAGCTTCTGGGACGAGAAGAACACCGGCACCAACCTGCCCGCGCAGGTCGAGCTGTACGCCAAGCCGGGCCGGGACCCGTACTACGAGTTCCTGGTCATGGCCAAGGGCGGCGGCTCGGCCAACAAGACCTTCCTCTACCAGGAGACGAAGGCGCTGCTGAACCCGAAGCGGCTCGCGGCGTTCCTGGACGAGAAGCTGCGCAGCCTCGGTACCGCGGCCTGCCCGCCGTACCACCTGGCGATCGTCGTCGGCGGCATGTCGGCGGAGTTCAACCTGAAGGTCGCCAAGCTGGCCTCGGCCCGCTACCTGGACAACCTGCCGACCGAGGGCTCGCCGCTCGGGCACGCCATCCGCGACACCGACCTGGAGCAGCAGGTCCTGGAGCTGACCCGCAACTTCGGGATCGGCGCCCAGTTCGGTGGCAAGTACTTCTGCCACGACGTGCGCGTCATCCGGCTGCCCCGGCACGGCGCCTCGCTGCCGGTCGGCGTCGCGGTGTCCTGCTCGGCGGACCGCCAGGCCAAGGCGAAGATCACCCCGTCGGGGGTCTACCTGGAGCAGCTGGAGCGCGACCCGGCCCGGTACCTGCCCGAGGCGACCGACGCCGACCTGTCCGACGAGGTCGTGCGGGTCGACCTGAACCGGCCGATGGACGAGATCCGCGCGCAGCTGTCGCAGCTGCCGGTGAAGACCCGGCTGTCGCTGACCGGGCCGCTGGTCGTCGCCCGCGACATCGCGCACGCCAAGATCGCCGAGCGGCTCGACGCCGGCGAGTCGATGCCGCAGTACCTCAAGGACCACGCCGTCTACTACGCCGGACCGGCCAAGACCCCCGAGGGCTACGCCTCGGGCTCGTTCGGTCCGACGACGGCCGGCCGGATGGACTCCTACGTCCAGCAGTTCCAGGAGGCCGGCGGGTCCCTGGTGATGCTGGCGAAGGGGAACCGGTCGAAGCAGGTCGTGGACTCCTGCGCCGCGAACGGCGGCTTCTACCTGGGGTCCATCGGCGGCCCGGCCGCCCGCCTGGCGCAGGACTGCATCCGCAAGGTCGACGTGCTCGAGTACCCCGAGCTCGGCATGGAGGCGGTCTGGAAGATCGAGGTTGAGGACTTCCCGGCGTTCGTCGTGATGGACGACAAGGGCAACGACTTCTTCGCCGACACGAGCGCCCCGACCCTGCAGGTCACCTTCCGCACCTGAGGCCCGCCCCGCCCCGTGGCAGCCCGGTACGTCGCGTGGCACCCCCCCTGCACGGGGTGCCACGCGCGGCCACGGGGCGCCGCGGCGCGCCCGCGCACGGATGCGCGGCGGGTCAGCGCAGGCGGCGGGGGCCCGCGTCGCGGCGGTCGGGCACCGGGCCGATCGTCACCCGGGCCCCGGTCACGAACGCGCCCTGCGGCGAGGCCAGCACCGGGTCGAGGGCGAGCGAGCGGACCTGCGGCAGGTCCTCGACGAGCCGTCCGATCCGCAGCACGACGTCCTCCAGCGCGGCGAGGTCGACCGGGTCCGTGCCGCGGTAGCCGGTGAGCAGCGGCGCCGCCCGCGGGGCCCGCACCAGCCGTGCCGCGTCCGCGGTCGAGACCGGCAGGACCCGGTAGGCGCGGTCGTCGAGCAGCTCGGTCGCCATCCCGGACAGCCCGAAGGCGACGAGCGACCCGAACGACGGGTCGTCGACGACCTCCACCGTGCACGACGTGCCCTTCGGGGCCATCCGCTGCACGTAGACCTCGTCGGACCCGGTGAGCTGCGACAGCTCCGCGTGCGCGACGCGCAGGGCGTCCTCCGAGACCAGGTCCAGGCGCACCCCGACGAAGTCGCCGCGGTGACGCCACTGGTCCTCGGTCGCCTTGATCACGACCGGGTAGCCGACCTGCCCGGCTACGGCGACGGCGTCGTCGGCGCCCTTCACCCGGCCGAAGGTGATGACGTCCAGGCCGTAGCAGGCGAGCAGGTCGACGGCCTCGTCGTCGGTGAGGGGGTGCCGGGTGTCCGGCCCGAACGAGGCGATGAGCTCGCGCGCGCGGGCGGCGTCGATGCCCTCGGGTACGACGAACTCCCCGACGGGGGTGTCGCGCCACTGGGCGTAGCGGCTGACCCGGCCCAGCGCCGACGTCGCCCGCTCGGGGCTGGCGAAGCTCGGCACCGACCCGCGGCCGGGGGTGCCGTCGGCGCCGGGGACCGACAGCTCCGCCGGGATGCCCTCGGCGGCGAGGAACACCGCGATGACCGGGACCCCGGCACCGCTCGCGGCGTCGCGCAGGGCGTGCGCGTGGTCCCGGCCCGCCACCGCGACCGGCGGGACGAACACCGCGATGAGCGCGTCCGGGCGGGCGTCGCCGTCCAGGGTCGCGCGGACCGCGCCGGCGAACGCCTCCGGGGAGGCCTGGCTGCCGACGTCGACCGGGTCCCCGGCCAGCTCCAGTCCCTCGTCGAGCAGTCCGTCGAGGACCAGCAGGTTGACCGCGGTGGAGTTGCCGACGACCGCGACCCGGCGGCCCTTCGGCAGCGGCTGGTGGGCGATGAGCAGGGCGGTGTCGAACATCTGCGGCAGGGTCTGCACGCGGATGACGCCGGACTGCTCGAACAGCGCCTGCACGCTGGACTCGTCGATCGGCGCCGCGACCGAGGCCAGCGACGGCAGCGGCCCGGTGTGCCGGCCGGACTTCACCGCGATCACCGGCTTGGTACGGGCCAGTCTGCGGGCGACCCGGGCGAACTTGCGCGGGTTGCCGAAGGTCTCGAGGTAGAGCAGGACCTGCTCGGTGCTCGGGTCGGTCTGCCAGTACTGCATCAGGTCGTTGCCGGACACGTCGGCGCGGTTGCCCGCCGACACGAACGACGACAGGCCCACCCCGCGGGTGCGGGCGTTGGCGAGGATGGCGCTGCCGAGCGCGCCGGACTGGCAGAAGAACCCGGTGCGCCCGTGCCCGGGCATCCGCGGGGCCAGGGTGGCGTTGAGGCGCACCGACGGGTCGGGGTTGGCGACGCCGAGTGCGTTCGGCCCGACCACCCGCATCCCGTGCGCCCGCGCCTCGGCGACCAGCCTGCGCTCGGCGACGGTCCCGCCGTCGTCGCCGGCGTCGGCGAAGCCGGAGCTGATCACGACCAGCACCTTCACGCCCTTGGCCAGGCAGGAGTCCATGACCTCGTCGATGTTCGCAGCCGGGACGGCGACGACCGCGAGGTCCACCTCGTCCGGGATGTCGATCACCGACGGGTAGGCGCGCACGCCCCGCACCGAGCGGGCGTCGGGGTTGACCGGGTAGACCGGGCCGGTGAACCCGGCGCGCAGCAGGTTCAGCAGGACGGCGTGGCCGATCTTGGTCTCGTCCGCCGACGCGCCGATCACCGCCACCGAGGTCGGGTGCAGCAGGTTCGCGACGCTGCGGGCCTCGGCGGCCTGCTCGCGCGCGTAGCGGACCGCGATCGACTTCTCGGTGGGGTCGATGTCGAACTCGAGGTGCAGGACGCCCTCGGCGAAGGCCCGCGTGACGCCGTAGCCGGCCTCGCGGAACACCCGCACCATGGCGTGGTTCTCCACCAGCACCTCGGCCTCGAACCGGGACAGCCCGTTCTCCCGGGCCGCGGCGGCGAGGTGCTCGAGCAGGATCGAGCCGAGGCCGCGGGACTGGTGGTCGTCGCGGACGACGAACGCGACCTCCGCGGAGGTGACCGGCTTGTCGGTGCCCGCCCCCTCCTGGGCGGCCGCGCCGCCGCCGGGGATCAGCCCCTCGTAGCGGCCGACCGCGATGATCTCGTCGCCGAGCAGCGCCAGGAACGCGACCCGGGTCCGGTGGTCGACGACGGTGAACCGCTCCAGGTCCCGCGCCGAGATCCGCGGGTACGGGCCGAAGTAGCGCAGGTAGCGGGTGCGGTCGGACAGCTTGGCGTGGAAGGCGAGCAGCGCGTCGGCGTCGCCGGGCAGGATCGGGCGCAGGTGCACGATCCCGCCGTCGGAGGCGACGACGTCGGCCTCCCAGTGCCGCGGGTAGGGGTGCCCGGCAGCGCCGGCCGGGGTCTCGTCGGTCTTCTCGGTCATGGTCGTTCTCAGTCCCGCGGGTCGTCGGGGTCGAGGCCGTGCAGCGGGAACACCGCACGCCGGGTCTCCAGGATCGCGGAGTCGACGCGCTCGACGAACGAGCCGCCCCACCGCTCGAAGGCCGGGTCGGCCCCGTCGGACATCGATACCGGCAGCGGCGAGCGGGTCCGGGTCGCGGCGAGCGCGACCCAGTCCGCGGGAATGCTCGTGTCCGGTGCCACGTCGCGGTCCAGGGCCACCGCCAGCAGGTGCGTCCAGGATCGGGGGACCACCCGGTAGAGCGCGTACCCGCCGCCGCCGAGGACCAACCACTTGCCGCCCGCGGTGGTCTCGGCCATCTCGCGCAACGCGTGGTAGACGGCGCGGTGACCGTCGACGGACAGCTCCAGGTTCGCCAGGGGGTCCTCGGCGTGGGTGTCCGCGCCGCACTCGGTGACCAGCACCTGCGGGCGGAAGGACTCCAGCAGCGACGGCACGACGCCGTGGAAGGCCCGCAGCCAGCCCGCGTCGCCGGTGCCGGGGGGCAGCGAGACGTTGACGGCGTAGCCCTCGCCGGCACCGCGGCCGGTCTCCCCCGCCCAGCCGGTGCCCGGCCACAGGGTCAGCGGGTGCTGGTGCAGCGAGATCGTCAGCACCCGGGGGTCGTCGTAGAAGCACTCCTGCACGCCGTCGCCGTGGTGGACGTCGACGTCGACGTAGGCGATGCGCTCGTAGCCCTGCTCCAGCAGCCAGGCGATCGCGACCGAGCAGTCGTTGTAGACGCAGAAGCCCGCGGCGCGGTCGCGCATCGCGTGGTGCAGCCCGCCCGCCATGTTCACCGCGCGGTCCGCGCGGCCCTCGGCGATCTCCCGGGCGGCGGCGATCGAGCCGCCCGCGATCAGCGCGGACGCCTCGTGCATGCCGAAGAAGATCGGGTTGTCGGCGGTGCCCAGCCCGTGGCCGACGCCGAACGGCGCCTCGGGGGCGGACTTGACCGCCGTCTGGAATCCGGGGGTGTGCACCCGGGTCAGGTCCATCTCGCCCGCCGGCTCCGGGACGACCGGGTCGACGCCGTCGAGGACCCCCAGCCCGCGGGAGAGCTCCATCGTCAGCTCCAGCCGCACCGGGTTGAGGGGGTGGTCGTCGGACAGCTGGTAGGTCAGGAACTCCGGAGTCCACACCACCGACGTGCGAGCGCTCATGGGCCGGAACCGTATGCCAGGCCGGCGGGTGCGGTCACTCCCGCGCGGCCCACGGCCGGTCCCCGGTCTCCGCCGGGCGGTCCGGGTCGGCGCTCCACTCCGACCACGAACCGGGGTACAGCGCGGCCGGGGCGTCCGGCGTGGTGAGGCCCGACTCCTCCAGCGCGAGCACCAGGGCGCAGGCGTTGACGCCGGACCCGCAGTAGGCGCCGGTCGCGACACCGGGTGCGACGCCGGCGGCGCGGAAGCGCTCGGCCAGCGTGCCGGCGGGGTGCCAGCGGCCGTCCGGGCCGGTGTTGGCCGCGGCCGGGGCGCTGCGGGCACCGGGGACGTGCCCGGCGCGCGGGTCGACCGGCTCGGTCTCGCCGCGGAAGCGGGCGGCGGCGCGGGCGTCGAGGAGCACGCCGTCGCGGGCCAGTGCGGCGGCCCCGTCGGCGTCGACGACGGGCATCCCGCCCGGCCGGACCACCAGATCGCCGGGCGGCAGGGGCTCCGGTTCCGGCGCCCCGGCACCCGGGCCGGTGCCGGCCACCGGCAGCCGCGCGGCCTGCCAGCCGGCGAATCCGCCGTCGAGCACCCGGACGCGGCCGGGCGCGACGCCGGCCCAGCGCAGCAGCCACCAGGCGCGCGCGGCGACCGAGCCGTCGAGGTCGTCGTAGGCGACGACGAGCTGGTCGCCGGCGTCGTCACGGACCCCGGCCCGGCGCAGGACCTCCTGCAGCGCAGCGGGTTCCGGCAGCGGGTGGCGCCCGCCGGGGCCGGGGCGCGCGGGACCCGCGGACAGCTCGGTGTCGAGGTCGACGAACACCGCGCCGGGGATCCGGTGGGACCCGTGGTCCGCGCGGCCGGGCGGGCCGACCAGACGCCAGCGGACGTCGAGCACCACCGGAGCGACGGTGCCGACGGCCGCGGCGTGCCTTAGCAGGCCGGCGAGCTCCGAAGGGGGGATCATGGATCCGGACACGCGGCCCATCCTGCCCCGGACGGGCTCGCCGTGCGCGGGAGCCGCGCTGGGTAGACTGGCCGTCGAACGAAGGGGCCCCACGTGAACGACCTCATCGACACCACGGAGATGTACCTCCGCACCATCTACGAACTCGAGGAGGAAGGCGTCGTCCCGCTGCGCGCGCGGATCGCCGAACGCCTCGGGCAGAGCGGTCCGACCGTCAGCCAGACGGTGGCCCGCATGGAACGCGACGGACTCGTCGTCGTGGCCGGGGACCGCCACCTCGAGCTGACCGACGAGGGCCGCGGTCGCGCCGTCGCCGTCATGCGCAAGCACCGCCTCGCCGAGCGGCTGCTGATCGACGTGATCGGGCTCGAGTGGGAGCTCGTCCACGCCGAGGCGTGCCGCTGGGAGCACGTGATGAGCGAGGACGTCGAGCGCAAGCTGCTCCGCCTGCTCGACAAGCCGACCGTCTCGCCCTACGGCAACCCGATCCCGGGTCTGGAGGAGCTGGAGCGCGGGGACGACGCGTCGACGTCGTCGTCGGTGCCGCCCACGCTCGAGGTCGGCCTGCAGCGGCTCGACGAGCTGGCCCGCCGCGGTGGCGGTCGCGTCGAGATCCGGCGGATCGCCGAGCACGTGCAGCTGGACTCCGATCTCATGGGCGAGCTGAAGCTCGCGGGGATCGTGCCCGGCAACGCGGTCGACGTCGGCCCGATCTCCCGCTTCGGCGACCCCGTGCCGGTGAGCTCGGACGACGAGAAGTCGACCGTCGCCCCGCCGGTCGCGCACGCCGTGCTCGTCCGCGCCGTCTGACCTGGAGGATCCGGACACGTGAAGCTGCTCGTCACCGGCGGCGCGGGCTACGTGGGCAGCGTGTGCGCCGCACACCTGCTCGAGGCCGGCCACGAGGTCGTCGTGCTCGACGACCTGTCCACCGGCCACCGCGACGCCGTGCCCGCGGGGGCGGAGTTCGTCGAGGGTGAACTCGGTGCCCGCGCCGGGCAGGTCCTGGCCCGCGGCGGGTTCGACGGCGTGCTGCACTACGCCGCCCGCTCGCTGGTCGGGGAGTCCGTCGAGAAGCCCGAGAAGTACTGGGACGGCAACGTCGTGGCCTCGTTCCGGCTGCTCGAGGCGGTCCGGGAGCACGCGGTCCCGCGGCTGGTGTTCTCCTCCACCGCCGCCACCTACGGCGAGCCGGAGCAGGTCCCGATCCCGGAGACCGCGCCGACCCGGCCGACGAACCCCTACGGGGCGAGCAAGCTCGCGATCGACCACATGATCACCTCCTACGCGACGGCGCACGGCCTGGCCGCGACGAGCCTGCGGTACTTCAACGTGGCCGGGGCGCACCTGTCCGGTGACACCCCGCTCGGGGAGCGGCACGCGGTCGAGACCCACCTGATCCCGCTGGTCCTGCAGGTCGCCGCCGGCACCCGCGAGTCGATCTCGGTCTACGGCGACGACTGGCCCACCCCCGACGGCTCCTGCGTGCGCGACTACATCCACGTCGACGACCTCGCCGAGGCCCACCTGCTCGCGCTGACCCACGCCGTCGCGGGGCGCCACGACATCTACAACCTCGGCAGCGGTCACGGGTTCTCCGTGCTCGAGGTGGTCGAGGCCTGCCGCGCGGTGACCGGGCACCCGATCCCGGCCGTCGTCGCCCCGCGCCGGGCCGGTGACCCCGCGGTGCTGGTGGCCTCGAGCGAGCAGGCCGCGCAGCAACTGGGCTGGAAGCCGTCGCGGACCGCGATCACCGAGATCGTCGGCGACGCCTGGGAGTTCGCCCGGTCCCGGTGACCCGGACCGCCACCACGCGCTCACCGGGCCGCCGACGCACTCCTCGGTGCGGTCCTCGTCAGCTGCACCGCCGCCCCGGGGCCGCCGACACGGAACGCCACCGGCAGGTCGGCTCCTCCCCGAGGCGGCGGCGTTCGCGCCGCTCGCGGCCGACCCCCCGACGTGTCCACCGGCTGAGCGACGGCCCGCCCCCTCGACCGGCGGGCTCACCGGACGGCCGGGCCGTCGGGCGCGTGCGGGTCGAGCATCGCGGTGAGCAGCCGCCGCAGCCCGCCAGGGCCCGCCCACCGCGCGGCGGGTGAGCGCGGGTCGCGGGTGCCGTGCAGGCTCGCCGCCACCACCCCGGCGAGGACGTGGTCGGGCCGCTCGGCCAGCGCCCGCTGCACCGCCCCGGTCGCGAGCGCGCCGTCGCCGCGCAGCAGGGCGCACACCGCGAGCAGGGCCAGCGGGTGTGCCCGCTGCGGTGACGGCAGGGCCGCCACCAGCACCGCCCACAGCTGCTCGGCGTCCGCCGCGCGGCGGCCCAGGCAGCGGCGCAGCGCCTCGTCGCGGACGTCGCCGACGTCGAGGGCGCCGCACAGGGCCAGCGCGAGCCGGTCGTCGACGACGAGCCGGCTCGCCGCGGCCTCGTCCAGGCAGGCGTCGAGCAGGGCGGTGCCGGTCGCGGCTCCGACCCGGGCCGGTGCGGCGCCGGTGTCGCGCAGCCGGGCCCGGCGGCGGCGGGTGCCGGCGTCGGAGTCCAGCGGGGCGAGCACCGCGGCGCGGTCGGGCAGGACGGCCCGGCCGTCGCGGACCGCGGCCGCGACCCCGAGCGTGGTCGACGCGGCGTCGGGCAGCAGCCCGCCGCAGGTGCAGGGCAGGTCGAAGCAGCCCCACCGGTCCCCCGCCCGGGTACCGGTCGCCCAGAGTGCCGCGATCGGCTCGATCCCGGCGTCGAGCAGCTCCCGCCGCGCGGCGGCCCCCACGTCCCGGCGGCTCCGGCGCGGACCCGGCCCGGCGGGGCCCGGGTCGCGCACGACGAGCGCCAGTGCCCGGGCGGGCCGTTCCCCGGTGAGCACCCCGACCGCCTCCCGGCACACCCGGCGGGCCGACGCCGACGAGCGCGGCAGGTCGACCCGCACGGTGAGCCCGAGCCGGTCGTCGAGGTGCGGCCCGGTGACCGAGACGAGCACCAGGGAGTCCCGGGGGTGGAAGCCGAGCAGCACCGGGACGGCGGCGACGAGCTCGGCGGGCCGGTCGAGCCGCAGACCGGGACCGGACGCGGTGTCGGGGGGCCACCCGGTGGCGGGTGGGTCCCCCGGGCCCGACGACGGATCGGGGTCGGGGCCGGAGGCGGGGTCGGGCCGGTGGCAGGCGGTCATGCCGCCACGGTCGTCGCGGGCCGGGACGTGCGGAACGCCGTCACCCGACCGGCTGTGGACGGTCCCGCCTCACGCCCCTTGCTGAGGGGGTGTCGTGGATGGTTTCCCTCCGCGCCGGGGCAGCCGTCTGCGCCAGGCGGTGAACGAGGTGACCGGCCCGCCGTGCGGGCGGTACAGCCACGGCCAGGGGTGCACCACGACCGGGCGGACGGCGGCGGAGCGGGTGGTGAACCCGGGGACCGGGGCGTGGGTGACCGCGACGGGCGTGCCGTCGAGCTCGTCGGCGACGGTGCCGCGGTGCACCAGCACGGCACGGCGTTCACCCAGGTCGGCGAGGGTCTGCGCGAGGAAGACCAGCCGCTTGCCGGACAGCCGCAGCCGGCGCAGCAGCGGCTCGTCGAACACGAACACCGCGGGCAGGTCCGGGTGGGCGTCGAGGGCGGGGTCGGCGTCGCCGAGCGACTCCGCCGTCAGCCACACCGCCTGCGGCTCGGGTCCGGTGGCCACCGGGGCGGCCGGTCCCCCGGTCGTCCCCGGGTCGGGGTCCGAGCGCAGCCGCGGGTCGGGCTCGGGGGCCGGGCGCGACGGCGGGTCGGCGGGCCGGTGCTCGATCGGGCAGGCGTCGGACAGCGCGCAGGTCCCGCACAGCTGCGGGGCGCGCTTGCGGACCTGCCAGCGGGAGAACCCGTAGGGCTTCCCGGTGCCGGCGCCGACGGTCCACTGCCAGCCGAGCCGGTTCGCCGCACGGGAACCGTCGAGCAGGTGCGCGAAGAACTCGCTCTCCCCGCCAGCCCACTCGTGCCCGGCCCGCACGGTCCACTGCGAGGACAGCCACATGCGGGTCTGGTTCACCAGCCAGCCGTCGGTGTGCAGCTCGGTGAGGCAGGCGTCGACGCAGGCCATCTCGGCGGGCCACGGCTCGTCCCACCCCTGTTCGGCGCGGGCGGGGGCCGCACGCAGCGCGGAGCGGGTGCGGGTGCCCAGCCGGGCGTAGAGGTGGCGGGCGTACTCCTGCCAGCACAGCTCGTCGCGGAACTTGGCGCGGTCGCGCGGCGGGGCGTCGGCGGCGGCGTCCCAGGCGGCCGGCAGGTCGACCAGCCCGTGCCGGATCCACGGCGACAGCGCCGTCGCACCGCGCCGCGACACCGGCAGCACCTCGTTGCGCCGCTTCGCGTAGCCGGTCAGGTCCAGGGCCGCGACGGCGGCGTCGGCCGCGGTCTGCCCGCCACGGAACGCACCGGAGGCGACGGGCTCGTCGCGGCAGAGGTCACCGAGGTGCTCGCGGACCCAGTCGGTCGCGGTGTCCGGGTCGGGTGTGGGCAGCTGCACCGGAGAAGTCTGCGGCGCCCCGGCCCACCGCGCGCGTCGACCTGCACGAATGTTCTGTGCCCGTTCTGTGTGCACCACGGGCGGGGGACGGTAGGAACGTCCCATGCGCGTGTATCTGGGCGTCGACATCGGCACGTCGGGTTCGAAGGGCGTCCTCGTCGACGCCGGCGGCCGGGTGCTGGCCCGGGCCGACCGGGCGCACGAGACCGCACAGCCGCTGCCCGGCCACGTGGAGCACGACGCCGAGGCCGTCTGGTGGGGCGACTTCGTCGCGGTCGTGCGGGAGCTGCTGCCCGCCCTCGACGACGGCGCCGAGCTCGCCGGGCTGGGGGTGTCGGGGATCGGGCCGACCCTGCTCCCCGCCGACGGCGACGGCCGCCCGCTGCGCCCGGCGATCCTCTACGGCGTCGACACCCGCGCCGGCACCGAGATCGACGAGCTGAACGCGGAGCTGGGCGAGGACGCGATCCTGGCCCGGGCCGGGACACCGCTGTCGTCGCAGGCGGTGGGGCCGAAGTGGCGGTGGCTGGCCCGGCACGAGCCGGAGGTGTTCGCCCGCACCGAGATGTTCCTGATGTGCTCGTCGTACCTGGTGCACCGGCTCACCGGCGAGTACGTGCTCGACCACCACTCGGCCAGCCAGTGCGACCCGATGTACGACCTGACCGCCGCGGAGTGGGCGCCCGACTGGGCCGAGCGCACCGCCCCGGGCGTCACGCTGCCCCGGCTGCTGTGGCCGACCGAGGTCGCCGGGCGGGTGAGCGCGGCGGCGGCCGCCGCGACCGGGCTGCCGCAGGGGCTGCCGGTCACCGCAGGCACCGTCGACGCCTGGGCCGAGGCCACCAGCGCCGGCGTCACCGGCGCCGGGGAGGTCATGGTCATGTACGGGACGACGATGTTCCTCATCGAGGTCGTCGACCGCCCGCATCCGCACCCGGCGATGTGGACGACCCGCGGCGTCGTACCGGGGTCGTTCACCCTGGCCGCGGGGATGGCGACCTCCGGGGCGATCACGAACTGGCTGCGCGACCTCACCGGGGAGGGCTTCACCGAGCTCGTCGCCGAGGCCGCGGAGGTACCGCCGGGCAGCGGTGGGCTGCTGCTGCTCCCCTACTTCGCCGGGGAGCGGACCCCGCTGTTCGACCCGGACGCCCGCGGTGTGCTCGCCGGGCTGACCACCGGGCACACCCGCGGCGAGGTCTACCGGGCCGCGTTGGAGGGCATCGCGCACGGCGTGCGGCACAACCTGGAGGTCATGCGGTCCGCGGGCGGCGGCACGAAGCGCCTGGTCGCCGTCGGCGGCGGGGTGCAGGGCGGGCTGTGGACCCGGATCGTCACCGACGTGACCGGGGTCCCGCAGGACGTGCCGGAGCAGACCGTCGGCGCCGCGCTCGGCGACGCGTGGCTGGCCGCCGTCGCGACCGGGGCCGAGGCGCGGCTGCGCGACTGGAACCCGGTCGCCCGCACGATCGAGCCGGACCCGGCGGCCCGCGAGGTCTACGACCGCTTCCACCCGCACTACCGCTCGCTCTACACCGCGACCCGGGAGACCGCGCACTTCCTCGCCGACGAACGGCGACGCTCCTACCGCGCGTGACACGCTGTTCACACCGGTGTGGTTGCCGCGTGGCGCGGTGACCACCACGCTGTGCGGGGTGAGTGCCGACGAGTCACCCGCCCACGACTACGACCTGCTGGTGATCGGCTCCGGTCCCGGTGGGCAGAAGGCCGCGATCGCCGCGGCGAAGCTCGGGAAGCGGGTGGCGATCGCCGACCGCGGCCACATGATGGGCGGGGTCTGCGTCAACACCGGCACCATCCCGTCGAAGACGCTGCGCGAGGCGGTGCTGTACCTGTCCGGGTTCAGCCAGCGCGAGATGTACGGCGCCAGCTACCGGGTCAAGTCCGAGATCACCATCGACGACCTGCTGGCCCGCACCCGGCACGTGATCGGCCGCGAGACCGAGATCGTACGCAGCCAGCTGCTGCGCAACCACGTCGACATCCTGACCGGGACGGCACGCTTCACCGACCCGCACACCGTCGTCGTCGAGGGGACGGGGCGGGGTGACCACAACCAGGTCACCGCCTCGCACTTCGTCGTCGCGACCGGGACCCGACCGGCCCGGCCGGACACCGTCGCGTTCGACGGCGAGCGGGTCGTCGACTCCGACCAGGTGCTGCAGCTGGGCCGGGTGCCGGGCTCGATGGTCGTCGTCGGTGCGGGGGTCATCGGCATCGAGTACGCCTCGATGTTCGCCGCGCTCGGGACCCGGGTGACCGTGGTGGAGAAGCGTGACTCGATGCTCGGCTTCTGCGACCCGGAGGTCGTGGAGTCGCTGAAGTTCCACCTGCGGGACTCGGCGGTCACGTTCCGCTTCGGCGAGGAGGTGTCCTCGGTCGAGGTGAACGGCCGCGGCACGGTGACCAGCCTGGCCAGCGGCAAGAAGATCCCGGCCGACATGGTCATGTACTCGGCGGGCCGGCAGGGCATGACCGAGGAGCTCGGCCTGGACGCGGCCGGTGTCCGGGCCGACGACCGGGGGCGCATCGCGGTCGACAAGCAGTACCGGACCTCCGTCGAGCACATCGCGGCGGTCGGCGACGTGATCGGGTTCCCGGCGCTGGCCTCGACGAGCATGGACCAGGGGCGGCTCGCCGCCTGCCACCTGTTCGACGAGCCCGTCCGCGAGCTGCACGAACTGCAGCCGATCGGCATCTACACGATCCCGGAGATCTCGTTCTGCGGGCGGACCGAGGCCGAGCTGACCGCGGCGTCGATCCCGTACGAGACCGGGCTGTCGCGCTACCGCGAGCTCGCGCGCGGCGCGATCGTCGGCGACTCCTACGGCATGCTCAAGCTGCTGGTGTCGCCCGAGGACCACCGGCTGCTCGGGGTGCACGTGTTCGGCACGAACGCCACCGACCTCGTGCACATCGGGCAGGCCATCATGGGCTGCGGCGGGACGGTGGACTACCTCGTCGACACCGTCCTGAACTACCCGACGCTGTCGGAGGCCTACAAGGTCGCCGCACTGGACGCGACGAACAAGATCCGCGCGGTGGAGTCGGTGCAGAACTCGTGACTCAGGTGTAGCGGAACCCGTTCGCGTCGAGCCACGGCTTCGGGTTGACCTTGGTGCCGCTCGGGTCGACGACCTCGATGTGCAGGTGCGGGCCGGTGGACTGGCCGCGGTTGCCGACCTCGGCGATCTGCTGGCCGGCCGCCACCTTCTGGCCGACCGAGACCAGCGAGCGGTTGATGTGGCCGTAGACGGTGACCGTGCCGTCGGCGTGCCGGACCCGGACCCACATCCCGAACCCGCTGGCGGGGCCGGAGCTGATCACGGTGCCAGCGATCGGCACGTGGATCGGGGTGCCGATCGGGGCGGCGATGTCGAGCCCCATGTGCCGGGTGCCCCAGCGGGAACCGAAGCCCGAGGTCACCCGGCCGGTCACGATCGACACCGCGCCGCCCGCGGAGGCGGACTGCAGCGCGCCGGTGACACCCGCGGCGCGGGCGGCCGCGACCGCCCGGGCGCGCTGCTCGGCGGCCCTGCGGACCTCGTCGACCGAGGCGGTGGCGGCCTGGACCGCGGAGGCAGCCGTGGCGCGGCCGGTGTCGGCGGCGACGGTGCGCGCGGCCGCCGAGGGGGCGGCGGCCGGGGCGGCCAGCGACGCGATGGTGGCCGGGTCCGCGATCGGGGAGGCGGCGTCGTCCGCGGCGGCCCGCGGTGCGGGCACGGCGGCGGGGAGGGCGGCGTCCTGGTTCGACACGGACGACGATCCCGCCGTGTCGAACCAGGACGTCACGGTCGCGGACAGGTCGCCGGAGCCGACACCCGCGTGGGCGGTGGCGGCGATACCGCCCACCGCGACGACGGCGGCGGCGATCCGGGTCGAGGCCGGGAAGCGCGAGCCGTCCTCGGTCCGGGGGTCTCGGGCGCGCCGGACGTGCGGACCTGCGGGGAACGAGCCGACCGGGACCCCGATCCCGGCCACCGCGAACTGCGGGGCCAGGAGCGCGAGGCTCGCCTGACGGCTCCGGGGGGAGCGATGCCGTGCCACGACCCTTCCTTCCGGATCCCGGAGCGGCGGACAACCCGTGGGGAGCGGGCGGCCCCCGGGGGAGGAGCCGCGTCCGGTTCGTGACCGTTCCGTGATCTGACACGGACGCTAGCCGGACGCAACGGACGGAAGAACCCGATCGGGTGATCACGAGACCGACGGGACGTTGCGGGCGGTGAGCGGACGACGCCCTCCACTCGCCCCGGCCACCTGCCGTTCACCGTGGCGTCGGTTCGGCCGGTCCACCTCGGACAACGCTCTGAGCTGGGCTTTTCGTCCGCCGTGCGCCGCGGCCGAGCGGTCGTCGCCAGGGAATGTCGCGGCCCGCTCTCTCACCCACAGTGATGACGTGTGCGCGGCGGCTCCGCGACGTCCGCACCGCGGACGCGGCCGGGCCGGGACCCGTTCGGCGCACCGCGTCCTCGACGGCGCGTGCACCCCCTCACCCGGTGCCCGGATTGCCGCCGCGGTGCCGCAGGGGTTGTCTGGACGGGTGCGCCGCCTCGTGGTCCCCCTGCTGACGTGCGCGTTGCTGATCGTCCTGGCGCCGGCGGCCCTCGCCGCTCCGGCACCGGCCGCCGCCCCCGTCCGCTACGTCGCTCTCGGTGACTCCTACGCCGCGGGCGTCGGGGCCCGGCCGGACCCGGCCACCGGCGACTGCCGGCGCAGCACCGCGTCCTACCCGGCGCTGTGGGCGGCCCGCCACGACCCGGCGTCGTTCGTCAGCGTCGCGTGCAGCGGCGCCACCAGCGGCGAGGTGGTCGCCCGGCAGGTGCGCGCGGTCTCCGCCGACACCACCCTGGTGACGATCACCGTCGGCGGCAACGACACCGGGTTCGGGCCGGTCCTGGCCGCCTGCAGCACCGCCCGCGACGACGAGACCTGCCTGCGCGCCGTCCGGGGCGCGGAGCGCGCGGCCCGCTGGGTCGCGCCCGGCGGGTTGATCTCGACCATCGTCGGGGTCCGGCTGCAGGCTCCCGGCGCGACGATCCTGGTGCTGGGCTACCCGCGGCTGTTCGAGCCGGGCGCCGACTGCGACGTCCCGGGCGTCCCGAACGCCGTCCGCCGTGAGGCGCTCAACCGCGCCGCCGACACCCTCGACGCCGCCCTCGCCGACGCGGCCGGGCGCTTCCGCGGGCGGTTCGTCGACGTCCGCGCCGCGTTCGCCGGACACGGGATCTGCTCCGCCGACCCGTGGATCACTCCCCCGCCCTCGTCGGCACCGGCGGTCTACCACCCGACGGCCCAGGGCTACCGCGACGGCTACCTGCCCGCGTTCGAGGCGGCCGCCACCCGCCCCTGACCACCAGGTCCTCACCCGCTCGTCCCCCGGCGGACACCCGCACGACACGGGCCGGACCGGCCACGCCACGATGGTTCCCAGGCAGCGCCCCCGATCCTGAGGACCCACCTCGTGCGACGCCTGCTCGGCACCCTCCTCGTCCCCACCGCCCTCCTCGCGACGGCCACGCTCGCCCTCGCCGACACCGACCGTCCCCGGTCCGGTCCGGAGGTCGTCGCGCACCGCGGCGCCTCCGCCGACGCCCCGGAGAACACCCTCGCCGCCGCCGACGGGGCGGTGGTCCAGCGGGCCGACGCGGTCGAGGTCGACGTCCAGCGCACCGCCGACGGCCACCTCGTCCTCGTCCACGACGCGACACTCGCCCGCACCACCGACGTCGAACGGGTCTTCCCCACCCGCGCCCAGGCACCGGTCGGCTCGTTCACCCTCGCCGAGCTGCGTCGTCTGGACGCCGGGTCGTGGTTCTCCCCGGCCTTCGCCGGCGAGCGCATCCCGACCCTCGGGGAGTTCGCCGACCGGCTCCGCGGCCGCGCGGACCTGCTGGTCGAGCTGAAGGACCCGGCGCGCTACCCGGGCGTGGAGAAGGAGGTCGCCTACGAGCTCGACGGCCCGCGCCCCGGGGTCGTCGTGCAGTCCTTCGACCACGACGTGATGCGCAGCTTCGCCGAGGCCGCCCCGGACGTCCCGGCCGGATGGCTGTTCGACGGGCGCCCGACCGCGGCGCAGCTCGACGACGCCGCCGCGCGCGGGGTCAGCCAGATCAACCCGTCGTTCCGGTCCGTCGACGCCGCACTGGTCGCCGAGGTCCGGGCGCGCGGGATGCAGACCGGGGTCTACACGGTCGACGACCCCGACGACATGCGCCGGATCGCGGCCACCGGGGTGGACCGCATCATCACCGACCGGCCCGCGGTGCTGCGGACGGTCCTCGCCGGCTGACCCGACCCGCGTCGCCGGCGGCAGGCGACCATCGAGCCGGGCGTCCGGGACATCGCGGTGCTCGATGCCTTCGTCGGCCTGTTCACCCCCGGTCTCCGCAGCGCTGTGACGACCCGCGTCCGGCGGACCGACTTCGCCGAACGCCACGAGAGCGCCACCTGGAAGGCCCACGCGTGGAGCTTCCGGACGGAGTTGCAGGCGCTCGGCCTTCGGGCGGTGTCGACGCGACGGTGGCGGCTGACCAGGACCGGGGCCCGGGACGCGACCGACCCACCGCCGACATCCACCTCACACCCCTCGCCCTAGACTTCTCATCGCGGTGCGGGCACCTTCCCGGCCGGTGAGCGGAGGATCGGGGATGACGGCTGTACGGCGGCCAGGACTGCTCGTCCCGGCGGCGCTGGCCCTGCTCCTGGTGGCGGGCTGCGGCAGCTCGCTGGCGACCCAGCCGGGGTCGTCGTCCCGCACGGTCACCACCACCCAGAACCGCCCCTCCAGCCCCTTCTGCGACGCCGTCGAGGCGAGCCGCACCGCCACCCAGCCGTTCAGCGGGGTGGGCATCGGTCGCTCCATCTCCGACGTCGGCGAGGTCACCGCGAACGTGCGGCAGGCGAACCAGCAGGTCACCTCGCTCGCACCGCAGGAGATCCGCGCGGACTTCGAGCGGGTGGACCAGCTCGTCGAGCGTCAGCTCGTCCTGCTGGAGGCCAACGGCGGGGACACCCTCGCCGTCGCCCGCGACCCGGGGATCGCGCAGGACCGGGCGGACCCGGAGTACCAGGCCGCGTCGCAGCGGATCCGGGACTACGTCCGGTCGACCTGCACCTGACCGTCGACGACGACCGGTGCGGTCCGCCGCCACCCCAGGTAGCGGTCGGCCTCGACCAGCAGCGCCCCGCCCAGCCACATCGCGACGACCGCGTCGTCGCCGAGGCCGAAGACGGTCAGGAACGCCTCGGGCACCAGGTCGATCGGCGACACCAGGTAGGCCAGGGCCAGCAGGAACAGCGCGACCCGGCCCCCGCCGAGGTGCGGGTAGGTGCCGCGCCAGGCGTCGCCGGCCATGGCGGGCAGCGCCCGGAACCGTTCGACGGGTCCGGGCTCGCCGGGGCGGCCGCGACGGGTGAGGGCGCGGAAGAGCGTCGCGAACGCGGCCGTACGGCCGGCGCGGCGACCTGCGGTGGCACTCGCTGCAGTCATGTCCGGTCCAACGCACGGCGCACCCCGGTCGTTCCCGGCGAAACGGTCACGTCACACCGGGGACGACCGGGGGCGGGGTCAGTGCGAGGCGAGGTAGATGTCGCGCAGCACCCCGGCCTCGGTGCTCATCTCGGCCAGCCGCTGCTTGACGACGTCACCGATGCTGATCATCCCGACGAGCCGTCCGCCGTCGACGACGGGCAGGTGGCGGTGACGCCAGCGGTTCATCAGACCCATGGCCTCGGCGAGCGAGTCCTCCGGCGAGCAGGTCACGACGTGGCGGGTCATGACGTCGGCGACGGTGAGGTCGAGCAGGCCCGCGCCGTCGGCGGCGAGCCGGCGCACGATGTCGCGTTCGGAGACGATGCCGTCGACGCGTTCGCGGCGGCCGTCGTCGGAGACGACGAGGGCGCCGATCGCCGGCGGCCCGGCGAGCCGGGTCGCGGCCTCGGCGATGGTGTTCCACGACAACACGGTGTGCACCGTGTCGCCCTTGATCCGCAGGATGTCCGACACCTTCATGGAACTCTCCCTTCGACAGCCCTAGTGTTGCGCTGACGCAGTAGTTGTGCAATGGCAAAGATTGATCGACGCAACCGTCAGTGCGGGGTAAAGATCGCTGATGGGGGAGGTGGACGGGGATGACCGACGCACACGGCCGAGATCGGGATCACCCGGACGGCGCCACGGTGGAGGCGGGCCTCGCGCTCGCGCGCGCGTTCACCGGCATCAGCGTGCGTGCGGTGGCGGCGGCCGGGGACGCCGTGACCGTGCCCCAGCTGCGGGTCCTGATGCTCATCGCCGAGGCGGGGCGCACCAACGTCACCGCGGTCGGGCGCGAGCTCGACGTCCACACCTCGAACGCCACCCGGGTCCTCGTCCACCTCGGTCGGGCCGGCCTGGTCGAGCGCCGGCCCGACCCGGACGACCGGCGGCACCTGCTCGTCGAGCTCACCCCGGCCGGACGGGAGCTGATCCGCGAGGTCGACGCCCACCGTCGCGCCGCGGTCGCCGACCTGCTGGGCCGGGTGCCGTCCGAGCGACGGGTGGGTGCGGCCGAGCTGCTGTCCGTGCTGGCCGACGCGGCGGCCCCGCCGACGCCCTAGGATCGTCAGGTGTGAGCGAGGACGCCCCGACCGACGTCGCATCCCTGCGAGCCGCCGTCGCGGCGGAGGCGCGCCCGCGGTTCGTCCCGTTCTGGGGCTCCGAGCCCGCGCCCGGCGACGTGCACGTGCTGAGCCAGTGGCATCCGTCGCCGTTCGTCGTCGGCGGGGTCCGCTACGCCACCGCCGAGCACTGGATGATGGCGGCCAAGGCCCGCACCTTCGGCGACGACGACGCGCTCGCCCGCGTCCTGTCCGACGACGACCCGGACACCGCCAAGCGGGCCGGGCGCGAGGTCCGGGGATTCGACTCGCAGAGGTGGGCCGCGCGCCGGGTCGAGGTCGTCGTCGAGGGCAACCGGGCCAAGTTCCGCTCCGCCGAGCGGCTCACCGCGGCCCTGCTGGGCACCGGCGACGCGGTGCTCGTCGAGGCCTCCCCCGTCGACCGGATCTGGGGCGTCGGCCTGGCCGCCGACGACCCCGACCTCGGCGCGCCGGACCGCTGGCCCGGGCAGAACCTGCTGGGCTTCGCCCTGATGCGGGTGCGCGCCGAGCTCGGGAGCCGCTGACCCCGACCGGCCCGGGTCAGACCGCCCCGGCGTACCGGGAGCGGCGCGGACGGCGGGCCCGTCGCACCACCAGCACCGCCCCGACCCCGGTCGCGACGGCGCCGCCGACGTAGGGCACCGCGGCCCGGGCCATCTCCCCCGCCCGTCCGACGAGCGCCGCGCGCCGTGCCGCGAGGCCCGCTCCGAGCCGGTCCAGGCTCGCCCGCAGCTCGCGCGCGGCCTCGACGACCTGGTCGTCACGGCCGTCGGACCGCGCGGAGAGCCGGTCCCGCAGCTGCGCCGCGGAGACCTCGCTGAGGTCGACCTCCTCGGCCGTGTCCACCGGTGCCTCGCCGGCCGGGCCGACCCCTGCGTCGTGACGCCCCACGGCTCCCCCTCACATCCGGCGGACCGCCCGCCGGCCCGCCGGGACAGTCAACCCGCTACGGGCCGCCCCGCGCACCCTCAGGACATTCTCAGAGTATCGCCGTTGCAACGCGGAGCAGTCGCGATATATCGTGATGGCACACGAGCCGATCGAAGAGGGAGGCTCACGACGAGAGGACCACGCGTCATGACCACGCGCGACATGTTCCGGAGCCCGTTCGGGCCCCGCACCCACCGACACCCCCGGGGCCACCGCGGCGCCGGGTTCCCCTGCGGCCCGGAGGAGGCAGCCATGCCCGACACCCCCGACTTCCACGGCGACGACCGTGACGACCCCCGCGACGACCCCCGCGACGAGGGCGCCCACCGCCGCGGTCGCGCCCACCGGCGGGGACGCGGGCCCGGCGGGCGGGGCTTCGGCCCCGGCCGCGGGTTCGGCCCGGGGGGACCGTTCGGTCCCGGAGGTCCCTTCGGTCCGGGCGGGTTCGGTCCGGGCGGCTTCGGTCCCGGAGGCGGTTTCGGCCCCGGCGGCTTCGGTCCCGGTGGGCCCCGCGGCCGGCGCGGCAGGCGTGCCCGTGGCGACGTCCGCACCGCGGTGCTCGCGGTCGTCGCCGACGGCCCGCGACACGGCTACGAGATCATCCAGGAGATCACCGGCCGCTCCGGCGGGCAGTGGAAGCCGAGCCCCGGCTCGGTGTACCCGATGCTGTCCCAGCTGGAGGACGAGGGCCTGGTCCGGTCCGAGCAGACCGAGGGCCGACGGGTCGTCCACCTGACCGAGGAGGGCACCCGGCACGTCGAGGAGCACCGCGCCGAGCTCGACGCGGTGTGGGCGCCGTTCGCCGAGGACGCCGAGGCCGCCGGGTCGGACCCGGCGACCGGCCTGGTCACCGAGCTCGGCCGGCTCGCCGCCGCCGCGCGGCAGGTCGCCGAGGCCGGCTCCGAGGCGCAGGTGGCGTCGGCGACCGAGGCGCTGACCGAGGCCCGCAAGGCGCTGTACCGGCTGCTGGCCGAGTGAGGCTCGCCGAACGAGCAGACCGCACCGAGTGAGGCCCGCCGAACAAGCAGACCGCACCGAGTGAGGCCCGCCGAACGAGCAGACCGCACCGGGTGAGACGGGGGCGGGACCGCGATGGTCCCGCCCCCGTCGTCGGCTACCGGTTCTGTCTCCAGCGCCGGTTGCGGCGCAGGGCCTCCCGCAGGGGCGGGACGACGGTGCCCTCGGCGGCCATCACCCGGCGGGCCTTGCGCCGCGCGAGGACGACCGCGACGGCGGTCAGCGCCCAGATCGGGAACTGCACGAGCCAGGCCAGCCGGAACGCCTCGGGGGTGTAGCCGCCGGACATGCTGAGCACGAGACCGACCAGCAGCGTGGTGGTGAGCGAGGCGGTGAACCCGCCGACGTTGACGATCCCGACGGCGGTGCCGCGCCGGTGCGCGGGGTTGGAGGTGCGGGCGTAGTCGAAGCCGACGGCGGAGCAGGGGCCGTTCGCGGCGAGCACCACCACGAGCAGGACGAGCAGCCACAGCGGCGCGGGCGGCGGGACGAGCAGCACGACCGTCCACACGAGCGCGGTCGCGGCGATGACCGACAGCACGAGCCAGGAGCGGCGCAGCGGGTGGCGGGCGGTGAACTCGCCGAACACCGGGCCGACGACGGCGCCGGCGAGGACGAGCACGGTCAGCATCACCGAGGCACCGGTGGGGGTCATCCCCTGCCCGGCGACGAGGTAGGGCACGCCCCACAGGAGCGCGAACACCAGGCCGGAGAACTGGGTGCCGGCGTGCGACCAGAGCCCGAGGCGGGTGCCCGGGTGCGCCCAGGCGCCCTTGAGGCCGTCGACGACCTCCCGGGGGCTGCTCGCCGGGGCCGGCGCGGGGCTGCCGGGCGGGCGGTCGCGGAACACGGCGAGCACCGCGACCGCGGCGACGACGCCGATCCCGGCGGCGGACAGGAACGCGGTCGTCCAGCCGTAGGCGTGCAGGACGGTGGCGAGCGGGATCGCGGAGAGCACCTGGCCGAACTGGCCGAGCAGCGCGGTGATCTGCGTCATCAGCGGCACCCGGCGCGGCGCGAACCAGGTGGACAGCACCGACAGCACCGAGATGAAGGTCAGGGCGTCGCCGACGCCGACGAGCACGCGGGCGGCGACGGCCAGCGGCAGCGAGGTGGCGAGCGCGACGAGCACCTGCGCCGCGGTCATGGTGACGGCGCCGGCGAGCACCATGGTGCGGGCGCCGAACCGGTCGAGCAGCAGCCCGACCGGCACCTGGAGGGCGGCGTAGACGAGCAGCTGCAGGACGAGGAACCCGGCGAGCACGGTCGGGGACGCACCGAACCGGTCGGCCGCCTCCAACCCGGAGACGCCGAACGAGCTGCGTTGCAGCACCGCCACGACGTAGGCGAACAGACCGGCGGACCAGACGAGGTAAGCGCGACGTGACGTGTGCATGACGAACGACCATTCTGGTCCATCCCGGACGAGCCGGGTGTCCCGACGGGTCCGCGTCACACGGGGTCGGTGGTCACACCGCGACCGGGCAGGCCGTGGGGGGCTCCGGATAGGGTCGCGGTGCACGCCACGACTCGGAGGACGCCGGTGCTCGATCCCGCTCAGCTGTACCAGGTCGACCCGGCCGCGCCGGCGCTCGACGAGCCGGTCCTGATCGTCGTGCTGGACGGGTTCGTCGACGCCGGCAATGCGGGAGCGCTCGCGGTCGGCGCGCTGACCGACGAACGCGAGGCGGTCCGGGTGGCCCGGTTCGACGTCGACCAGCTCGTGGACTACCGGTCGCGACGCCCGCCGCTGCGGTTCAAGACCGACCGCTGGGCCGACTACGACCCGCCGGAGCTCGACGTCGTCGCGCTGACCGACACCGGGGACACGCAGTACCTGCTGCTCGCCGGTCCGGAGCCGGACATGCAGTGGGAGCGGTTCGTCGCCGCGGTCGGGCTGCTGGTCGAGCAGCTCGGGGTCCGGCTGGTGATCACGTTGCAGGGCATCCCGATGGCCGTGCCGCACACCCGTCCGATCGGGGTGACCGCGCACGGCACCCGCCCGGAGCTGGTGGAGGGCCACACCCCGTGGTTCGCGACCGCCGACGTCCCGGGCAGTGCCGCGGCGCTGCTGGAGTACCGCCTCGGGCAGGCCGGGCAGGACGTCGTGGGCTACGCCGTGCACGTGCCGCACTACCTGTCGCGCTCGGCGTACCCGCAGGCCGCGCGGGTGCTGCTGGACCACGCGGGGCTGTCGGCGGGGCTCTACCTGCCGACCGAGACGCTGACCCGCGCCGCCGAGCAGGCCGAGTCCGAGATCGCCGAGCAGATGGCGGCGTCGGAGGAGGTCGGGCAGGTCGTGTCGGCGCTGGAGGAGCAGTACGACCAGGTCGTCGCGGCCCGGGAGGCCGGTGACCTGCGGGACGGCCTGGAGGGCGGCGAGCTGCCCAGCGGCGACGAGCTGGCGGCGGAGTTCGAGCGGTTCCTCGCCGGCGGTGGCGACGACAAGCCGGGCGGGAAGTCCGGCGACGAGCCGCCGCACGAACCGCCCGCTCCCCCGCTCCCGCCCGCGACCTGACCGGTCCGCCCCCGGCGGCTCAGCCGCCGAGGGCGAGGGCGTGCTGCACCCGGCCCCGGCCGCCGGGTCCGCGCAGCACCGCCTCGACCCAGCAGCCGACCGGCCGGGCGGTGAGCCCGGCCGCGGTCGCGACCAGCCAGGCGTCGTGGACGGCGAGGCCGGCCCGGACGTGCTGGGCGACGGTGTCCGGGCCGGGGTCGACGTCCCCGGTGACGACGAGCAGCCCGCCGACGCCGGTGAGGTCCGGCAGGCCGCAGGCCCGCCGGGTCAGCGCGGCGAGCAGCGGGTGGCCCGCGTCGAGCAGGGCCGCGTGCTGTCCCGCGCCGAGCCGGGTCCGGGCGACCCGGTCGGGTCCGGGGTCGGCGACGGCGGGTCGCAGGCTCTCCCACGGCGCCGACCGGCGTGCGCGGAGCACGGCCGCCGGGTGCGGGTCCGCGCTCGCACCGAGCGGGACGGTGCCGTCGGGGACGAGGTGGGCCGTCCGGGGCCGCCGCAGCGTCGCCGCGGCGGCGAGGACGGCGGCGGCAGCGTGGCCGAGGTCGAGCAGCAGCACCGGCAGCGAGCGGGGGCCGTAGCGCCACGCGGTCCGCGCCGGCGTGAGGCGGAGGACGACGTCCGCGTGGTCGTCGTGGTCGTCGTGGTCCGGGTCGGGCGGGGCCGGGACGACGGCGCCGGGCCGATCGTGGCCGCCGGGTCCGGTTGCGTCGGGCCGGGCGGGTTCCCGGGCGGGCCCGCCGTCGAGGGCGTGGGCGAGCGGGTCGTAGACGCGACCGCCGCCGTGGCCGCAGGTGAGCGGGTCGTGGACGCGGCCGCCGACCCGGGCGTCGACCGGGTAGCGGCCGCCCGCCGAGGGCACCCGGCGCAGCCGCACGCCGCCGACGACCCGGTCGGGGTCGGCGGCCAGCGACAGCGCGAGCAGCGCACCGGTCCCGGTGCCGTCGCGGGTCAGGGGTACCGGCCGGGTCGCCGTGGTCGCCTCGGCGGGGCGGGTGGTGTGGTCGGTGGGGCCCGGGTGGGCGCCCGACCAGGCGAGCCGGAACGCCGCCGCGGTCCGGGGGTCCACGGCGCCGGCGTCCCGCTGCGGGTCCGGCGCGGTGCGCCCGGGGGGCTGCACCGTCACAGGAACGGCGGTGGGCAGTGCACGAGCCCGCCGGGTCCGGCGACCGGGTCGAGGTCGAGGCCGTGGGCGCGGGCGGTGTCGCGCCAGCGGGGCAGCCCCCAGTACCGGAACGCGGCGGGCGCGTTCGGGACGAGCCCGGTGGCGCAGGTGCGGACCACCCGCCACGGGGTCTCGGCGACGTCGGGCGTGGTGAGGTCGACGCGGGCGATGCGGTGCCCGTCGGCGAGCAGCGCGGCGGTCAGCGACGCGAGGTCCCCGGCCGGCCCGGTGCGCAGCGGGCCGCGGGTCGCGGGCACGGTGAACCGGGGCAGGTGCTCCTCCCGGACGCGCGGGTCGAGCCACACCTGCACCTGGGCGCCGAGGTCGCGCACGGCGGCGTAGCGCTCGCCGGCGTCGTCGCGGTAGCGGCGGTCGGCGCGGTGGTCGAGGTAGAGGCCGCGGGCGAGGACCCCGGCGTCGATCGAGGCGTACACCCAGCCGTCGGGGTCGAGCAGGCCGCGGGTGAACACCCAGGTGTGGACGGCCTCCAGCACCGCCTTGGTGGCGGCCTCGGCGGCGTCGAAGCGGGCGGCGCCGCCCCCGGCGACGATCCCGGTCTCCGGGTCGACGACGACGGCCCCGACCACCGCGACCGGGTACTCGGTGGGCAGCTCGACGAGGTGGACGTCGAACGCCGCTCCGGCCAGCGCGGCGTCGAGCCCGGGGACCGAGGCCCGGTCGATGCCGTGGGAGGGCAGGCCGAGGTGCCACCAGCGTTCCAGCGCGTCACGTTCGACGAGTTCGAGCAGGCCGCGTCGGTGGGCGTCGGTGGCGCCGTCGCCGGTGGCGATGCCGGCGTAGTTGAGGTGGTGGAAGCGGGGTTCGTCGCGACGGGCCCCGCTGTGGTGGTTGAGCAGCGCCCAGGAGGCGGGCAGCCAGGTCGGCTCCCCGTCGGCCTCGACGCCGGCGATCCAGCGGATCGGCAGGTCCGCGGTGAAGCGCCGGTAGGGGCGGCCGTCCTGCCAGGGTGCGAGCAGCGGCAGCTCCTCGGGCCCCCAGCACCGGTGTCCCGCGGCGCGCAGCTCCGCGGTCGTGGTCAGCGGCAGGTCGCGCGGGACGCGGTTGCCGCAGTAGCGCTCGACCGCCTCGCCGAGCGCGGCGGTGCGGGCGCCGTCGCGGTCGCCGAAGGTGGTGCCGAGGCTGACCCGGTCGGCGGGCCAGGCGCCGAGCCGGCGCGCGTCGGACACCTCCGCGGTGACGGCGGTGTAGGCGGCGGGCAGCCCCGGCACGGGGGCGACGTCGACCAGCCGGCGGACGATCCCGCTCAACGGGTCGACCAGCGCCTCCACCGGCAGTACGGGAACGGTCGGTGCCGTCACAGGGTGACCTCCTCGGGGACGGCGGCCGCGGCGACCTCGTCGCGGCCGGGTCGGACGTGCGGCAGGTCCAGGCGCAGCGCGCGCACGGTGCGGTGGTCGGCGCGCAGGTCGGTCGCGTGCGCGGGGTCCTGTCCGGTGTGCGGGTTGCGGGCGTGTGCGGGCCAGTGGTGCCCGGCGATCTCGACGCGCAGCCGGTCGCCCTCGTGCACGGCGGCGCCGACCGGCGGGGTGGTGACGACGACGTGCTGCGGTGCCGGGCCCCGGTGCCGGTGGACGGCGGTGACGAGGTCGTGGCCGCGCAGTCCGATCCGCACGACCCAGTCGCCGTCCGGGGCGTCGGTGCCGCCGGTGACGGTGACGACCAGCGGCCCGGCGAGCGTCCCGGCCGGCAGCGGCGGGGTGTGGGCGACGACCCGGTCGCCGGCGCGGTCCGCGGCATCGTTCGCGGCGTTCGTCGCGGTGGTCCCCTCCGTGGTCGCCGCAGTGGTCGCCGCAGTGGTCGCCGCGGGAGTCGCCGCAGTGGCCGCTGCAGTGGTCGCCGCGGGAGTCGTCGCAGTGGTCGCCGCGGGAGTCGCCGCTGTGGTCGCCGCTGTGGTCGTCGCGGCGGGAACGGCGCAGGTCGTCGCGGCGGGAGGGGCGGGAGCGGCGCCGTCGGTCGGCGCAGGAGCCGGCGCGGGTGCGCCGGGCGCACGGGACCGGACGGGCCGGTCGGGGTCGGCGACGAACCCGGCGGGGAGCCCGTCCGGCGGGGCCGCGTCGACGATCAGGGTCGGCCCGTCCCCCGCCCGCACCCAGCGCCCGGTCTCCCCCACCGCGACGAGCGCACCGCGCCCGCGCGGCCGGCCCTCGACCGCGGCGCGGGCCCAGGCGGCGTAGACCGCGCCGATCCGCCGTCCGGCCAGGACCGCACCGGGCGCGGCGGCGTCGAGCTCGTGCCCCCACGGCCCCAGGACCAGCCGCGACGGCCCGCCCCAGCGCCGGGCGAGCTCACCGGTGCGGGCGGCGAACGGGTCCGCGGTGCCCCCGACGGCGAGCAGCGGCATCGCGGCCCGCGCGATCCCGTCCCACAGCCACGGGGTCTCCTCGGGTGCGTCCCACAGCTCGGCCCACCCGTCCGGTGCCGGGGCCAGCGCCGCGGTGACCGGTAGCGACGCGGCCGCCGACGGGACGGCGGGACGCGCGCCCGCACCGTGCTCGGACCACCAGCCGATCCGGCAGGCCAGCCGGGCGGCGCCGCCGGGTTCGCGGGCGGTCTCGCCGGACCCGAGCGCGGGGACCGCGGCGAGCACCCCGCGCACCTCGGGGTCGGCGAGGGCACCGGCGAGGGCGCAGTGCGCCCCGTAGCTGGCGCCGGCCAGTACGACCCGCCCGTCGCAGCCGGGGATCGTGCGCAGCGCGGCGAGCGCGGCGACGCCGTCGTCGGTCTCGTGGGCGTAGGGCCGGAACGCGCCCGTCGAGCCGCCGCGCCCCCGGACGTCGACGACGAGGGCGCCGAACCCGTGCGCGGCCCAGCCGCGGGCCTCGGGCAGCAGCCGCTCGCGGCCGTAGGGGGTGCGGATCAGCACCGCGGGCCAGGTCGCGGCGGCGGGGCGGACGAGGGTGGCGGCGAGCCGGACCCCGTCCGCGCCGGGCAGGTCGAGGTCGGTCACGGCGCGCTTCCGGGCACCGGCAGCAGCGCGTGGTCGGCGATCGCGGCGGTGTCGAGGTCGACCACCCGCAGACGTCGCCGGGCGGGCAGGGCGGCCGGGACCAGGTCCCCGGTCGCCGGGGTGCGGTGACCGGCGGCCCAGGCGCGCACGTCGGCGGCGAGCAGCGCGGCCAGCAGGGCGTGGTCGCCGGGGCCGGTCGGGGTGACGGGCGCGGCGTCCCAGTAGGCGAGCAGGTGCGGGTGCCCGGACCCGGCCGCGGCGAGGCGGCGGGCGCGGACGTCGGCGTGGCCGGCGTCGCCGGGGTGCACGGCGGGCGGTTCGAGGATGCCGTGCCGTCCTTCGACGGAGAGCCGGAACCAGGCGGTTCCGCGCTCGGGCAGCGTGTCCAGTGCGGTCCAGGTGGCCGGTGCGGGCCCGTCCGCGACGGCGCACACCACGTCGGCGTCGGTGTCTGCGTCGGTGTCTGCGTCGGTGTCTGCGTCGGTGGTGGTGGCGGCGGCGGTGGCGGTGACCAGGGAGTCGAGGTCCCGATGCCGGACCTGCAGCCCCGGCCCGGCGAGCGCGGCGGCGACGGCGTCGGCCAGCGCCCCCCGCCCGGCGACGGTCACGGTGGCGGTCCGCGGCGGCGGGGCCTCGTCCAGGTAGCCGGCCGCGGCGAACGCGCCCCGCTCCGGGTCGAGCCCTGGTGGCGGCACCGGGTCGGCGCCGTCGAACCAGCGGGTCAGTGCCTCGACCGTGCCTCGGGGCAGGTCGACCCCGCGCAACCGGCCGGAGGCCTCGCGCAGCGCCGAGCCCCGCCCGGGGACCTCGAACACGCTCACGCCCGGTCGCAGTCGTTCCACTCGCACTCCCTGGTCCGTCGGTCGGTCGCGGCGGGTGTCACTCCTGCTCGGCGGCCTGCTCGGTCGCGAACGGGTTCTCGACGAGGGCGTTGGAGTGGCTCGCGGAGTTGTGCGGCAGGGCGCGCTCGGCCTCGAGCTCGGTGAAGACGTCCTTCATCGTTTTCTCCTCCAGTGGGTGACATCGTCCGGTTCCGGACCACCCCATCGTGGCCATGAACGACATTCATTTTCAACAGTGGTCGATGTCTCGTTACCCACTATTGGTGATGACTGTCGTTTCGTACTATGGTTCGCGCACCCCCGATGGAAGGACCCCGTGAGCCAGACGGCCCCGACCGCCCCCGAGCACGAACGCTCCGACCTGCGGCGCTACCTCACCGCCCGGGTCGTGTCGGTCGCCGGCTCCCTGGTCGCCGCGGTCGCGCTGCCCGTGCTCGTCTACCGGCTGACCGGCTCGCCCGCGTGGACGGCGGCGATCGCGACCGCGGAGGCGCTGCCCTACCTGCTGTTCGGGCTGGTCGCGGGCGCACTGGCCGACCGGGTCGACCGCAGGCGCCTGATGGTCGGGGTCGACCTGGCGTGCGGCGCGGTGCTGGCGGGGATCCCGCTCGCCTGGTGGGCGGAGGTGCTCACGCCGTGGCAGGTGCTCGGCACGGCGGTCGCGGTGCAGACCGGCTTCGTCTTCTTCGACGCCGCGAACTTCGGGGCCCTGCCCACGCTGGTCGGGCCGGACCGGATCACCGCGGCGTTCTCCACCCTCTACGGCGCGACCACCGTCGTCGAGCTGGTCGTGCCGCCGCTCGCCGGGCTGGCCGTGGCGACGCTGGCCCCGGCCGGGCTGCTGTCGGTCACCGCGCTCACCGCGGTCGCGTCGGCCCTGCTGATCCGGTCGGTCGCCGGGAGCCTGTCCCCCGGGCCCGGCAGCCGCGCGCCGACCCGGATCCTCGCCGACGTGCGCGAGGGGCTGGCACTGCTCCTGCGCAATCCCGTGGTCCGCACGCTGACGCTGGTCGGCACCACCCAGGCCGTCGCGGGCGGCGCCTGGCTCGCGATGACCGTGCCGTGGGCGGACCGGGTGCTCGGCATCCGCGCCGACGGCGACGCCCGGCTCGGGCTGCTGTTCGCCTGTTGGGGTGTGGGCGGGCTGGCCGCGGCCCGGCTGGTCCCGCGGCTGTCGGAGCGCTGGGGCGGGGCGCGGCTCGCACTGGCCGGGCTCCCGGTGTCGCTGGCCTGCGCGGTCGCGGTGGTGTCGGCGACGCACTGGGTCCCCGCGCTGCTGGCCGCGACGGCGTTCGGGGCGGCGTACTCGACGGTCGTGCTCAACGCCGTCACCTACCGGCTGCAGGTCACCCCCGAGCACGCCCGCGCCCGGGTCTCCACGACCGCGCGGATGCTGTCCTGGGGCCTCGGCACCCCCGCCGGGGCGGCCCTGGCCGGCGTCGTGGCGACGACACCGGCGGGCCCGCGCGGCGGTCTGGCCGCCGGGGCCGCGGTGCTGGCCGCCGGGGTCGCCCTGGCCTGGCTCACCCCGCCGCTGCGCCGGGCCGCCCGCGGGTAGTCCGGATCAGCACCCGCACGGTGCGGTCAACGGGTCGGGAGCAGCCGCGGTGGTCGCGGTGTCGGTCTCGACCGGGTAGCCCTCACGGGCCCAGTACTCGAATCCCCCGATCATCTCGCGCACCTCGTGGCCGTGGCGGGCCAGAGCCAGCGCGGCGCGGGTCGCCCCGTTGCACCCGGGGCCCCAGCAGTACACGACGACCGGTGTCCCCACGGGGATCTCGGCGACACGAGCGGCGACGGTCGGTCCGGGCAGGTGTCGCGCGCCGGGAAGCCGACCCTGCGCCCAGGCGGCGTCGCTGCGCACATCGACCAGGACGACGGCGCCGTCCGTCCCGGCACGGACGTCGGCCGGGTCGGTCTCGCAGTGCAGCTTCGCGGCGAAGAAGGCGACGCGTTCCGACGAGTTCATGGCTCCGACGCTAGTGAGCCGACTCCGACGACCCCAGGGGCGAATGCCGGCCCATGACCCGATCGACCGGCAGGATCGCCGTATTCTCATCCGATGAGCGGGACTCTCACGATCGACGCCGTGGACGCCGCGATCCTCGCCGCCCTCCAGGATGACGGCCGACTGAGCATCGCGGAGCTGGCGCGGCTGGTGTCGATGTCGCACAGCGCCACCACCGAACGAGTCCGGCGGTTGGAGGAGGGTGGCGTCATCACCGGCTACACCGCGGTCGTCGACCCGCGCCGGCTCGGCTACACGATCATGGCGATCCTGCGGCTGCGGTATCCGAGCAGCCGCTACGAGCCGCTGCACCGGCTCCTCGCCGAGGTCGGCGAGGTCGTCGACGCCCACCACGTGACCGGTGACGACTGCTTCGTCATGACCGTGCAGGCCGGGTCGATGCGCCATCTGGAACAGGTCGCGGGCCGGATCGGTGCGCTCGGCAGCGTCACCACCAGCGTCGTCTACTCCTCGGTGCTCGACCGCCGGGCGCTGGCTCCGCTACCGGCGACCGCACCGGCCTGAGCCGGGTCCGCGTCGAGATAACTGCAGGTCAGCCGCCCCTCGTGGGTCGAGACCACCCCGCGCACGCCGAACACCTCGGCCAGCAGCCGCTCGTCGACGACGTCGCCGGGGGTCCCGTCGGCGTGCACCCGCCCGTCGCGCAGCGCGACGATCCGGTCGGCGCACCGCGCGGCCTGGGCGAGATCGTGCAGCACCGCGACGACGGTCAGCCCGCGCTGCACCTGCAGCTCCCGGACCAGGTCGAGCACCTCCAGCTGGTGGCGGACGTCGAGGTAGGTGGTGGGCTCGTCGAGCAGCAGCACCGGGGCGTCCTGGGCCAGGGCGAGCGCGATCCGCACCCGCTGGCGTTCCCCGCCCGACAGCAGCTCGACCGGGGTGTCGGCCCACGCCTCGGTGCCGGTGGCCGCCAGTGCGTCGGCGACCGCCGCGTCGGCGCCACCGCCGAACATGCCCAGCGGCCCGCGGACGGCGTAGCGGCCCTGCGCGACGAGCGCCCGCACCGTCACACCGCCCAGCGGCGGCAGGGCCTGCGGCAGCACCGCGACCCGCTTCGCGACCTCCCGGCGCGGGGTCCCGGCCAGCGGCCGGTCGGCCAGGTGCACGGCGCCGGCGTCGGGCCGGTGCAGCCCGGCGAGCACCCGCAGCAGCGTGGTCTTCCCGCAGCCGTTGCGCCCCACCAGCGACAGCCACCGCCCGCGGGCGACCGCCAGGTCGACGCCGTCGAGCACGGTGCGCCCGTCGAAGCGCACCGTCACCCCCTCGGCCCTGAGCACCGTCACAGCGCACCTCCCACCGTCGTGCGGGACCGTCGGCGGACGATCCCGATGAGCACCACCGCGCCGGCGACCGCCGTCACCGCTCCCGCGGGCACCCCGATCGGCCGGTCACCGGCCGGGGCGAGCGCCGTCAGCAGCTGGGCGACGACGTCGGCCGCGACGACCGTCCCCGCCCCGGCGACCGCCGCCGCGGGCACGAGCAGCCGCGGGTCGGCCGCGCCCCGCACCCCGAGCACAGCACGGGCCAGGTGCGGGGCGAGCAGCCCGACGAACGCGAGCGCCCCGACCGCCGCGACCGCCCCGCCGGTGGCGAGCACGGCCAGCAGCACCGCGGCCGAGCGCCATCCGGACACGGCGAGGCCGACGCCGCGGGCGTGGTCGTCGTCGACGCCGAGGACGGCGAGCACCGGGCCGAGCAGAACCGCGAGGACCACCGCGGTGAGCGCGACCGGCCAGAGCGCGTCCCAGTGCTCCCAGCCACGCCCGTTGAGCGAGCCGACCAGCCACCGGACCATCGACCCGGCCAGCTGCGGGCGGGCGGTGAGCAGCAGCAACGTCGTCCCGCCGAGCACCGCCGACACCAGCACCCCGACGACGGCGAGCCGCAGCGGGTCCGCGGTGCCCGGCCCCGCGGCCCGGCCGGCGAGCAGCCACAGCACCCCGCCGCCGAGCGTCCCGCCGAGCAGGGCCACGGCGAGCACGCCGAGCGGCGTGCCGACGGGTCCGCCGAGCACGGTCCCCAGCACCGCGCCGAGCACCGCACCGGAGCCGACACCGGTCACCTCCGGGGAGGCGAGCGGGTTGCGCAGCACCGCCTGCAGCACCGTCCCGGCGACGCCGAGGCAGGCACCGGCCGCGAGCCCGACCAGCACCCGCGGCGCCCGCAGTTCCCGGACGAGGTCGGTGGACAGCGGGTCCGCGACGCCGGCCAGCGCCGCGAGCGCGGTGCCGGGGCCGACGGCGGTGCCGACCAGGAGCCCGCCCAGGGCGGCGACCGCCACGCACAGTCCGAGCAGCCCGAACCGGACCGCGAGCGTCGCGCCCCGGCCCACCGAGGGGTTCACGGGTCCACCGCCGCGGCGGGACGGTCGGTGCGGGCGGGACCGGCCGTGCGAGCGGCACGGCCGGCCCGCGGGCGTCGCCACACCAGCAGCAACCCACCCGCGACGATCGCGACCCCGGCGGTGAAGCCGCCGACCGGCAGCTCCACCGGGTACAGCACGGTGCGGGCCAGCAGGTCCGCGACGACGACCACGGCGGCGCCCGCCCCGGCGCAGGCGGCGGCGCGGGGCAGCGGCCGGGCCGCGGGGAGCAGCACCCGCACCAGCTGCGGGGCGAGGAACCCGACCCAGGCGACCGGCCCCGCCGGGCCGACGACGGCCGCGACGAGCAGGCAGGCCACGCCCAGCACCGCCGCCCGGGCCGCACCGGAGCGCAGGCCCAGCGCGGCGGCGGCGTCGTCGCCGAGGCGCAGCGGCCCCAGCAGCGGCAGCACCGCCACCCCGGCGAGGAACGCGACCGCCAGCGCGGGCAGCACCGGCGTCACCGTCGCCCACGTCGTGCCGGTCAGCGAGCCCAGCAGGTAGCGCACCAGCACCCCCTGCTCCGACGACCCGGTCATCGCGACCGCCGCCAGCAGCAGCGCCTGCAGCGCCGCGCCCACCCCGGCCCCGATCAGCAGCACCGCGGCCGGACCGACGGCGCCGCGGACCGCGAGCAGGGTGAGCGCTCCCCCGGTCACCGCGCCGATCACGGCGGGCAGCAGCGGCGCGAACGGGACCGCGGCACCGGTGACGATCGTGACCGCCACCGCGGCCGCCGCACCGGAGGACACCCCGAGCAGCTCGGGGACGGCGAGCGGGTTGCGCAGGCCGTCCTGCAGCAGCAGTCCGGCCAACCCGAGCGCGGCGCCGGTGAGCACGCCGAGCAGCAGCCGCGGCACCCGCAGCTCGGTGACGACGACGTGCTCGATCCCGCCCGCCGCGCCCAGCACGGCGGGCAGCCGGTGCGGGGCGACGGCCGGGGTGCCGGTCCCGAGTACCAGCGCGGCGAGCAGCACCGCCGCGAGCGCGACGGCGAGCAGCGGCAGGGCCCGTCTCACCGGCCGGGGACCGCCGCGAGCGACTGGGTGACGATCGCGCCCAGGCTGCGCGTCCCGCGGCCGCTGCCCCACAGCCGCGGGTCCATCTCGTGCACCTGCCGTGCCGCCACGGCCGGGACCTGCTGCCAGACGGGGTTGTCGGCGAGCTGGTCGGTGAGGGTGCGTTCGGCGGAGGAGAACAGCAGCGAGTAGACGAACACCACGTCCGGGGCCTGGGCCAGGATCTCCTCGACGCTGTAGGTGCCGGCGGTCTCGACGTCGGCGCCGCGCGGGACGAACGGGTAGTCGTAGAGCGTCGCGAGCAGGTTCCCGTTGACCGTGTCGGTGGTGTCGACGCCGATGGTGTCGGCGCTGCCGTACATCAGCAGCACCTTCCGGTCGGCCCGGCCGGTGGCGCGGGCCTGCTCGACGCCGTCGGCCAGGGTGGCGCGGAAGCGCTGCTCCGCAGCGGTGGCCTCGCCGGTGCGTCCGGTCAGCGACCCGAGCGCACGCAGGTACCCGACCGACTCCTCCCAGGTGGTCGGCTGGACCAGCCAGAGCGGGGCGAAGCGTTCGACGGCCGCGCGCAGCGGCTCGTGCACCCCGCCGAGGCCGATCACGAGGTCGGGGCGCAGCGCGGCGATGGACTCGACGTCCTCGCTGCCGAAGCTGCCGGCGACGGTCGGGACCTGCGCGGCGCGGTCGCCGAGCAGCACGGGGTTCTTCAGCAGGGCCGGGGTGGAGGTGCCGGCCGGGGTGAGCCCCAGCTCGACGACCATGTCGTCGCACAGGCCGGTCAGGCAGACGATGCGCGTCGGCGGGGCCGGCACGGTGACGGCGGTGCCGCGCGGGTCGGTGACCGAGAGCGCGGGCTCCAGCGGCGCGACGTCCCGGCTGACGGCGGGTCGGTCGGCGGCCGCCTGCGGAGCGGGCGCGGCCGCACCACCGCATCCGGCGAGCAGCAGCGCGACCACCGCGACCGGCAGCAGCGCGGCGACCCGGGCGGCACCGGCCGATCGGGCGGCGGCGACGGCGCGAGCAGGTGCGGCGGACCCGGCAGCACCGGACCCGGCGGCGGCACCGGCAGGCACGGGACGGGTGCTCATCGCGCACCGGCCAGGTCGCGTCCGGCCCGCAGGTCGCGCAGCGCGGCGGCGTCGCGGCGCAGCGAGGCGGCGGTGTCGCCGGGGACGAACTCCAGCAGCACCTCGGTGTCGGTGCCGTCGTCGCGGGACTGCGCGGTGAGCTCGGCGAGCACCGGGGCCCACAGGTCGGCGCGGTCGACGAGCGGGAGCCGCTCGGTGAAGCCGTCGGCACCCCAGGAGAACGCGTGCACGGTCGCCGGGCGCAGCGCGCGGACCTCGGCCAGGCAGGCGTCGGCGTCGGGCAGCTCGCGGGGCTGCCAGTGGGTGACCAGGGCCGGGTGGCCGACCTCGGCGCGCAGCCGCAGCGCGGTGTCGAGGCCGTCGGTGAGGGACTCGACGTGGTGTTCGACGAGCAGCCCCATCCCCCGCTCGGCGACGGCGTCGGCGCAGCGCCGCAGCGCGTCCACGGTGGCGGCGCGCCCGGCGGGCGACACGTCGGCCGAGGCCGCCGTCCCGGCCCAGACCCGCACCCGCGGGGCGCCGAGCTCGACCGCCGTGGCGACGACGGCGTCGAACGCGCCGGGGTCGGACGCACCGGCCTTGTGGTAGCTGCCGTAGGTCCCGATGCGCAGCCCGGCGCCCGCGCACGCACCGCGGGCCGCCGACGCCGCCGCACGGTCCCCGGGACGGACGTGCCGGTCCCCGGCCCACTCGACGATCTCGGACCCGGCGTCGACCGCCAGTCGTACGACGTCCGGAACGGATCTCTCACGGAACGTGACCGACGCCAACCCCAGAAGCAGCATGGTCGGTAACCGTAGTCATTGTCGTTTGTGCGATCCAGCGACGTACGTCACCCGGTGTCCGGTTCCGCCTGGAGCAGGTCGAGTCCGGCCGCCACGACCGTGTCCGCGTCGAGCCCGTGGTGGGCGTAGACCGAGGCGAGGTCGCCGGACTGCCCGAAGCGGTGCACGCCCAGGTGCGTCGCCGGGACCCGGTTGACCCCGGCGAGGAACGCGGGGGTGTGCGGGTGCCCGTCGAGCAGGGTGATCAGCGGCGCGGCCCGGCGCGCGGGAAAGGCCGACCCCAGGATCCACGGCTCGGCCTGCGGACGGGCGGGCCTGCCGGCCCTCGCCTGCAGGGCGTCGAAGAGCAGCCCCGGACCGGTCACCACGACGACGTCGACGTCGTGGCCGAGCTCGGCGAGCCGGTCCGCCGCGGCGAGCGCCTCGGTCGTCGGCGCCCCGGCGACCGCGATGGTCAGCGCGGGCGTGCCCGCGGCGCGGCGCAGCGGGTAGGCCCCGGCGACGACCTGGCGCCGGCGCCGCTCGCGCGCGGCCGGGTCGGGCGGGACCGCCGCGAGGGTCTGGTCCACCGGCCGGGTCGACAGGCGCAGGTAGGCGCTGGTGCCGTCCGGGCGGCCGAGCCGGGCCAGCGAGGCGAGCAGTGTCCACTCGGTGTCGATGGCGAACGCCGGCTCGTAGGTGACGCAGCCGGGCTGCTCCAGCCCGACCGACGGCGTCGTCACCGACTGGTGGGCACCGCCCTCGGGTGCCAGCGAGACCCCGGAGGGCGTGCCGACCAGGATCGACTGGCCACCCGCGTAGATGCCGAACGACCAGGGCTCCAGCGCGCGCTCGACGAACGGGTCGTAGAGCACCCCGATCGGCAGCACCGGACGACCCCAGCGCGACCAGGTCGCCCCCAGCTCCCCCAGCGCCCCGACCAGGTTCCCCTCGGCGATGCCCAGCTCCAGGTGCTGGCCGGTGGGCCGCTCGCGCCAGTGCAGGATCGTCTCGGGGTCGTCGTCGAACCAGTCCTTGCGCTCCGCGGTGGACCAGACGCCGACCTTGTTCACCCAGCCGCCCAGGTTCGTCGACGACGAGACGTCCGGACAGAGCGTGACCACCCGGCCGGCCGCCTCGGGGGCCTCGCGGGTGAGGTCGAGCAGGGCCCGGCCGAGCGCGGCCTGGGTGGTGGCGCGCCCGGTCGGGGTGCGCCCGATGTCGGTCGGCAGCGGCGGGACCGGCTGGTCGTCGACCGGGTCGCGGCGCAGCCGCTGCGCCGCGCGGGCCACCACCTCGCCCGCCGCGGACTCCGGGTCGAAGCGCCGCCAGGGGTCGTCGGGGTCGGCACCGACGGCGTCGGCCAGCTCGCGGACCTGGTCGGCGCTCAGGATCGAGCCGTGGTTCTGCGGGTGGCCCGCGGTCGCGAGGCCGTGGCCCTTGACGGTGTAGGCGAGGATCACCGTGGGCCGGGTGTCGTCGATCGCGGAGAAGGCGTCGCGCAGCGCGGCGGTGTCGTGCCCGCCGAGGTTGCGCACCGCGGCGAGCAGGGTGTCGTCGTCGAGGCCGGCGACGAGCTCCTCCAGGTCGGCGTGCCCGTCGGGGAGCCGGGTGCGGACCTCGCCGGCGTCGCAGCGCAGCAGCCGCTGGTACTCCGCGTTCTGCATGGTGTCGATCCGGGCGCGCAGCGCGTCGCCGCCGCGGCGGTCGAACAGCTCGTGCAGCAGCCTGCCGTACTTGACGGTGAGGACCTGCCAGCCGGCCGCGGAGAACATGCCCGCGATCCGCGGCGCGCCGATCGCGGGGACGACCCGGTCCAGGGACTGCCGGTTCAGGTCGACGCTCCACACGACCTCGCCCAGCTCACCGACCATCGGGTCGAGGATGGCCTCCCAGACGGCGCCCTCGTCCAGCTCGGCGTCGCCGACCAGGGAGTACTGCCTGCTCTGTCCGGCGCCCCCGAAGTGGGTGTCGACGTAGCGGCGGGCCAGCGCACCCCAGATCGGGGCGGTCGCCCCGATCCCCACCGAGCCGGTCGAGTAGTCGACCGGGTCCGGGTCCTTGGACCGCGACGGGTAGGACTGCAGCCCGCCGAAGGCGCGCAGCGTGCCCAGGTAGCGCTCGTCGAGCTCGCCGAGCAGGTGGTTGATCGCGTGCAGCACCGGCGAGGCGTGCGGCTTGACCGAGACCCGGTCCCCGGCCCGCAGGTGCTCGAACCACAGCGAGGTCATGATCGTGGTCATCGACGCCGACGACGCCTGGTGCCCGCCCACCTTCAGCCCGCTCGGGTCACCGCGCCGGTTGGCCGCGTCGACGATCGCGGTGGACAGCCACAGCACCCGCTTCTCGATCTCGACGAGCGTGTCCGTCGTCACCGTCTGCGTGCCCATCGCCCACCACTCCAGCCTCGTCGCTCAGGCAGCCTGCGCAGCCAGCCCACCACCGCACCGACGAGTGCACAACCACAGACCGCAGGACTGAGCTGACTGCACGGGACGGCCGGGCGGGACGCGCGCCGGGGCGGCATGATGCGCACCCGCGGACACGACGGGGGGCACCACGTGACGGGAACGACCGGCGACGGGCGGGCCGCGCTCGACGGCCACGACGCCCGGCTGCTGCTGGCCCCGGCGCAGGACCCGCGCGCGACCGTGCTCGCGCTCGCCGAACGGGTCGGCCTGTCCCGCAACACCGTGCAGGCCCGGCCGGCCAGGCTGGACCGGCTCGGCGCGCTGGACACCTTCGAGCGCCGCGTCGACCCGGCGGCGCCGGGCTACCCGCTGACCGCGTTCGTGACGGTGCGGGTGGTGCAGCGCGAGCTCGCCGCCGTCGCCGACGCGTTCCGCAGCGCGCCGCTGCTGCACCGCCTGGCCGAGGGCGGCCGAGCCGCACCCGTCGTTCACCCGGGGCCGCTAGCGTCACGCCGATGAGCGCCCCCGCCGCCCCCGGCTTCGACCCGGACTTCCTCGGCGTCGCGACGCCGATGCCGACGCTGCCCGGGACCGAGACCGTGCTGCTCCCCTACACCCACTTCGCGACGCTGCACCGGCCCGACCGGCGCCTGGCCGCGGCCACCGCCGTCGCGATCGACGGGGCGACCCTGCGGCAGCTCGAACGCTCCGACGACTGGCGCCTCGACGACCGGCTGCCCGCCGGGCAGCAGGCCGGCGCCGAGCTCTACGCCGACAACGACCTCGACCGCGGGCACCTGGTCCGCCGCCAGGACCCGGTGTGGGGCGGGGCCGCCGAGGCCGCGACGGCGGAGTCCGACACGTTCCACTACACCAACGCCGCCCCGCAGGCCGCCGCGTTCAACCAGGACTCCGAGACCTGGGGCGGACTGGAGGACTACCTGCTCGACAACGCGGGTGACAACGACCGGCGGCTCGTGGTGTTCACCGGCCCGGTGCTGGCCGACGACGACCCGGAGTACCGGGGCGTGCGCATCCCGCGGCTGTTCTGGAAGATCGGCGCCTTCGTCGTCGGCGGGGCGCTCGGCACCACGGCCTACCTGCTCGACCAGACCCCGCGGCTCGGCGACCTCGCCGAGCCGCCGGCCGGGGACCCGCCGCCGCTGGGCCCGTACCGCACCTTCCAGGTGCCGGTGGCCCGGATCGGCGAGCTGACCGGGCTCGACCTGGGCCCGCTGACCGCCGCGGACCGGATGCCGGTACCCGAGCCGGTGCCCGCCGCGCTGTCCGAGCGGGGGGTCCGGCTGCGGTCGTTCGCCGACATCCGGGGGATCTAGTCTCGCCCCCGTGACCGAGCTGCTCCCCAGCACCCAGCGCACCCTGCTCGCCCGCGTCGCCCGCGCCCAGCGCGACGGCCGCGTCCCCTCGCTCGTCGCCGGGGTGGTCCGCGACGGCGCCCTGGCCTGGCACGCCGGCCGCGGCGCCCTGCCCGAGGGCGCCGACGGCCCGGCCGACTCCGACGACGTCCAGTACCGGATCGGCTCCATCTCCAAGTCCGTCTGCGCGGTCACCGTCCTGCGGCTGCGCGACGAGGGACTGCTCGACCTCGACGACCCGCTGGACCGGCACCTGCCCGGCACCCCGCTCGGCGACCGCACCCTGGGCCAGCTGCTGTCCCACCTGGCCGGGGCGGGCTCGGAGAGCCCCGGCCGGTGGTGGGAGCGCACCCCCGGCGGCACGCTGGAGGAGCTGGACCTCGGCGACGCCGACCGGGTGCTGCCCGCCGCGCGCCGCTTCCACTACTCCAACCTCGGGTTCGGGCTGCTCGGCGAGGTCGTCGCCCGCCTCCGCGGCCACGCCTGGGTCGACGTCGCCCGCGACGAGGTGCTGCTCCCGCTGGGCATGACCCGCACCTCCCCCCGTCCGCAGCAGCCCGCCGCGGCGGGACGGGCGGTGCACCCGTGGGCCGACCTCGTGCTGGCCGAGCCCGAGCACGACGCCGGGGTGATGGCCGCCGCCGGGCAGCTGTGGTGCACCGCGGCGGACCTGGCCCGGCTCGGTGCGCTGCTGCTCGGCGACACCGGTGGGGTGCTGTCACCGGCGACGGTCGAGGAGATGACGCTGCCCGCGGGCGTCGACCCGACGTCGCCGGTCTGGGCAGGCTACGGCCTGGGCGTGCAGGTCCTGCGGTTCGAGCGACCCGAGGGCGGCGGCACCACGACGCTGGTCGGGCACGGCGGTTCCATGCCCGGCTTCCTCGCCGGGCTCTGGGTGGACCGCGAGGAGGGCACCGGCGCGCTGGCGATGGGCAACACCACCTCCGGGATGGACAGCGGGCTGGCCGCCGGGCTGCTGAACGACCTGCGCGTCGCCGAGCCCCGCATCGTCGCGCCGTGGACCCCCCAGCCCTGCCCGGTCGACCCGGCGCTGCTCGGACCGTGGTTCTGGGGGCCCTCGCCCTACGCGCTGCGCTCGGTCGGCGGCGGGCTGCTCCACCTCGGCGGTCTCGGGCGCCCCGGACGCGCGTCACGGTTCCGTCCCGGCCCGGACGGCACCTGGGTCGGCCTGGACGGCTACTTCGCCGGGGAGACCCTGCGGATCGCCCGCGACCACCTGTGGCTGGCCACGTTCGTCTTCACCCGCACCCCCTACGACCCGGCCGCACCGGTCCCCGGCGGCGTCTCCGACGAGGGCTGGACCACCGCCTGACATCACGGTTCGGCTTGTACAGCGACACGGGACGGCCCAGTACCTACACTTTCGGCACACAAAACACTTGTGCACCATTTCTGCACGATCGAGAGCGGAGGGGGGATGCGCCCGGCACGCGGGCGTGACCACGTATGACACAGGCCCAATCACCACCGGACGGCCGTCCGGACACGAGCGGGGACGACCGGCCCCGCACCGACTGGATCGTGTTCGGCGTCGGCGCCGCGCTCGCGCTGCTGTTCGTGCTGTGGGGGCTGCTCAGCGCCGACACCCTCGGCGCCACCGCCGAGGCGATGCTCGGCGGGCTGATGCGCGGCGGCGGCTGGGGCTTCATCCTCGCCGCGACCGCCTTCGTCGCCTTCGCCCTGTTCCTGGCCTTCAGCCGGTTCGGGCGCATCAAGCTCGGCGCCGACGACGAGGAGCCCGAGTTCCGCACGGTCTCCTGGATCGCGATGATGTTCTCGGCCGGCATGGGCATCGGGCTGATGTTCTTCGGCGTGAACGAGCCGCTGACCTTCTTCCAGTCCCCGCCGCCCGGCGCGGCCGAGCCCGGCACCATCGACGCGCTGCAGACCTCGATGGCGACCTCGCTGTTCCACTGGACGCTGCACCCGTGGGCGATCTACGCCGTCGTCGGGCTCGCCATCGCCTACTCCACCTTCCGCAAGGGCCGCCGCCAGCTCATCAGCCAGGCCTTCGTCCCGCTGATCGGGCGCAAGGCCGCCGAGGGCTCCATCGGCCGGGGCATCGACATCCTCGCGATCTTCGCGACGCTGTTCGGCTCCGCGGCCTCGCTGGGGCTCGGCGCGTTCCAGATCGGCGGCGGCATGCAGACCGTCGGCTGGGTCGACGGACCGGTCAGCCCCTGGCTGCTCGCCGCGATCATCATCGTGCTGACCGCCGCGTTCATCCTCTCCGCCGTCTCCGGCGTCGAGAAGGGCATCCAGTGGCTGTCCAACACCAACATGGTGCTGGCGGCGGTGCTCGCGTTCTTCGTGTTCGTCGTCGGCCCGACGGTGATCATCCTCGACCTGATCCCGACCTCGATCGGCGCCTACTTCTCCCAGTTCTTCGAGATGGTCGGGCGCACCGAGGCCGTCGGCGGCGAGCCGATGCTCGAGTGGCTCTCCGGCTGGACGATCTTCTACTGGGCGTGGTGGATCTCCTGGACGCCGTTCGTCGGCATGTTCCTGGCCCGGATCTCGCGCGGGCGCACCATCCGTGAGTTCGTCGGCGGCGTCATCCTCGCGCCGAGCCTGGTCTCGCTGGTCTGGTTCTGCATCTTCGGCGGTACCGCCGTCACCCAGGCCCAGCAGGGCGCGCAGTTCTCCGACGACTCCAACGTCCAGCTGTTCCAGATGCTGGCCGCCTACCCGTGGGCGACCTTCACCGGCCTGCTGGTCATGCTCCTGGTCGCGATCTTCTTCGTGTCCGGCGCCGACGCGGCGTCGATCGTCATGGGCACGCTGTCCCAGCGCGGCACCATCGAGCCCAGCAAGTGGGTCGTGATCTTCTGGGGCTCGGTCATGGGCGCGGTCGCCGTGCTCATGCTGGTCACCGGCGGGGAGAACGCCCTCGACGGCATCCAGAACCTCACGATCCTGGTCGCGGCGCCGTTCGTCGTGATCATGGTGCTGTTGTGCTTCGCGCTGTTCAAGGACCTGCGTCGCGACAAGGTCGTGCTGCGGGACGAGAAGGGCGCACAGGTGCTGGAGCAGGCGGTCGACTGGGCCACCGACAACCACGGCGAGCACTTCTACGTCAAGGTCGGTGCGTTCGACCCGGACGACCCGAACGCACCCGCGGGCGGCAACGGCAGTGACGACAACGGCCAGGGTTCCGGCGGGGCCGACGGACCGGACGGGCGGACCGGCGACGGCTCGACGCGGGCGACCGCCGAACGGCGCGACAGCCCGGTCGGCGGCGACTGACCACCTCTCGTCGCACACGACGGCGGCCGGACACCCTCCCGGGGTGTCCGGCCGTCGTCGTCCGTGGCAGGGTCGGGGGCTCACGGTCGCGGGGACGGCCGGACGATCGGACGACCCGTGACCGACCGCCCACCGACGGTGAGCGGTCGGGAGTGACCCGGGCCGACCGCGCTCGTTGGACCTCCTGCGACCACCCGGTGCACGGCCCCCGCGCGCACCGGCGATCATCGGAAGCGCTGCGCCGCAGCCGGAGCGGATGGGAGGGACCTGACACAGTGGGCCGGATGCGTCTCGTCTTCACCCCGGGGGACGACCAGGGGTACGCCGAGGCCCGCAGCCGCCTGCTGGAGCAGTTCTCCCTCTGGGCCCGCCGCCGTCGCGTCGAGGTCGACACCGCGCTCGTCGCCGCCGTGCTGGACTACAAGTACGCGCGCGACCGCAGGCTGGGCCGCTGGACGCGCTCGCACATCGCCGACGCGCTGGGCATGTGGTTCCCGCGCAAGGTGACCGTGCTCGAGCCCGACGACGTCGCCCCCGCCTTCCACGCACTCGTCGACTTCGTCGACGAGCACGACTGGTTCGACCCGCAGTCGCACCCGGCGGACGCGCTGCACCGTCAGGTGCTCGACTCCACCCCCGCCCTGCACGACGGCCTCGCCGACGAGCGGAACTACGACCTCGGCAAGTTCTGGGGCGTGCAGCTGCACCGCCACGGCGTCGACCCGGCCGACCCGGCCGCCGTGCAGCGGTTCCTCGACCGCGCCGGTGCCGGGCAGACCGACGTCGACCGGCACGCGCTCGCCGAGATCATGCGGCGCGAGGCGCAGCGGCCCACCCGCACCGAGTGGAACCCGGAGCTGCCGCCGGTGCCGATGCCCGGCGCCGCGGCGCTCGTCGACGCCGCGGAGCGCTCCGAGGCCCTCGAGCTGCTCCGCAGGCTGACCCTGTGGGTGCGGGCCGGGCGCCGGCTCACCTCCGACGGCCGGCTCGACCGCACCGACGCGCTCGACCTCGCCGCGCACCTGCAGCTCGACCACATCTACCGCGAGACCGCCCGCACCAGCGACGACCTGCCCGAGGTGTCGCTGCTGCTGCGCTGGGCCCGCTCGGCGCGCCTGGTCCGCGTGGTGCGCGGGCGGCTGCTGCCGGTCAAGAGCGCGGGCCCGCTGCTGAACCGGCCGATCGAGCTGTGGCGCCGGGTGTTCGAGTCGGTCGGGCGCCTCGGCGACAGCCTGGGCGGGACCGACGTGTTCGGTGCGCCGTCGCTGTTCGGGATGTCGATGTCGCAGGCGTTCCCGATGCTGTGGGTCGGCCTCTACGCCACCGGCGGCGGGCAGGTCCCGCTCGAGCACTTCCACCGTCAGGTCCGCGACGCCGTCAACGACGAGGCCGGCTGCGTGGTCGACGACCTCGCCGGCGACGTCGAGCAGCGGCTGTGGCGCCGCGACGTCACCGCCCTGCTGGACGCCTGCGAGCTGCTCGGCGCGATCGAGCTGACCGAGACCCTCGACGCCGACGAGCTCGACGAGCTGTCCCGGGTCGCGCACCGCGACGACCCGGACCCCACGGTCGTCGCGCTGACCCCGATGGGGCTGTGGGCGGTGCACGAGTACCTGACCGAGCAGGGCATGCACCTGCCCGCGCCGGGCGAGCTGGCCGACGAGGACGTCGAGTACGTGTGCGTGCGGATGAGCGGGGTGCGGGCCGACGTCGCCGAGGCCGAGCTCGCCGCGTGGGCGCTGGCCCGCCGGCCCGGCGACGCCGTGCGCGAGCTGGACCGCTTCCTGCGCCGCTGCGAGGTCCCGGCGCACCGGGCCCTGGCGCTGCACGCGCTGACCGCGACCGGCCCGGCCGGGCGGGCGGTGGCCGCCCGCCACCGGTTGCACGTCGCCGAGCCCGTGGTGGTGCCGGCGCCGCACCGCCACGTCGGCCCCACCCCGGCGCCGCGCGCCGCGGCGGCGGCCGCCGAGACCACGGCGCCGCTGCCGCGCACCGCGGTCCGGCACAACCTCGAGCCGGCCGGCTGACCCGGTTCAGGTCAGCAGCACGACCTTGCCGGTGACGGTGCGGTCGTCGATGCGCGACAGGGCGGTCGCGGCGTCGTCGAGGCCGAAGCTCCCGCTGATCAGCGGGTCGAGCGCGCCCGAACGCAGGTGCGGGAGCAGGGCGTCCCACTCGGAGCGGATGAAGTCCGGGCGGCCCAGCGCGTAGGCACCCCAGCCGACCCCGCGGACGTCGACGTTGTTCAGCAGCAGCCGGTTCACCTTCACGGTCGGGATGTCACCCGCGGTGAACCCGACGACCATGAGCCGGCCGAGCGGGCCGAGGCAGCGCACCGAGTCGGTGAAGCGGTCGCCGCCGACCGGGTCGACGACCATGTCGACGCCCGCACCGCCGGTGAGCTCCTGGGCCGCGTCCTTGAACCCGTCGACGCCGGCGGTGTGCGTCGCGCCCGCGCGCCGCGCGACCTCGGCCTTGGCCTCGGTGGAGGTGACGCCGATGACGGTGGCCCCCATCGCGGCGGCCAGCTGGATGACCGCGGTCCCGATGCCCCCGGCCGCGCCGTGGACGAGCACCGTCTCCCCCGCACGCAGGCCACCACGGGTGTCGAGGGTGAAGTGCGCGGTCAGGTAGTTCATCGGCAGGCAGGCTCCCGCGGCGAACTCCACCTCGCCGGGCAGCGGGAAGACGTGCTGCTCGGGTGCGGAGACGGTCTCGGCGAACACCCCGGACATGGTGAACGCGACGACCCGGTCACCGGCGGTGAACCGGCTGTCCGGGCCCGCCTCGCGCACCGTGCCGGCGCACTCGGAGCCCAGGGTGAACGGCGGTTCCGGCCTGTACTGGTACAGCCCCTTGGTCAGCAGGACGTCCGGGAAGTTCACCCCGGCCGCGGCGACGTCGATCAGGACCTCGCCGTCACCGCGGACCGGCGGCTCGACCTCCGCGACGCGGACCGCGGACGGCCCGTCCAGCTCGCTGACCTGCACTGCACGCACGTGTGCTCCCTCGTGGTCCGACGGCGGTGTCCGCCGGTCATCGAACCACGGGCGCAGGTGATCCACACGGGCCGCGGGGCGCGGCTACTCGGGCTGGGCGTCGCCGTAGCGCTGGGTGCGCGGCTCGGTGAGCGCGTCGCACAGCTCGGAGAGCCGGTTGTCGATGCGGTCCTGCACGCGCTCGAGCGCGTCGAGCTCCAGCATGAGGTCCAGGGCGTCGCCGGTGGTGCCCCCGGCGAGGGCCCGCTCCAGCTCCGCGCGGCGCTCGGCGGCGCGCCGACGGCAGGCGTCGGCGGTGGCCTTGTGGGCGCGCAGCCGGGCACGGGCGGGGTCGGCGAGATCACGGCCGCCGTTGACGGTGGCGACGCGCTCCTCCAGCAGGTGTGGGTTCACGGGGCCCTCCGATGCGTGGTGGTGGGAACGTCGGCTCGGCGGTGACGTGACCGCCGCCACATCCCACGCTAGACGATCAGCGTGTGCCGCGCATCACATCGGTGTGACATCCGCGGGGAACCGGCCGCCGACGCGCGACGACCCCCGGTGCCGCGGGCACCGGGGGTCGTCGGTCGTCGGGTCGGGTCAGTCACCGCGGCGCGGCTGCGGGATGAGCTCCGCCGGGCCGCGCCGGCGCTGGGCGACGGCGTCGGTGGTCAGGTGGTAGTGCCCGCGGCGGGACCGCCGGCACAGGTAGGCCCGCTGCGGGCGCCCGCCGAGGGCCTCCAGCTCACGGGCGGCGCACTCGGCCGCGTCCCGGTCCGGGTAGATGACCTTGCCGTCGCTGCCGGTCGCGGAGGCGCCGAACCGCTCACGCTCGGAGATCTCGCGCCGCCCGGGGAGGCAGACCTCCGGCCGGCCGGACCGCATCAGCCGCGCGTAGCGGGCCAGCACGCGGCCCCGCTCGCCGTCGACCACACCTCGTCCGGACGGCAGGTTCTCCACCGACCGCCGTGCCGCGGGGATCATCCCCGGGTGCACCGCCGGAACCCTGTCGAACTGCCCGTCCATGTCGCCTCCACGTCGCCGTCACTTGTGGATCGCTCGACTCATCCTGCCTCGTTACCGCCCGCGGCGGACTCGCTCGATCGTGTCATCTGTCACGCAGACACCGGCACATCTGCTCACACAGTGTGACATCGCCTGCTGATCGGCGTGCCGGCGACGCCGTTCACCGCCGCGTCGGTCGTGTCGTCACACCTGTGGGTACGGCCGGGTGCACCAGCCTGTGCGCCCGTCCGGACCGTCCTATCCTGGTTCCCCGGGAACGCGCGTGCCCCGGGTCGGGGGACGAAGATGGCGATCCAGCCCGAGACGGGTGTCGGGAACGGGGCGTCCGGCGGCCCGCGGTGGGACGAGGTGTTCACCCCGTCCGACCTGGCCGAGGGCGTGTTCGACGTGCGCTGGGACCTGCGCCCGCGGCTGCGGCGGTGGCTGGCCGACCAGGGGCTGGCCACCGCGTCGGGGCGCGAGACGCACCGTCCCGCGATCGACGCCTGGGCCCTGCTCGACGGCGGTGTGGTCGCCGTGTCCGCGGTGAGCCTGCCCGGCATCCCGCCCGGCGCGGTGCCGCTGCCCGGGCGGGAGCCCGCCGCCGGCACCACGCCCCCGCGGAACTCCGCGCTGCTGTCCCCGGGCATGCGGCTGATCGGGCACCGCACGCTGCGCCTGGTCGTCGCCCGCCTCGGGCTGCCCGGTGGCGACGATCCGCTGCCCGGGGAGCACCGCGACGTGCCCGGCCTGGTCGAGGACCTGTTCGACGCCCGTCGCCGCGACGCCGAGAGCGCCGAGCAGGCCGAGCTTCTCGCCACCTGCACGGACCGGACGTCGCTGCGCTGGGTGGTCACCGCGCTGCGGCCGTGAACCCGCGCCGGATCCTGCACGCCGACCTGGACCAGTTCCTCGCCGCGGCGGAGATCCTGCGGCACCCGGAGCTCGCCGGGCGGCCGGTCGTCGTGGGCGGGGACGGGGGTCCGGACGCCCGCTCGGTCGTCGCGACCGCGTCCTACGAGGCCCGCGCGCACGGCGTGCGGTCCGGCATGCCGATGACGCGGGCCCGCGGCCGGCTCGACGGCACCGGAGCGGTGTTCCTGCCCTCGGACAAGCCCTACTACCAGCAGATCTCCGACGACGTGATGGTCCGGCTGAAGGCGCTCGGCGCGCCGGTCGAGGTGATCGGGTGGGACGAGGCGTTCCTGTCGACCGACGACGACCCGCGCGTCCTCGCCGGTCGGGTGCAGGCCACCGTCGCCGCGACCGGGCTGTCCTGCGCCGTCGGGATCGGCGACACCACACTGCGCGCGAAGACCGCGACCGGCTACGCGAAACCGGGCGGGGTGTTCGAGCTGACCGCGGCGAATTGGTTCGCGACCCTCGGCGACGAACCTCCCGGAGCGCTGCCGGGCATCGGGCGGGCGACCTCGCGTGCGCTGGCCGAGCTCGGGATCACGACGGTGACGCAGCTGGCCGAGGCCCGCCCGGGCGTCGTGGCGGAGCGGCTGGGCCCGCAGCGGGGGCCCTACTACGTCTCGCTCGGCCGCGGGACGGGTCGCACCGAGCTGGACACCGCGCCGTGGGTGCCGCGCTCGCGCAGCCGCGAGGAGACCTTCCCCGCCGACGTCGAGGACCGCGCCGAGCTGCACGCCCGGCTGCGGGAGCTGGCGTCGCGGGTCGCCGACGACGTCGTCGCCGACGGGCGGGACTGCGTGCGCGTCGGGATCCGGGTGCGGACGCGGTCGTTCCGGACCACCACCCGCAGCCGCGCCCTCGTGCCGCCCGGGCGCGACGGCGGGGCGATCGCCGCGGTCGCCGCGGAGCTGCTCGACGAGCTCGCCCCGGACCGGCCGGTCCGCCTGCTCGGGGTGCGCGCGGAGCTGACGGTCCCCGCGACCGGCTGAGCGGGTCGTGGCACGCTCACCCGTCGTGACGACCTGGACCAACGACGAGTGCGCCGCCCACTGGGGCGTGCAGGTGGGCACCTGGAACTCCTACGTCTCCCGCGGCCAGGCGCCGGCCCCGCTGCCCGACCCCGGCCCGGGCGGCCGCACGGTCTGGGACGCCGACGCCGTCCGCGCGTTCTCCCGGCCCGGGGTGGGCCGGCGGCGGGCCTCGGCGGAGTCCGAGGCCGTGCTCGCCGAGCTGCGCGCCGCCGCGGACGGCCCGCGCGAGCGTCGCCGCGAGCTGCTGCGCGCCGGGCGCGAGGCCGGCTGCGAGGTCAGCGCGATGGCGGCGGCGCTCGGTGTCTCCCGGCACACCGCCTACGCCTGGTTGAAGGACTGACCGTCCGGCGGTGAGACTGCGCGGGCGTGCGCACCGCGACGGAGGGGGAAGGCGTGCTGGTCCCGACGGCCGTACGGACGGCGACGAAGCGGCTCATCCCGCTGCTCGCCCTGGCCTACCTGCTGAACTACATCGACCGGGTCAACGTCGGGTTCGCGGCGCTGACGATGAACGCCGACCTGGGCCTGTCGGCGGCCGCCTACGGCCTGGGCGCCGGGCTGTTCTTCATCGGGTACTTCTTCTTCGAGGTCCCGTCCAACATCATCCTGCACCGGGTCGGCGCCCGGATCTGGATCGCCCGGATCATGGTCACCTGGGGGATCGTCGCGTCGTCGACGGCGTTCATCCAGGGCGAGATCGGCTTCTACGTCGTCCGCGTGCTGCTGGGCATCGCCGAGGCCGGCTTCTTCCCCGGCATCATCCTCTACCTGACCTACTGGTTCCCGAGGGTCGAGCGGGCGCGGATCGTCGCGCTGTTCTTCCTGGCCGTACCGCTGTCCTCGGTGGTCGGCGGTCCGCTGTCGACGTGGCTGATCTCGGTCGGCGACGGCGCCCTGGGCTTCGACGCCGGCTGGCGCTTCATGTTCTTCGTCGAGGGCATCCCGGCGGTGCTGCTCGGGATCGCGGTGCTGTGGCTGCTGCCGGACCGCCCGACCCGGGCCCGGTGGCTGCCCGCCGACCAGGCGGCCGCACTGGAGGAGCGGATCGCCGCCGAGGACGCGGCGGAGGCCGGGCAGGACCGCGGCGTCGCCGCCGCCCTGCGCGACGGCCGGGTGGTGGCCCTGTCGGTCGTCTACTTCGGGATCGTGTTCGGGCTCTACGTGCTGGCGTTCTTCCTGCCGCAGATCGTCGCCGGGTTCGAGCAGCAGTTCGGCGCCGACTACTCGCTGGTCGAGGTCGGTCTGGTCACCGCGGTGCCGTACGCGATCGCGTCGGTGACGATGGTGCTGTGGGCCCGGCGCTCCGACCGCCGCGGGGAGCGGCCGCTGCACGTGGCCGTCCCCGCCGTCGTGGGGGCGGCCGCGATCGCGGGCGCGCTGTACATGGATTCGCCGCTGCTGGTCATGGCCTGCGTGACCGTCTGCGCGATCGGGGTCTTCGCCGCCATCCCACCGTTCTGGTCGCTGCCGAACGCGTTCCTCACCGGTGCCGGGGCGGCCGCCGGGATCGGGCTGATCAACTCCTTCGGCAACCTGTCCGGGTTCGTCGGGCCGTTCGTCGCGGGATGGCTGAAGGACCTGACCGGTGACTCCCGGGCCGGGATGTGGGTGGTCGCGGTGATGATGCTGATGTCGGCGGCGATCGTGGTCGGCTTCCGCCGGACGGTGCAGCGGGCTGCGGCGGCCGATGCAGCCGACCGGACGGCCGATCGTCAACAGTGATCAACCGGTCCCTGAATGCGTCAGTACCCGATCGCACTCGCGTAGTGGACCGCCCCGAAGGCGACGGCGGAACCGGTCACGGCGAGGGTGGCCAGCGCGAACGGCCAGGCCGGGCGCCGTTCGACGACCCGCAGCACGGTCATGGCGAGACCCGCCACGCCGGCGGCGGCCGCGACCACCAGCGACCCGCCGACCGAGACGAGCACGGCCGAGGAGCTGCAGGTCCGCGGCGGGCAGTAGTCGAGGAACGCGACGAGGAAGACGGCGCCGAACACGCCCAGCGCGACCAGCATCCCGGTCACGGCCAGTGCGACCCCGGACAACGCGGCGTCCCAGCGGACGATCGGCCGACGCCCCGCTTCCGGACGAGCGGGACCGGTCGACAGCATGACGACAACGGTACCGCTACCATCCGGTACAGGACAGATCGGACATCCGTCGTCACCGTTCGGTGAGCGGGCGGGCGCTGCGTCCCGCCTGGCACCCGGGGCACCAGAACAGGTTCCGCGTGCGGACCTCGGCGTGCGCGATCGGGGCGCCGCAGACCAGGCAGGGCTGACCGGTGCGGCGGTAGGCGTAGACGACGCTGGCGCAGACCGCGCCGCGGTCGGGGGGCGCCAGCAGGGCCGGGTCGTGCTCGGGGCGCAGCGTCTCGATCCGGCCGCGCCGCTCGCCGTCGTGGAGCATCTCGGTCAGGTCGGCCCAGAGCAGGGCGAAGGACCGGTCGTCGAGGTCGCGGGCCGGGGTCATCGGGTCCAGCCCGGTGCGGAACAGCGTCTCGGCGCGGAAGACGTTGCCGATGCCCGCGATCACCGACTGGTCCATGAGCAGGGCGGCCAGCGGGACCCGGGAGCGGGCGAACCGCTCCCGGACGCGGGCCGGGTCGGCGTCGTCGCGCAGCGGGTCCTCGCCGAGCCGGGCCCGCAGCTCCGCGACCCCGACGTCGTCGAGGAGCTCGCAGGCGGCCGGGCCGCGCAGGTCGGCGTAGTGGGTCTCACCGACGATCCGCATCCGGACCTGGCCGCGGGGCGGCTCCTGCGGGAGCGTCCGGTTCGGGAACCGGCCCCACAGTCCGAGGTGGACGTGCACGGTGGTGTCCGGGCCGTACTGCTGGAACAGGTGCTTGCCGTGGGCCTGCACGTCGACCAGCACCCGCCCGTCGACGACCTCGGCGCCGGTGGTGAACCGGCGCTGCGGGCTGGAGACGGCCACCGGCCGTCCGGCGTAGCGGCGGCGCTGCAGCCGCGCGAGCCGGTGCACGGTGTGTCCCTCGGGCATGTCCCGGGGATCCCCCGCCGGGGTGGGTCCTACTCCCCCGCGGAGACACCCACCGCGTGCCGGGCGGGCGGCGGTCGGTCATCGTTCCTCCTGGCCGGGGGTCCTACCGGGCCCCCGGTTCCCACCCGGCCCGCGCCGCCGTCACCCCTCCGGTTGCGCCGCGGCACGACGGGAGATCAGGTGGACCCGTGCCCGACTTCTCGACGCTGTCCCACCTGGAGTGCTCCCGCACCGGCGAGGTCCTCGACGCCGACACCGTGCAGGGCACCTCGGCCTCCGGTGCCCCGCTGCTCGCCCGCTACGACCTGGACCGCGCCCGCGCCCTGGTGACCCCGGCGGACATCGCCGCCCGCCCGCCGGACCTGTGGCGCTACCACGAGGTGCTGCCCGTGCGGGACCCCGCGCACGTGGTGACGATGGGCGAGGGCATGACCCCGCTGCTGCCGCTCCCCCGCGCCGGCGCCCGCCTCGGGCTGCCCGGCCTGCGGATGAAGGACGAGGGGCTCGTCCCGACCGGGGCGTTCAAGGCCCGCGGCGCCGCGGTGGGCGTCTCCCGCGCCGCCGAGCTCGGCGTCCGGGCGGTCGCCATGCCCACCAACGGCAACGCCGGCGCCGCCTGGGCCTGCTACGCCGCGCGCGCCGGGCTCGGTGCGCTGATCGCGATGCCGGTCGACGCCCCGGAGATCACCCGGCGCGAGGTCGTCGTCTCCGGCGGGGAGCTGTACCTGGTCGACGGCCTGATCGGCGACGCCGGGACGCTCGTCGCCGACGCCGTCGCCCGTCGCAACTCCGGCGGGGCCGGATACCAGGACACCTCGACGCTGCGCGAGCCCTACCGCATCGAGGGCAAGAAGACGATGGGCTACGAGATCGTCGAGCAGCTCGGCTGGCGCTGCCCGGACGTCATCCTCTACCCCACCGGCGGCGGCGTCGGGATCATCGCGATCCACAAGGCACTGGCGGAGATGCGGGAGCTCGGCTGGATCTCCGGTCCGCTGCCCCGGCTCGTCGCGGTGCAGGCCACCGGGTGCGCGCCGATCGTCGACGCTTTCGAGGCGGGCCTGCGCGAGTCGACGGCCCCGGCCGACCCGCACACGGTGGCGTTCGGGATCACCGTGCCCAAGGCGCTGGGCGACTTCCTGGTCCTCGACGCCCTGTACGACACCGGCGGGACCGCCGTCGCCGTCTCCGACGACGAGCTGCTCGCCGCCGAGCACGCCCTCGCCCGCGACGAGGGCACCTGGATCTGCCCGGAGGGCGCGGCCTGCGTCGCCGCGGCGGGCCGGCTGCGGGAGTCGGGCTGGCTCGACGGGTCGGAGACGGTCGTCGTGCTGAACACCGGCAGCGGGCTGATCTACCCCGACACGGTGACCGCCGACGCGCCGGTGCTGGCGAAGGACGGGCGCATCCCGTGACCCACGGCGACCTCGTCGTGATCACCGGTAGCCTGCGCACGTGTCACTCCTGCGACCCGGATCCGAGCCGCCCCCCGCCCCGCTGTCGCGGTACTGGCGGGCCTACGTGGCCGAGTGCACCGAGCAGGTGCAGCGATTCCACCGGATCACCACGGTGATCTCGGCGATGCAGGTGCGGTCGTGGCTCGCCGAGATCGGCAAGCGCCTGGACTCCGAGCTGGAGGCGGTGCAGCGCCTGGCCGCGGTCGGCGACTCGATCGAGCCCGCGCGGTTCCGGCTCACCGAGCCGCCCGCGAAGCGGATCGCCGCCCGGCTGACCAAGGCCAGGGCGGCGCTCAAGCAGTCGGTCGACCAGGCCGCGGAGATCGCCGAGCAGGCCGTGCTGGACCCGACCCACGACGACGTCCGGGTGCACCTCAAGGTGCTCAACGAGCAGGTCGGGCGGCTCGCGATCGCCGCCCCGATGGAGGACGAGCAGGCCGACCGGCCGCGTCGTCGCCGGTGGGGCCGCACCGCGTCCTGAGCCCGCCGGCGCGCGACCGCCCGCGCCCGCCCGCACACTCGGAGGATGGACATCGAGGCCCTGGACCCGGTCGGCGCGCGCGTCACCGGGGTGTCCCTGCCCGACCTCGCCCCGGCGGAGCTGGGCGCGGCGCTGGCCGACCACGGCGCCCTCGTGCTGCCCGGCCAGGACGACGTCGACGACGACACCTTCCTCGCCTTCCTGCGTGCTCTCGGCCCGCTGGCGTTCACCACCGGTGAGACCCCGCTGGACACCCACCCCGACCTGAACGTGATCACCAACGTGGGCCGCACGACCCCGCCGCGCAGCGCGTTCCACGTCGACACCAGCTACGTCGCATCCCCGCCCGCCTACACCGCGCTGCGGGCGGTGACCGTGCCCGCACAGGGCGGCGCCACGCAGTTCTCCAACCAGTACCGCGCCTACGAGACGCTGCCGGAGCCGCTGCGGTCCCGGCTCGACGGCCGCAGCATCCGGCACGTCGTCACCGGTCTGTCCCCCGAGGACGCGGGCACCGAGACCGAGGCCTGGCACCCGGTGTTCCGGCCGCACCCGCGCACCGGGCGGACCTCGCTGTACCTGTCGACCGCGGCCCGCTGCGCCGAGGTCAGCGGGATGGACGCCGAGGAGTCCGCGGCGACGGTGCGGGAGCTCATCGGGCACTCGACGCGGCCGGACAACGTGCTCGACCACCGCTGGGCGCCGGGCGACGTGGTGATCTGGGACAACGCCTGCGTGCTGCACCGGGCCGACCACGACGGCGTCGTCGGGGACCGGGTCATGCACCGCGGCATGGTCCGCGATCACGTCTGACCCGCCGCCCCGTTCCGGGGCGGTCCCCCGGCGCGGTCACCGCACCCCGGGCGTGGTCGTCGCACCCGTCGCGACGGGTGCGCGGACCGCGTCCGGGGTGCGACGGTGCGACGGACCGGCGGCGGGGCCGGATCAGCGCGGGGTGGCGGGCGGGGCGGTGGTGCGGGTCGCGGCGCGGGTGACGGCGTCGGCGAACAGGTCGGTCAGGCCGATCCCGGCGGCCTCGGCCATCGTCACCACCACCGAGGTGCGGGCGAACGAGCAGTACAGCCCGGCCTCCAGGAACCAGGGTCGGCCGTCCGGGTCGATGCGGAAGTCGAACAGGCCGTAGTCGCGACAGCCCAGCGCGCGGAACGCGGCGCGGGCGGCGTCCTGCACCGGACCGGTGACGGGGTCGCCCGGGTCGACGATCCAGGAGCGCGCGTCCTTGGCGACCAGGCGCAGGTCGCCCTCGCCGGTGCGGGCGAGCTTGTCGTCGGCGAGCCGGACGGGCTTGTCGGCCGCGTCCATCCGGTACTCCTCCAGCGGCAGGCCGACCAGCTCGCCGTCGCGCTCGACCACCGCGCAGCGGACCTCCCGGCCGAGCGGCACGAACTCCTCGACCAGCGCGCGGTCGCCGTGGGACAGCGCGTCCTTCAGTGCGACCTCGAACCCGTCCGCGTCGTGGACCAGGGTGACGCCGACGGAGTTGTCGGTGTCCACCGGCTTCACGACCGCGGGCGGGCGCACCGTCGGCACCTGCCCGGCGCGCAGGGTCTCCCCCGCCGGGACGGCGACCCCGCCCTCGGCGACGACCGCGCGGGCCAGGGCCTTGTCCGCGCCGAGCGCCATCACCTCCGGGGTGTTGCCGACGTAGCCGATCCCGAGCAGCTCGAACAGCGCGCGGTGGTGGGTCATCCCGGGCCGGCAGAACATCTGCGGCACCATGACCTCGACGTCCGCCCGCACGATCTCCGCGACCGCCTCGGGCAGGGTCAGCAGGGGCGCGGCGGCCACCTGCTCCGGGTCGAGGCCGGCCGGGAACAGCCAGCCCTGCGGTGTCACGTACGCGACCGCGAACTCGTAGCGCGCCGGGTCGGCGGTCGCGGCGAGGCAATCGGCGGCGTAGAGCCGGGACAGGTCGCAGAAGAACTCGTCGACCCCGGAGCCGACGAGGTGCAGGACACGCAGCACGGTTCAGTCCCCCGCCGGTTCGACGAGCTTGCCGATGTTCACGTCGATCGTCACCCACGGCCGTCCGCGGACCAGGTTGCCCAGCAGCAGCGACGCGATCTGCAGGTGCGGGACCAGCAGGAACGGCAGCGGGTCGTGCACGTCGAGCAGTGCCTCGCGGCCGCGGCGCACGACGCGCAGCCGCTCGCGCCACGACCCCGGGTCGCCGAGGAGCACGCCCAGCTCGTGGTGCAGCCAGTAGGTCGGCCGGGTCCCGGGCGCCGGCAGGACCGTGTCGGCCCCGGCGTCGAGGTAGGCCGCGGCGACGTCCGGGTGGTCGTGGAACAGGGTGATCGCGGAGTGGGTGCGCGGGTTGCACTCGATGGCGAGGACCCGGCCGTCGACGGACTCGATGAAGTCGAACGACAGCTGCCCCGTCACCCCCAGCTCGCCACAGAACCGCCGCACCCAGTCGGTGATCGCCGGGTGGTCGACGTGCTCGTAGTTCAGCAGGAAGCTCGACGACGGGCAGCAGCAGTACAGGCGCACCTCGCCGTCGCGGACGGTGGCGTGCGTGCAGTACTCGGTGCCCTCGACGAACTCCTGCAGGATCCACGGGTTGTCCGGCGAGATCGGCAGCGTCGCGACGAACGCGGCGGTCTCGGCGCGGGTGGGCCGGGGCAGCCGGGTCAGGTCGCGGCGGCGCACCGGGTCGTAGCGCAGCGACTTGAGGATCCAGGTCCGCCCCGGGGTGGCGGCGAAGTCGTGGTCGAGGACCTGCGCCGGGTCGGTGATGCGGCGCGCCGCGGGCACCGGCAGGCCGAAACCGGCGGCGGTCGCGGTGAACCGGTGCTTGTCGTCGAGCATCGCGACGACGTCGGCGTCGGGGTGCACGACCGAGCAGAACGGTTCGAGCAGCCGCTCGGCGTCGGCGTCGTACCAGCTCGCGACGGGGCTGCAGACCGGCACGTAGACGTCGGCGCCCTCGCGGCGGGCGATGTCGGCCAGCGCCTGCGCGTAGCCCGGCGCGTCCGGCGCGGGGACGACGTGGAACGCGTCGACGGCCCGGGAGAACCGGTGCCCGGTGAACCGGTAGCGGGCCTGCTCGACGAGCACGACCCGGTGACCGGCCCGGTGGAAGGCCCGCGCCAGCTCCAGCGCCTTGGTCATCTTCCCGCCGCTGAGCAGCACGGTCAGCGGCCGGTGCGGCCGGGCCCGCTCACGGCGTCGGACGAGCCCGACCAGTGCGGCGACGCCGGTGATCGCCAGGTCGGCGGGCAGGGCGGCGGTGAGCAGGGCGAGGGTGCCCGCGGTACGGACCCGGGTCGCCGCCGTGCCCTCGCGCGGGGTGCCGTCGCGGCCGGTGCCCAGCGCACGCCCGGCGACCCCGGCGGCCGCGAGCGCGACGACGCCCGAGGCGAGCCGCGCCGGGGCCGGGCCCGACGAACGGGCCCGGCCCCTCATGGCGGTGGTGCGGCTCATCCGGCCCGCCGGATCAGGGTCAGGCCGTCGCGCAGCGGCACGAGCACCTGCTCGACGCGGGGGTCGTCGGTGACCCGGCGGTCGAACGCGGCGATCGCGTCGCCGTTCGGGGTGCGCTCCCCGGTCCAGGGCTGCCCCTGCATCAGGGTGTTGTCCACGCACACCACCCCGCCCGGGGCGAGCAGGCCGCCGTCGAGGACGGTGTCGAGGTACCCGGCGTAGCCGGCCTTGTCGGCGTCGACGAAGACCAGGTCGAACGCGGTCCCCCGCAGTCGTTCCAGGGTGTCCGCGGCGGGACCGACCTCGACCCGGATCCGCCGCCCCGCCGGCGACGCGGCGAAGCAGTCCTGCGCGAACGCCGCCACGTCGGCGTCGACCTCGCAGGCGACCAGCTCGCCGTCGTCGGGCAGGGCCTCGGCCATGGCGAGCGCCGAGTACCCGGTGAACATGCCGACCTCGAGCACCCGGCGGGCGCCGGTCAGGCCGACCAGGAACGCGAGGAACCGGCCCTCGACGTGCCCGGACAGCATCTCCTGCTCCAGCGGCCCGGTCCACGCCGCGGACCGGGTGCGCGCCTCCAGCTCGACCAGTGCCGGCGACGCCGGCGAGGTGTGCTCGTCGAGGTAGGGGTCCAGGCCCGCGGCCAGGTCCCGGGCCCGGACGAGGTCGGCGTCGGCGCCCGCCCCGGCGCGGGCGACGAGACCGTCGAGCAGCTCGGCGAGGATCGTCGTCGGTGTGACCGGGCGGGCCGGCCGGGTCGGTGCGCCGCTCACTTCAGCGACCACATGTCCACCCCGCCCGCCGCCGTCGGCAGGTCGGCGACGACCTCCTTGTGCGCGGCCAGGGCCGCGGTCAGCTCGTCGGGGGTGGCGTCGTTGACGAAGTGGCAGGTGCCGATGGGCTTCGGCACCGCCGCGCGCAGCAGCCCGGCCCGGGTCTGGGTGATCGACTCGGTGGCCTCGGTCAGCAGCTCCGGGGTGAGGTACGGGCTGTCGACGGTGAGGCCGAGCCCGCTGAACAGCCGGTGGACGCGGTCCCGCTCGCCGGTGGAGATGTAGCCGCGCCGCTCGGCCAGGGTCGCGGAGAACGCCATGTCGACGCTGATCGCGTGCCCGTGCAGCATCGGTGTCTCCGGGGCCAGCTCCAGGGTCGGGCTCCAGGTGTGGCCGAAGGCGATGACCCGGTCGAGGTCGAGCTCGTGCAGGTTGCGGTGCTCCAGCTCGAGCATGGTGCGGATCGCGTCGTAGGTGGCGCGGTGGGAGATCTCCCGCAGCTCCGGGGTGCCGTCTCCTGTGTCGCTGTGTCCGAATCCGCTGCGCAACAGGTCCTCGCCGTACTTCTCCAGCAGGTCGAACAGGTCGGCGTTCGCCACCGTCGCGATCTTGATCATCTCGGCGACGCCGTTGCGGACCTGCGCCTCGGGCAGGGTCGCGAGGAACGAGAAGTCCAGCAGCACGTCGTGCGAGGCGTGGAACGCGCCGAGCCGGTTCTTGTGCTTCCCGTGGTTGACCGCGACCTTCATGGCGACGCTGGCGTCGATCAGGCCGATCAGCGTGGTGGGGATGCGGATGTAGGGCGTGCCGCGCTTGTAGGACGCGCAGGCGAACCCGGCGACGTCGGTGGTCAGCCCACCCCCGACGACGAGCGGCGGCTCGGTGCGGTTCAGCCCGAACCCGGCGAACGCGTCGACGATCTTCTCCAGCGTCCGCAGGCTCTTCGCGGTCTCGGCGATCGTGAGCGGGACCGTGGTCAGCGCGATGCCGTGGTGGTCGAAGTAGTCGCGGATGCGGTCGCCGTAGAGCTCGTGCACCGCCTCGTCGACGACCATCAGGCAGCGGCCCCGGTCCCGGTACAGGTCCGCGACGTGCGGGTTGCCCGGTGCGAAGGCGCCGTCGACGTAGGAGAGGGTGAACTCGATCCGTTCCCAGCTCTCCACACGGAACGCGGTGTCGGTCGTGGTCAGCACGGCCTGGGGATTGCTCATGTCCTCTGGTCTCCGATCAGGTCGATCCGGGGCGGGGCATGGGATTCGTGGGCACGCCCGTGTCGGGCCCGGTCGGTGACCGGGCCCGGCGGGCCGTGCGGGGGTGCGCCCGGGGCGTCAGCGGGTGACGTCGGCCAGCAGCGCACCGTCGTCGAGGGACTCGACGCGCTCGGTGGCCCGGGAGAAGTCGTGGCCTGCGGTGTTGGCGTTCGGGAACGCGACGACGCGCACGCCGGCGCCGGTCGCCGAGGCGACGCCGCCGAGGTTGTCCTCGATCGCGACGACGGTGTCGGCGGTCTCGCCGAGCGCGGCGATCGCGTGGGTGTACGCGGCGGGGTCGGGCTTGGGTGCGGCGACGATCGCGCGGTCGATGAGCAGCGCGAAGTCCGACCGGGTCAGGTCGGGACCGAGCGCGTCGAGGACGGCCTCGACGTTGTCCCGGGAGGTCGTGGTCACGAGACCGACGGAGACGCCGCGGCCGTGCGCGGCCTTGATGGTCTCGCGGACGCCGGGACGCGGGGTCCCGCCGGTCTCGCGCAGCTTCTGCCGGAAGATCTCGGACTTCGTGGCGTGCACGGCGTCGGCGTCGACCGTGTCACCGGTGGATGCGGCGTGCTCGGCGATGCGCTGGGCGCCGCCGCTGGACTCGAGCATGGCGAGGTAGTCGTCGCGGTCCCACTGCCAGTCCAGGCCGTGCCGGGAGAAGGCGGCGTTGAATGCTTCCCGCTGCAGCTCGGAGGTGTCGACGAGGGTGCTGATGGAGCCGAAGAGGATCGCGGGCACGGGAGGTGCTCCTTCGCGGTCGGGGCAGGGCGGCACGCGCCCCCCGCGGGTGGCGGTGGGGCGCGTGCGCGCACGGGCGCTGGTGGGCGGTGCCGGCCCCGGTGCACGTGCACCCGCCGGACCGACCGGTTCGCGGTGGCGGCCTTCTGCTCGGCCGCTCCCTCCCAGTATCGAGGGGCCCCCGGGTTCGGCAACTCGAACTCGGACGGCCGGTCCCTAGAAGGGCCGGTCGCCCGCGATCGCGACGCGCTCGGCGACCCGCGGGTGCGGGTGGTAGTCGCCGACGGCGTAGTGCTGGGTGGCCCGGTTGTCCCAGAACGCGAGCGTCCCCTCCGACCAGCGGTAGCGGACCTGGAACTCGGGCACGTGGGCCTGGGCGAACAGGTGCCGCAGCAGGGCGTCGGACTCGTCGCGCCCCATGCCGACGATCGCGGTGGTGAACAACGCGTTCACGTACAGCGTGCGCCGCCCGGTCTCCGGGTGGGTCCGGACGACGGGGTGGGTCACCGGCGGGAACAGGTCCTGGACCCGGGCCAGCCGCTCGCGGTCCAGGAACCGGGCGAAGCCGGGCACCATGTCGTGCACGGCGACGGCGTCGTCGATGCGGGCCCGCACGTCGTCGGTGAGGTTGTCGTAGGCGACGGCCATGTCGGCCCACAGGGTGTCCCCGCCGAACGGCGGCGTCCGCACCATCCGCAGCATGGCGCCCATCGCCGGCGCGGTGCGGAACGTGGTGTCGGCGTGCCAGATGTTCTCGTAGGTGCGCTTCCCGGTTCCGAAGCGGACGACGTCGGCGGAGTCGCCGGTGTCGAGCATCGGGTTGGTCTCCAGGTCGCCCCAGAGCAGCGCGAGCTCGCGCTGCCGGTCACTCGTCAGGTGCTGGCCGGGGAAGAACAGCACCTTCCACTCCAGCAGCGCCCGGTGCAGCTCGGCCCGCAGCCCGTCGTCGACGCGCTCGCGCAGGTCGATGCCGGTGATCTCGGCACCGAGGGTGCGCCCGAGCGGGGTGAGCGTGAACGCCTCGAAGTGCCCGCCACATCGGTCCGCCCCGTCCCCCGGCAGGCGGGCGAGCAGGCGCTCGCCCTCCAGGAGGTCGATGGCGGGGGTGGTGCGGGGCCGGGAGACCGGCGCGTCGAGGTGGATCGTCACGTGCGCGATGGTGCGTCCGCCGTTCGGCGGTCGACAACCAGGTGTCCACTGCGCGGTGACCTGTCCGGTCAACTCCGGCGCGCGCCGCCCCGGACCCAGTCGATCGCGGCCCGTCCCCGCGGCGTCGGGTCCCCGGTCAGCGCGCGCACCTCGCTGTCGGGCAACGGGAACCGGACCTCGGACCGGGTGGACGCCCACACCGACGCCGCCAGGTCCACCGGGCCGACCGCCGTCACCAGCAGCGGCACCACCCGCCGGTACTCCGAGCGCACCAGCGCGTCCAGCGCGGTCGCGGCGACCGAGACGTCGAAGTCCAGGTCCCCGGGGTCGGTGGAGTCGGCGAGGTCCAGGCTGCGCCGCTCCACGATGACCCCGAGCAGCACCGGGTGCAGGCGCGGGTGGTCGCCCAGCACGCGGTCGGGGTCGACGTCCCACTCCCCCGGCACGCCCAGGTCGAGGGTGCGGGCGCAGAGCTCGCGGTGGAACATATTCAGCGCGAGCAGGCGCAGCACCAGCTCGCCGCGCTCGTACTCGGTGCCTGCGGCGGCCAGGCCGGCCCGGGTGAGGATCGACCAGGCCCAGGCCGCCCACTCCGGCTCGGAGCCGTCGTAGCAGAGGTCGAAGACGCTCGTCGCGACCTCGTGGAGGTCCCCGAGGATCTCGGTGGCGTCGGGGGCTTCGACGAGGTCGTCCCACATGTCGGTCATCACCGCAGGTTCTACACGCGTGCCGCGGGCTCGGTCCGCGCCACCACCCGGAGGGACGCGTTGCCCCGGGCGGCTGCGACCGTTGACCGAGTATGAGCAGCGCCGGAGCGTCCGAGCCGACCGCCGTCGTCCTCCCACTGGGGGACTCGGCCACGACCGACCCGTGGGAGCTCCTGGCCCGCGGGGAGGGCGCGATCCTGCGGTCCGAGCCCAGCCCGGGGACGGGCACGGACTGGCGCAAGCCCCTGCGCGTGACGAGCGCGCTGGCCGACGGCGTGGCGAAGGCGGTCGCCGGCACGGGACAGGCCGTCACCGCCACCGGTCAGCGCTTCGTCCTGCAGATGCCCAGTGGCAGCACCGATTCGCTGATGGAGGCCGTCAGCGGTGGTTACCGCGCCATGACGACCAACGGCGCCGGGCGCATCACCGGTCAGGTCCGGCTCCTACCGATGAGCCCCGCGGCACTGACGAAGTCGATGAGCCCGGTCGGCGTCGGGCTGCTCGCACTCACCGTCGCTGCGGAGATGCTGGGCGGCGACGAGCAGACCCGCACCCTCGGCGAGATCAAGAAGGGCGTCGACCGGCTCGCCGTGCGGCTGGAGCTCGACGACGAGGCCGAGCTGCGGACGGCCGAGCAGACGATCGAGACCGCGCACGCCGCGCTGCTGGACGGCGCGTCGATCCCGGAGAGCGTCGGGCTCGGCGCCGCGATGCGCGACCTCCAGGTCATCCGCAACCGCTCCGTGGCACTCCTCGACGGTTGGGAGCACGTCGCCCGGGAGTGCGCGGCGACGACGTCCGGCTCGGAGCTGCGGGAGAAGCTGGGCAACGTCGGCTCACTCGGCTGGGAATCGTTCGGCCTGGCCGTCCACACCGCCTACCGGGCCATCGCCCTCGACAGCCGCCGAACCGTCCTCACCGCGACCGAGGCCCAGCTGCGCAACCCCGGCGCGCCGCTCGCGGCGTTCCGGGCCACTGTCGACGCCGATCTGGCGGCACGCGCCGACGAGGTCCGCCGGATGCGGAGGCTGTTCACCCGCCTGGCCTCGACGCCACTGACGGCGAGCACCTTCTCCGGCCGGTTCCTGCCCGCGTTCGCCAGCGACGAGGCCGCCGAGAACGGCCGGAGCCAGGCTCTGTTCGCCCATCTGTCCGCGGCGCTGGCGCCGCAGGCCGCGCTACCGACCTCCGTGGAGGCCGACACCATCACGATGGACTCGCGCCCCGACGGGACCATGCGTCTGATCCGTCCTGTCTGATCCGTCCTGTCTGATCCGGACCGAGGATTCGGCCGGGACCACGATTGCCGGATCGCCCTCCGGGTACCACCGGCGCAGCACTCCGACCTCCGCGACGGGCCGGGCGGCGCGGGCGTGCCGGACGCCCGGCTGCTCGAAACCGTCGGTCCCGACAGGCAGGATGGACCCATGACGACCACCGAGTCCGCCCCGAACTCGCGACCGTCCGGTCTCGACCTCAGCTGGGTCGACCCGGACGTCCGCCCCCAGGACGACCTGTTCGCCCACGTGAACGGCCGGTGGCTGGCGACCCACGAGATCCCCGACGACCGTTCGCAGGACGGCGCGTTCCGCGTCCTGCGCGACCGGGCCGAGGACCAGGTCCACGAGATCGTCGAGGAGTGCGCCTCGTCGTCGGAGGCCGGCACCGAGGCACGCAAGGTCGGGGACCTGTACCGGTCCTTCATGGACGTCGAGCGGGCCGAGGAGCTCGGCATCGCGCCGCTGCGCCCGCTGCTCGACGATGTGTACGCCGCCACCGACCACGCCGCGCTCGCCACCGTGCTCGGCCGGCGCCAGCGCGAGGGCCGCGCTGCGCTGTTCGGCGAGTTCATCGCGACCGACCTGAAGGACTCCTCCCGCTACCTGGTGAACCTGAACCAGGCCGGGCTGGGCCTGCCCGACGAGTCGTACTACGGCTCGGAGGGCGACCCGGAGATCCGCACGAAGTACGTCGAGCACCTGCAGCGCCTCGCCGAGCTGGTCGGGCTGGCCGAGCCGGAGCGCGTCGCCGAGCAGGTCATGGACCTGGAGACCGCACTCGCCGACGCGTCCTGGGACCGGGTCCTCAACCGCGACGCCGAGAAGACCTACACCCTCATGACCCGCGACGCGCTGCGCGAGTCCGCGCCGGGCTTCGACTGGGCCGAGTGGGAGTCCGCGCTGGGCGTGCCCGCGCACGCCTACGACGAGGTGATCGTCCGCCAGCCCAGCTTCGTGACCGCCGCCGGTGAGCTGTGGGCGCAGCGCCCGCTGGAGCAGTGGCAGGCGTGGCTCGCGCTGGCCGTCGCCGGGTCCTGCGCGGAGTTCCTGTCCGCCGACCTGGTCGAGGAGGACTTCGACTTCTTCGGCCGCACCCTGTCCGGCACCCCGGAGCTGCGCGAGCGCTGGAAGCGCGGGGTCTCGCTGGTCGAGGGCGCCCTGGGCGAGGCCGTCGCGAAGATCTACGTCGAGCGGCACTTCCCGCCCCGGGCCAAGGAGCGGATCACCGAGCTGGTCGACAACGTCGTCGAGGCCTACCGCCGGTCGATCTCGACGCTGGACTGGATGAGCCCGGCCACCCGGGAGCGGGCGCTGGACAAGCTGGACAGGTTCACGCCGAAGGTCGGCTACCCGGAGAAGTGGAAGGACTACTCCGACCTGCAGGTCGATCCGGCCGACCTGCTCGGCAACGCGGGCCGGGCGGCGGAGTGGCGGCACGACTTCGAGTACGCCAAGCTCGGCGGCCCCGTCGACCACGACGAGTGGCTGATGACCCCGCAGACGGTCAACGCCTACTACCACCCGCGGCTCAACGAGATCGTGTTCCCGGCGGCCATCCTGCAGCCGCCGTTCTTCGACGCCGACGCCGACGACGCCGCGAACTACGGCGGTATCGGCGCGGTCATCGGGCACGAGATCGGCCACGGCTTCGACGACCAGGGCTCCCGCTACGACGGCGACGGCAACCTCACCGACTGGTGGGAGGCCGCGGACCGCAGCGAGTTCGAGTCCCGCGCGCAGATGCTGATCGACCAGTACGACGGCCTGTCCCCCGCCGGGCTGCCCGACCACAAGGTCAACGGCTCGCTGACGGTCGGTGAGAACATCGGTGACCTGGGCGGCCTGACGATCTCGCTGAAGGCCTACGGGATCGCCCACGAGGGCGGCGAGCCGCCGGTGATCGACGACCTGACCGGTGAGCAGCGGGTGCTGTTCGGCTGGGCGCAGGTGTGGCGGGCGGTGACCCGCGACGCCGAGGCGATCCGGCGGCTCACCACCGACCCGCACTCGCCGCCGGACCTGCGGTGCAACGCGGTGGTGACCAACCTCGACACCTTCCACGAGGCGTTCGGGGTGACCGAGTCCGACGGGCTCTACACCGATCCGGACCGGCGGGTCCGGATCTGGTGACGCGGTCCCCCCGCCGGGTTGACCGCCCGGCGCGGGGGTATCCGCTCCCATGACACAGAAGTTCGCCAAGGGCACGTGGGTCGCGTGGAACTGGGGCAACGGCACCCCGACCGGCAAGGTCGTGGACCACTCCACCGACCGGATCGAGAAGACGATCAACGGGTCGACGCAGTCCCGCAACGGGACCGAGGACAACCCGGCCTACGTCCTCGAGCAGGAGGACGGCCAGACCGTCCTGAAGCTGCACTCCGAGCTCAAGAAGGCCTGAGCCACCGGTGGTGGCCCGCGGACGGGTCGCCCGCGGCCCCCGGGTGTCAGGCCCGGGGGCCGTCCTCCGGTGCCTCGACCAGCGCCCGCCGGTACCAGGTCACGTCGCGCCACGCCCCGCGCTTCCAGCCGACCCCGCGGAACGTCCCGACCTCGGTGAACCCCAGTGCGCGGTGCAGCGCGGCGCTCGCCTCGTTCGGCACGGTCGTCCCGGCCACGGCGACGACCATGCCGCGCGCGACGAGGGCGGCGAACAACGCCTCGTACAGCGCCCGGCCCAGCCCCTGCCCGCGGGCCGACGGGACCAGGTACACCGAGACCTCGCAGGTCCACGCGTAGGCCTCGCGGGACTTCCACGGGCCGCCATAGGCGTAGCCGAGCACCTCCCCGCCGCGGTCGACGGCGACCAGCCAGGCGTGGCGCTCCTGGGCCGCGGCGATCCGTTCGGCCATCTCGACCGGGCCCGGCGGCTCGGACTCGAAGGAGATCGCGGTGTCGAGGACGTAGGGGGCGTAGACGGCGGTGCAGGCGTCGGCGTCCTCTGCGGTCGCCGGGCGGATCACGGGTCGGTTCGGCACGTCCACAGCGAATCACGGTGCACCGGTCGCCCCGGCGGGTGAGGATCGTCGCGTGCTCCTGTCGATCGTGCTCGGACTGCTCTTCGGCCTCGCCGGCACCTCGACGTCGGGGGTGACGGTCGCGCTGCCCCTGCTCGCCGACGGGCTCGGCATCGACACCGCGGCCGCCACGTGGATGGTCAGCGGCTACGCGGTCGCGCTGGCCGTGGCGACACCGGTGCACGGGCGGCTGGCCGACGCCGTCGGCATCCGGGCGCCGCTGTGCACCGGGGTGAGCCTGCTCGGCCTCGGCGCGCTGGCCGCGGCGTTCGCGCCGAACTTCGGGCTGCTCATGGCCGCGCGGATCGTGCAGGGCCTCGGCGCCGCGTCGATCCCGGTGCTGGCCTCGGCGCTGCTGTCCGCCCGCACCCCGCCGGAGCGCCGGGGCGGTGCGCTCGGCCGGCTGGCCGGGGTGTCCGCCGCGCTGTCCGCGCTCGGGCCGCTGGTCGGCGGGGCGCTCACGACCGTCGGCGGGTGGCGGGCCGCGGTCGCGCTGCCCGCGCTGGCCCTGCTCGCGGTCCCCTACCTGTGGCGGCGCTCGGTCGTCCGCGGCGACGGCGCGCGGGTGGACCTGGTCGGTGCGGTCATCGTCGCGACGGCGGTGACCGGGCTGGTGCTGCTGGTGCAGTCGCCCAGCGCGGGTGCGGTCGCCGCCGTCGTCGGTGGGGTGCTGCTCGCGGTCGGTGTCCCGGTGACGGCGCTGTGGGTGCGGGCCCGCCCCGACGGGTTCCTGCCCCGCGGGGTGGTCCGGAACGCGACGGTGGTGCGCAGCTCGCTGTGCGCCTCCGCGGTGCCCGCGAGCTGGTTCGCGCTGCTGCTGGGCATCCCCCTCGAGCTGGCCGAGCGCGGCTGGACCCCGCTCACGACCGGGCTGGTGCTGGTGCCCTCGGCGGTGGTGGCGCTGGGGTGCCCGGCCGCCTCGGCGTTCCTGCAGGCCCGGATCGGACCGCGGCAGACCCTGACCCTGGCCTGCGCGACGACCGTCGTCGGCCTGGCCGTCGCGGTCGCCGGGGTGGCCGGCCACCTGCCGTGGGTGCTGGCCCTCGCCCCGATGCTGGTCACCCTGGCGTTCGGCACCGGCCAGCCCGCGATGATCGCCGCGGTCGGCTCGGCGGTGCCCGAGGACCGGCGCAGCAGCGCGATCGGGGTGGCGACCCTGTGCTTCCTGACCGGGGCCGGGGTCGGGGCGGCGGTGATCGGGGGGTTCGCCGCCGTCGTCGGGCTGACGGCGGCCCTCGCCCTGCTGCTGGTGCTGCCGATGGCCGGCACCGCGGTCCAGCTGCTGTCCGGGCGCCGCGCCGGGACGGCCTGAACCGGGGGCTACCCCCGCCGGACCAGGGCCCGGACCTCGTCGGTGTAGCGCCCGCGCAGCGCCGCGGTGCGGGCGGTGCCGACCAGCCGCGGATCGGCACCGGGGCTCTCCCGGGTGACGACGTCGTCGAACCACACCCGGAAGCACCCGTGCAGCCCGCGGACCAGCCCGTCGATCAGGCAGGACACCGGGTCGAGCGGGTCGAGGACGGTGGAGACCGCCCGGTGCCCGCCGCACCCGTCGTCGGGGTCCGGCCGGTCGGTGGGCGGCGGGCACACCACGAACCAGCCCTGCCGGGCCAGGACCGCCTCCTGCAGCAGGTCCAGCACCACCTCCTCGGCGCCCACCCCGGCGAGCGTGCACAGCACGTGCCGGGCCACCGGGAGGTCCTCGTGCCCGATCGCCTCGGCGAGCGCCACCACGTCGGGGACCGCGTGGCCGACCCGCTCCGCGACGAGCGCGGCCGAGGCGCGCAGCCAGCGCAGCGTGGCGACCGCGGCCGCCGTCGGCTCGACCGAGGTCACGATCGCGGGCGGCCCCAACGGGTCGTCGTGCAGCAGCGCGTGCGCGACAACGAGCTGCTCGGGCGGGGCGTCGGCGCGGGGGTGGGCGACGGCCTGGGCCGAGCGTCCGGTGAGGACGCCGTCGCCGGCGTCGAGGACGGCACCGGTCTCGGCGCGGACGTCGGCGACGACGGCGTCGCGGAAGGCCCGCCCCGGTGCCCGCGCCACGACCCGCCCCAGCAGGTGCGCGGTCTCGGCACAGCCGTCCTCCATCACACGCAGCAGGTCTCCGACCGGCTGGTTCGGGCTCCGGACCGCCGCGGCCAGCGCCGCCGGGTCGATCTCGTGGGTGGTGTGGTCGGCGTAGGCGGCCCACAGGTGCGCCGACAGCGCGGTCAGCGCCTTCGCGGTGCGGCGGGCCAGGGAGTGGTCGAGGGCCCGCGGGACGCGGGCGGCGCGGTGGGCGACGGCGCCGTCGCCGGTGGGCCAGCAGGCGACGATCGTCGAGGCGACCGGATCGTGGGCGTAGGAGGTCATGCGGTTTGGACGACACGCACCGCTCCGCGGTTCCGGTCCACGTCCGCTCCGGCACCGGCAACCGCGGCCTACGCGTTCATCGACGATGCGGCGGTCGGCAGCATCGACTGAGCTCGATCACTGTCGGGGATCGCAACTATGCTCGCTGTGATCCACGGTGCGGCGGCGAGGGGCGCACCAGCACGTGAACGGGCAGGTACGTGACCGACAGCGTCAACACCAGCGCAAGGACCACTCCACCGAATACCGATCCGCTGGCCGACCGCGCGGTGCGACTGTTCACCTTTCTGGGGCAGGCACAGCAGCTGCGCACTCCCCGCGTACACGACCTCGACTCCTACACCCGCGACGGCGCCGTCCACTGGCTGCACGCGGTCCCTCTGCATGCCGCCATCCGATGCGATCTGTCCGGCGCGACCGTCGATCCCGGCGCGCCCGTGCTCACGGTCGAACGAGTGCCTCGGGTAGCTCCACCTCCACCGCCCACCGAGATCATCGCGTGGATCGACGGCGGGATCGACGACGCCCACACCGAACCCTCCCTGTTCGTCGAGCGCTTCGTGCCCGACTCCGACCCTGACCGCGAGAGCGGCACCACTGTCAAGCGGACCGACCTTCCCGAGATCGGGGAGCAGTACGAGCGCTACCTCGTGGCATGGCGGTCATGGGCGGAGACCGAGCGACATGACGAGGTCGCCCGCACGTTCTACGGCGATCTCTTCTCGACCTATGTGACGGCGACCGGGCACTCCGAGGAGCTGGAGATCGTTCTCGCCGCAGGACTGCTCGCCTGGCGGCCGCCAGAACACCCCGCCGTCCGGCGACACCTGCTCACGACGACGGTGGTGCTCTCGTTCGACGACGATTCGGGTCGGCTCTCGGTCACCGTCGGCGATGCGGCCACGCCGTCGCGCGTCGAGCTCGAGATGCTCGACCCGGCCCTCATCACCAATCCTGCGCTCGTCAACGGTGTCCGCGAAGACGTCGCGGTGCACGAGATTCACCCGCTCGACCGCGACCGGACCGCGGAGTACGCCCGGCGTTTGGTCCACTCGCTCGCCGCCGATGCCGAATACCACGATGCCGACGAACCAGCGTCCGCCTCGGCACACCCGGTGGCGGCGTTCGCCCCGGCGCTGCTGTTGCGCAGGCGGACCCAACAAGGACTGGTGGAGATCTTCCGTCGGATCACGGAGCAGATCAGCACCTCCGGGCAGGTGCCGGCCGGCCTACGGCCGCTGATCGACCCGGATGAAGTCCCTCCTGTGCGGACGGACGGGGAACGTACCGATGGGGCGGCGGTCCGCGTCGACGACGAGCTGTTCCTGCCGCTGCCGGTCAACGACGTCCAGCGCCGCATCCTCGCGCGGGTCGACAGCAACGCCCAGACCCTGATCCAGGGCCCGCCCGGCACGGGAAAGACCCACACGGCAGCTGCTCTCATCTCGCACCTCCTGGCCCAAGGCAAGCGGGTGCTGGTCACCGCGCACACCGACCGCGCGCTGCGCGAGGTCCGCGGCAAGCTGCCCGACCCGATCAAGCCCTTGGCCGTGTCAGTCGTCGGATCGAGCCGGGAGGACATGGCGGATCTACGGGTAGCCGTCGAGCGGATCGCCGCCGCGGCCGGGGACCACGACGAACCGACGTCCCGCCGAGAGATCGAGCACCGTCTGTCCGAGATAGACCGGCTGCGCCGCGAACGCGCATCCCTCTACAACAGCGCGCTCGATGCGCGCAGACACGAAGTGGACGTCCACGAGATCGCGGAGTACCGCGGCACGCTCGCCGCGATCACGCTCCAGCTCGCCGACGAGCGGGACAGACTCAGCTGGCTCGACGATCTGCCGGGTCGGACGGAGGGCCCGCCACCGCTGTCGAACGGAGAGATGCAGTCGTGGCGGGCCAGGCTGCTCGATCCGGCCCTGCATGCCGACGAGCCGGCCGCAACCCGCCGCCTCGTCGATGCCTCGGCACTCGTGGTTCCGGAGCAGTTCGCCGATCTTGTCACCGCCGAGGAGCGTGCGCTCGCATACAGCACCCGGTTCGACGCTCTGCGGCGCCACCGCTCGTACGCCGCGCTCGCGCGTCTTGACCAGTCTTCCCGCGTGGCATTGGTCGGACGGCTACATGATGTCCGCCGGATGGTTCAGGGTCTCGCCCGACGTCGAGAGCCGTGGATTCGCGACGCGATGGCAGACGTTCTCGGTGGCCGATCGGGAACTTGGCTATCACGTCGCGCGACGATCGGTGGTCTGCTCGAGGAATCGGAACGGGCTCTGCAGACACTCGGCCCGGTCGTCGACGTTCGTGCACAAGGCGACCCGGCCGAACTGGAGCACCTTGCTCGATCTGTGCTGACATTCCTGGAAGGCGGAGGGAGCCTCAAGCTCGGAGCGGACGGTGTGCCGCGATCCGGGGTGTTCACGCCGCGAGTGGTCAAGCAGGCCGCACAGTTGTTCGACCGGGTCAGGGTGAACGGAGTACCGCCGACCGATACCACTCGGCTGAAGTCGTTCCTGGTCTGGTTGGACGGATCGCGGATCCTCGACGCACTCGACCGCGCGTGGCCGACGAACGTGGTCATCCATGCCGAGGACACGCTGCACGAAAGGTACGACTGGCACCGCAGTGAGACCGGGCTTCTCGACCGGGTGCTGGGACTCGCCGAAGCGTTGAGCGCCGAGGAGGACCGGCTTGTCGCCGCCGGAGTGCCTGCTCCGCACTGGCCCGATTCACGCGATCTCGACGCCGTCATCGACCTGCCGACCGCGATCGACGCGGAGGAATCAGCGTTGGCGGCGACCTCAGTCGTCGGGGATCTGGCCGACCGACTCGAGATCGGGGCCCGGCGGCCGGACGCCGAGGCCGCCGTCGGTGCGCTTCTCGACGCGGTCCGCAGACGCGAGCGGGCAGCGTATGACACCGCCTTCCGACGGATCGATCGGCTTCACACCGTCCGGGAGGAAATCGCCGAGCGTGACAGCTCCGGGCGGAGACTTCGGGCGGCGGCTCCGGAACTGCACGACGCGATCGTGTCCGATCCGATGAACACCGTGTGGGACGAGCGTCTCCCCGGATTCGAGCAGGCCTGGAACTGGGCTGTCGCGGCCGCCCGTATCGCCTGCCACAACGTGCCCGAAGCGAACACGATCCAGCGCAACATCAGTGACCTCGACGACCGCATCCGTGGTCAGGTCCAACATCTGGCTGCGACGCGGGCGTGGTCGCATGCGGTGTCCCCGGGCAGGCTCACCCGGGGGTCGCGCGCCAGCCTGGAGCAGTACGCGGCGCTGGTACGACGTTTCGGCAAGACCGGCGGGCAGTACCGGGTACAGCGCGCGGCCGAGATTCGCGACGCGATGGATCGTTGCCGGCCCGCTGTCCCCGTGTGGATCATGCCGCTCTACCGGATCGCCGACCAGCTGACGATCGCCCCGGACATGTTCGACGTCGTGATCGTCGACGAGGCCTCGCAGGCCGGTTTGGAGGCCTCGTTCCTGCAGTATCTGGCGCCGCGAATCGTCGTGATCGGTGACGACAAGCAGGTCTCCCCCGCCGCAGTCGGGGTTGATCAGCAGCAGCTCCGCGACCTCGCCGGGCAATACCTGTACGACCACACCTATCGCGCGACGTGGCCGGATCCTCAGGTCAGCCTGTTCGATCTGGCCCGGATGTTCTTCGAGGGGATGCTGACCCTCGTCGAGCACCGCCGCTGCGTGCCCGAGATCATCGGCTTCTCCAACCGGATCGCCTACGAGCCGGCGAACGTCCGGCTGATCCCGGTCCGGCAGTTCGGCGCCGACCGTCTCGAACCGGTGAAGCCGGTATTCGTGGAGAACGGCTACGAGAAGGGCGGCTCGACGACCCGGGTCAACCCGGCGGAGGTCGATGCGATCGTCGCGCAGATCGAGGCGTGCATCGAAGACCCACGCTACGCCGGTCTCACCTTCGGCGTGATCTCTCTACTGGGCACCGCGCAGGCCAAGGCCATTGAGAAGAAGCTACTGGAACGGGTGCTACCTGAGCAGTGGGCGGAACGCGATCTGCGCTGCGGCGATGCCGCGGACTTCCAAGGCTCGGAGCGCGACGTCATGTTCCTGTCGATGGTCGCGGTCCCGACCGAGACCCGCCGCATCACCGCCCTGACTCAACCTGCGAATGTGCAGCGTTTCAACGTTGCTGCGTCGCGCGCGAAGGACCAGATGTGGGTCTTCCACTCGGTGCGTCTCGACCAACTGCACAATCCCGAGGACATGCGATTCGCGTTGCTCGACTACTGCTACGGCGTCGCTCGGCGCGGAGAGCAGGACGACTCCGGAACGGTGGCCGGCAACGTCCCGGACGACCAGCGAGTGAGCCCGTTCGACTCGCTGTTCGAGCAGCGAGTGTGCAACCGGCTGGTGGACCGTGGTTACGCCGTGGTACCGCAGTACCCCGCCCTCGGCTACTCGATCGATCTCGTCGTGACAGGGGCGACGGCGAGGTTGGCGATCGAGTGCGACGGCGACTTCTGGCACGGTCCCGACGCATACCAGCGCGACCTGGCACGCCAACGCGAACTGGAGCGATGCGACTGGACCTTCGTACGCGTACTCGAGTCGGAGTTTTACCTCGATCCCGCGCGCGCGATGGCTCCGATCTGGGACCGGCTCGCAGAATTGGGGATCCATCCGTCGGGGTGGACCGATCCTGCGGCCACCGACGTAGCGGCCGCGCAGACCGGGCGGCCCGGGGGCTCAGTCGATCTGGATGACCGCGTACCGGTAGTCCGGCCCGATACGGGGCAGGAGGACGACGCCGCGCTGCCCACCGAGACAGAGGTCCGCAGCCCCGGCGGCGAACTGCTCGACCGCCCGATGCCGACGGGGGTCGACACGATCGGACATCCTCCGGTCGGGTCCGACGACTACGAGCCTTCTTCCCACCCAACCGACAGGTCGAAAGAGGTGTCCGCGAGCGGCCTGAGCCCCGCGCACGATGAGAACCGAGCCGACAGCGCCACGACGCCCTCCCAGGATCCCGGCGGACCCCCGGCGGAGCCACCGGACGCGAACTCGCTGCCGGAGCGTTCCTCCGGACCTGCCTACACCCTGTTCAGCGGGAGGGTGCCCGCAGCGGATGCTGCCTCTCGCGCCGAGATCGTCGACGGGCTGGTGAGGATCGTTCAGGCCGAGGGCCCGCTCCTGGGCCACCGCCTGCATCAGGCGTATGTCGCCGCTGCCGGCGGGGCCCGGGTGGGCTCGCGGATCTCGACGACCCTCAACCAGGCTCTCGACGCAGCAGTGCGACGCGGCGTTCTCGTGCGGGACAACCCGCTACGCGAATCCGGGAACAAGCCGTGCACGTATCGGCTTGCCGACCAGCCGGAGGTGCTGGTGCGGGACCGCGGACCCCGCGGTTTCGATCAGCTCCCCCCGGCCGAGCTTGCCGCGGTGATGGCCGACGTCGCCGACGACATCGGATGGGACGACCGCACCGCCGTGTTCCGGGCGACGATCGCCCGCTACGGCCTCGTCCAGGTCGGGTCGGCGATCCGGCAACGTCTGACATCGGTCATGCGGCTGGTGCCAGGTGCTCCCCGCTGAGCCATGCTGCGCGACGGCGGGATAGCCCGTCGCCGCGGTCGGCGGCCGGACCTCATTGTTCTAGCGTCGTCGGCTCATGCACTCGTCGGGCGACGGCGCCGTGCGTCGTCGCCCCTCGGTGGATCTCATCCTCGGTCAGCGGGAACCGCGATCTCCCCGACGCCCAGGTGCGTCAGCGGTCATCCACCTGCGCGAAACGCACAGACTCCGCCAGGACGCTCGTCGCACCACCGAGGTCGGCCAGCCGAGCAGCGAGCGTGGCCACGGCGAGCCTGTGGGGAAGCGCGTCGGAGAACTTCAGCCCGTCCAGCGCACGATCGTCGACCTCCGGCAGGCACAGTCGCTCGCCGGCGTCCGCGGTTCCGGCCGCCCAGTGTTCGCGGGTGAGGTCACTGCGGATGCGGATGGAGACATCGTTGACCCGCTGGGTTCCGTCCACGAGTGAGGACAGGGTCGAGGCGAGCGTGGCGTTCGCGCGGAATCCCGCCCAGGTCCACCACCGGAGATCCGTACCTTCGCGGACCACGAGTGTGCCGCCGGGATGGACGGTGTGACGTTCGGCGTCGCGGGCCTCGGCGAGGACCGTCGTGGCCCGCGCCGTTATGCGCACCGGCGGATCCTCGCCGAGAAGGACATCACGCACAGAACGGGTCAGGGCGAAGCTCGCGCCGCCCAGCCCACCGGTGCTCCAGCGCGCTCGGCCGCCGCGCTCATCGGCCTCGACGAAGCAGCGCTGTCGTGCCCAGTCGATCCAGCTGACCTTCCAGCTGCGGCCTGCCAGGAGGATCAGCCGCGGGCCCTCGACGTGGTCGGTGAGCAGCGAAGGGTCGAGCAGCCCGATCTCGCGGCGGCCCTCGAACACCCGGAACTGGGGCGGTGCGGTGAACACTGCGGTCATCCCCATGAAGTGCCGGCGCCCGTACCGCTTCTCCGCGGCCGGCCCGATGCCCATCAGCTCGCCGTCCCGGTCCACGAATCCTTCCTCGAGCAGATGGTCGAGGATCGGCCGGGAACCGTGGTCGAACGGGTGCAGGCCATTCCAGGCGTCGAGCGCGAGCTCGGTCCCTACGGAGTTCTGCTGCAGGCAGAGCGCGAGGAGTTGCTGGGCGACGATGTGCCGTGGCTCGGGCGGTGCGGTGACGGGTTCGACGTAGCCGGTCCCCCACAGCCGTAGCAGGCCGGCCGCCCACAGCAGTGACTTCTTGTCGAGGGCCAGGAACAGGCAGTTCCGGACCGTGCCGGGACGCCGTCCGGTGCGGCCGAGCCGCTGCAGGAAAGACGCGACCGTGCGCGGTGCGTTGATCTGAACGACCCGGTCGAGGTCGCCGACGTCGATGCCGAGCTCCAGTGTGGACGTCGCGACGATCACACAGTCGCGGGCGTCGGCGAACGCGGCCTCGGCCTGGCGCCGCTCGTCCACCGACAGCGACGCGTGGGAGAGGAACGTCGTCACTCCGCGTTCGCGCAGCGCGGTGCCGAGCTTCTCGACCAGCGCTCGGCTGTCGCAGAACACCAGCCGCTTCTCACCGCGGTGCAGCGCCGCGAGGACGGTCGCGGCGTTGTCGACCGAGCCGACGTAGTCCAGCTCGATGTCGGCCTCGGCGGCCGGGCCGCCGATCTGCGGTGCCACCACGGTCGACGTGCGGGTGCCGCGTCCGGAGCCCTGCAACCACTCCAGCAGCTCGGCCGGGTTGCCGACGGTCGCTGACAGCCCGATCCGCTGCAGGGGACGGCCGCACACACCGGTCAGCCGTTCCAGGACGGCGAGGAGGTGCCAGCCGCGGTCGTCGCCGGCGAAGGCGTGCACCTCGTCGACGACGACGGCTCGCAGCCCGGCGAAGAACCGCTCGTGGTCGACGCGGTTGCCGACCAGCATGGCTTCCAGCGACTCGGGCGTGGTGAGCAGGACGTCCGGCTGGTCGGTCAGGATCCGCTGCCGCGCGGACGGTGTGACGTCGCCGTGCCAGAGCTCGACGCGGCGGCCGAGCCAGCCGCCGTAGGCCTGCAGGCGCGGCAGCAGGTTGTTGAGCAATGCCTTGAGCGGGCAGACGTAGAGCACCGAGGTGCCGGTCCAGCGCTGCTGTTCCATGGCGGTGAGCAGCGGGAACATCGCGGCCTCGGTCTTGCCGCCCGCGGTGGGGGCGAGCAGCACGGCGTCGTCGCCGCGCAGGACCGGCTCGATGGCGTCGGACTGCAGCGGCCGCAGGTTGCGCCAGCCGAGGGTGTTGACGACGTGATAGGCCAGTCCGGGTGCCAGGCGGTCGACACTCACGGGAGGTCCAGGGCGACGTCTCCAGCGCTCCCGGGCCGGGCCGCGTTGCGCTCGACGTCGGTCATCTCGCCCGTGCTCAGCGTCAGTGCGTAGTGCCGGCGCGGGTCGAAGTCGGTGTGCTCGTCGACCCGGTCGAGGACGTCCTGCACCAGCTTGCGCAGGTAGAGCCGGGGCGCGATGCCCACCTTTCCGCCGAGCTCGCCGGTGAGGGCCCGGGCGAGCTCGTCGAGATAGCCGTCATCCACCGTGGACCGGAGGCGGTCGGGGTGACGCGCCGCCCCTGCGTACAGCTCGCGGACGGCGCGGCCGAGCTCGGAGAGCCGGTCCAGGTCGAACCCGGTGAGTCGGAGCTGAACGGCCCGCGGGGAGTCGAACCGTGGATCGGTGGCGAGGTCGGTGGCGAGACGCTGGTCGAGGGGTGGCAGCCGCTTCACACCCTGCTGCCCGTCGAAGAACGCGGGGGTACCGGTGATGATGAGGAAGAGGCCGGGGAATCGTCCGGAGTCGATCTCGTCGAGGAGCTGGCGCAGCGCGTTGAGGCCCTTCTCCCGCACGTCCCCCCGGACCCGCTGCAGGGTCTCGATCTCGTCAAGCACCACGAAGAGACCGGGGTGGCCGGAGTCGCGGAGCACGCTGAGCAGCCCCTGTAGGAAGCCGAGTGCGCCGAAGTGGTCGAGGTCGCCGCGGACCCCGGCAGCGCGGCGGGCCGACGCCGCGACGGACTTCTGGCCTCCCAGCCAGGCGATGAGCGCCTCGGCGGTGGCGATGTCGCCGGCCTGCTGGGCCTGCCGGTACCCGCGGATCGCCGCGGCGAACGCCGGGGTGGTCCGGGCGACGGCGGCGAGCCGCTGCTCCATGAGGCCGTCGACGGCCGAGGCCAGGCCGGCTGCGTCGGACTCGTCGACCTCGCCGGCGTCGAGTACCTCCTCCTCGAGGGTGTAGAGCCAGGAGTCGATCACCGCGCGGAGCGCCGAGGGTGGGTGTGTGCTGGTCGTGAGCCGCTCGGTCAGGCGCCGGTAGACGGTCTCCAGCTTGTGCAGCGGCGTCTCGGTCTCCGAGATCTGGATCTCCGAGGTGGCGAGGCCGGCGCGCTTGGCCCGCTCGGCGAGCCATCGGGCGAAGAACGTCTTGCCCGAGCCGTAGTCGCCGCGCACGGCGTGGAAGGCGGCTCCGCCGCGGGCGGCGGTGGAGATGTCGTCGTCCATGGCGTCGGCGAACCGGTCGAGGCCGACGGCGAGCAGATCCAGACCGGAGGCGGGAACGGTGCCACGGCGCAGTGCGTCGATGACGTCGCGGCGACGGGCCTCGCTGACCGGGCCGGTCACGATCCGCCCAGCCCGAACTGCAGGTACAGCATGTCGATGTCGAGCCGTGCGGTGCGGCCGTCGAAGACGATCACCGGATACCCCTCCACGTTGAGCAGCCGCTGCAAGTGGGCGAGGACGATGCCGGGGTCGCGGCCGGCGCGACCCAATCGGGCCACCGCAGCGGTACCGGTCAGCTCCCCCCCGGCTGCGACCAGGGCGTCGATCAGGTCGGCGACCTGTACCGGTTCGGGCGCCCGGCGCACGGACGCGTGCTGGGCGGTGAAGCGGGACGACGCGATGACGCGACGCCCGACGGTCCTCGTCGGCGGCGGCGCCGGCGGTACAGGAGTCACGGCGGCGGGGACCGGCATGTCGTCGAGCGTCGGCTGGGTGTCCTCGACGACCTTCGCGGGCTTGCGCTTCCTCGCCGGCGGCGCAGGGACCGAGGTGGGGGGTGACGCTGTCGGGCGCCCGTTCCACCAGTCCGGTCGCGTGCTCTCCGCGGGGAGCACCGCGTATCCCATCGGAACGGGCCGGTCCCCGGCCGGGACGAACACCAGCACGGGGACGGTCATCTCGGCCAGCGAGGCGCCACCGTGATATCCGGCGCGCCGGTTCGTGTACCGGATCGACTCGTCCCACGGCACCACGACCCGACCGTCGCCCTCCAACACGCGCGGTCCGCGCAACTCGATCTCGCCCTCCCCGGGGGTGCCGGTGCGCCATCGCGCCGACGGGGCCGCCGCGCCGTCGCCGCCCTTCTCCGACGCGGTGGAACGTTCCAGGACGTGGCCGTGATCGGAGACGACGACGACGGGGCGGCCGTAGCTGCGGGCCGCGTCGAGCAGGTCGGGCAGGTAGGTGATGTCGGCCAGCCGCCAGCCGGTGCGGTCGCCCTCCCGGCCGTGGTCGAGAGCGTCGTCGACGGTGTTGAGCACGACACCGACCACCGTCGCCGGATCGGCGAGTGCTTCGACGAGCTGTTCGGAGAGCCGTCGTCCGGCGGCTCCGGCAATGTCGGACTTGTGGAGCAGAACGGCGCCGCGCCGGTGTCGGTTCCAGAGCGCGGTGAACCCGTCGCGCTCCGCGTTCCGGTCACCGGTCCGGGCCCGCCCGGCGAGCAGGCTGGTACGTGAGGCGCGGGTGACCGACGGGACGACGGCGACGGCGGCCTCGCGCCCCGCGTCGTCGCGACTGATCTCGGTCCAGCCCCGGTCGAGGATCTGCTCCCCCAGCTCGGCGGCGACGGCGGCGCTCATCCCGTCCACCACGATCACCAGTGGGGCGTCGTTCTCGGTGAGCAGCGGCGCGACGACCTCGTCGAGGACCGACTCGACGAGCAGAGCGCCGCCGGGCGCAGCCGCGGCGGCGTGTTCGGTCCAGGACCGCAGGCGAGTGGCGAAGCGCTGGTCCTGCCGGTCCCGCCGGACGCGGGCGGCGTCGTGGATGCGTCCGAACGCGTGGCCGACGGCCGCGCCGGCCGACACCTCCCCCGCCCAGACAGCGGTCAGCGCGCGGTCGACCCAGCCACCGATGCGCAGATGTGCGGCGACGGCGTGGGCGACCGGACCGGGCTCGGTGGGCTCGGGTAGCGCGAGCCAGCGCATCAGGCGGACCGCCATCTCGGCGGCCGCGACCCGTTCGGGGAGCAGCCGCGCGATCCGGTGTTCGCGCAGCCGGTCGAGCGCGCCGAGGGCGGCGGGTACACCGGTGTCGTCCGGCTGCGGGGTGAGTGCCGCGGCGACGGCGGCGAGCCGGCCCCGGAACCCGGAGGGCAGGAACGGGTGGTCGTCGGCCTCGATGCCGCGGGCGGTCGCGATGGTGTCGGCCCGGTCGAGGACCTCGCCCACGCGGTCGCGTGCCTCGGCCGCGCCGAGTCCGCCGCCCTCGGCGTGGACGATCCAGCGTTCGAGGGTGCCGAGGACGGCGGTGACGAACGCGTCGCGGCTGCGTTCGTCGCTCACCACGTCGCCGAGCAGGCTGCCCACGGCCATCATGGTCTGCGCCGGGACGTCCGGTTCGTCGATGAGGGAGACGAGAACACCCAGGGGGAGCACGTCGGTGGCCCGGCCGACGCGGACGAGGCGGGTGAAGAGTCCGGCGAACGGGCCGACGGTCTCGCCGAGCCAGCGGGCGAGACCGTCCTGCTCGGCCGGCGGCAGCGCGACGAACCGGTCCGGTCCCGTGGTGCGCGACCACTCCAGCAGCGTCCCGGCGTCGGGGGCGGCGTCGTCGAGTCCGAACCGGACGGCGACGAGGGCGCGGACCGCGGCGGCGTAGGTGAGCACCGGCCCGGTGCGGGACCAGCCGTCGGGTGGCTCCGCGGTGAGCAGGGCGTCGAGCAGCCACGGCTCACGCCGCACACGCGGCTCGACCTCGCCGGCGCCGAAACGCTGGGCGACGATCTCGGCCCGGTCGACGGTCAGGGTGCGCTGCCGCAGGGCGTGGCCCCGCACGTCCCAGCCGAGGACGTTGTCCGGCACCCCGGTGGTCACCACGAGGACCGACGTGTCGTCGCCGGAGTCGCGATGCTGCTGCCACGCGTCGAGCACGCCCAGGACGGAGTGTTCGTCGGCGACGGTGACCGTGCGGATGGTGTCGCCGACGTCGACGGTGAACGATGCCCGCGCGGCCGGGGCGTAGCGACCGTGCACCAGGACCAGGCGTCGGTTCGGGTCGCGCGGCAGGGCGCTGCGCAGCAGCTGGCCGAGGGTCCGGTCGTCGACCTCGGGCGGGGTCACGCGCTGCCCTCCTCGACGACCCGCCAGATGACCTCGTAGCGACGCCGGGGGTGGGCGCCGATCTCGGCGCGCAGGTCGGTGAGGAGCGCGTCGAGCCCGGCGGCGGTCAGCTCGCGTCGCCCGCTGTCGCGTCCCGGCTGCGGAGTCCCTCCGCCCGTCGGCGGTGGGACCGGATCGGCGGGCCCGGGCCGGGGGACGACCGGACCCGGACCGACCGGGTCGGGAACGACCGGTGGCCGCGGCGTGGCCGCCGCGATGATCGCGACGACGTCGTTCGAGGCCTCCCGCAGCACGGGAGCAAGCGCGGTCGTGAACTCCTCGGCGCCGACCGCGCTGCGGAGGCGGGTGGCGAGCTGTTGCGCGCGCTCACCAACCGTCGGGTGCTGCTGCAGGCCGAGCGCCGACCCCAGCAGCGGCCACTGGACGGCAGCCAGTCCGTCGCGCACCGCAGACGCGGAGGCGATCGCGGCCCCCAGTGTCTGGTCCGACACGTCCGGGGCGCCGGCGTTCGCGAGCGCACGGACGAGAGCGGTGGCACCGGCCGTGGCCGACAGCGTCGCGAGCAGGTCCGCAGCCGCGCGGGCCGTGGTGATGCGGGGAGCGTCACGGGGCACGCCGAGATCGTCGGTGTGCCGGACCAGCGCCTCCCAGACCTCGACGGTGCCGCGCTCGGACCGGGCGACCTGCTCCTGCACGCGGGTCGCGAGCAGCGCGACGTTCCGGGCGAACAGCGGCTCCGGAACGGTGACCCCGAACAGGGTCGCGGCCCGGTCGCGGGCGAGCGCGAACTCGGCGGGGTCGGGCAGCTCCTGGGCCCGCAGCGCGTCCCCGGCGCCCATCCGATCCAGGTCGGGAGCGTCGGCCGGTGCGCCGTGCCGGATCCACGCGCGGTCGGCGAGCAGGGCGTAGGTCGCGACGACCAGGTTGGCGACGGGCCGTTCCAGGCCCGGCCCGGCGAGCTCGGCGATCCAGCCGCGCATCGCGTCGACGGGGTAGTCGCCGGTCACCCCGAGCGAGGCCGCGTGCTGTTCGATGCGCTGCTTCCATTCGACGTGCAGGTACAGCGGACCGTCGGCGACCTCGCCGAGGCCGAGGCCGTGCACCACCCGCCGGACCAGTTGCAGGTCCTTGCTCGCGACCTCGGTGCGCCGGTCGCCGGTGGACATCGCTTCGGTGATCCAGCGGTGGACGGTGCGCAGCTCGCCGAGGGTCAGCGCCTTGCGCTTGCCGGCCGGGTCGAAGTCGGGGTGGCGTGGGTAGAGGGTGGCGAACAGTCCGTCGGCGAGGGTCTCGACGTTCTGTGCCAGCGGCGCCCCGCCCGCGAGACGCGGCTGATGGCCGGGGAGCAGCGACAGCGTGCTGACCACGCCGTCGTCGAGGTCGATGCGGACGCTGGTGGTGTCGGCCCTCGCGATCCCGTAGGCCTGGTCGAGGGCGGCGGAGAGCTGGGAGGTGAGGTTGTCGCGCTGGGCCTGCAGCTGGACGCGGACGCGGATGCGGTCGTCGCCGGACAGGTGCGCGGCGAACTCGTCGAGCCGGTTGCTCTCCAGCAGCCAGCTGATCTTGATGAGCCGGCCGAGCTGCGTGGTGCGCTGCTCGGTGAGGAAGTGCGGAATCCAGACGAGCGTCGCCTCCTGGATCCCGCCGCGGCGCAGGTTCTCGACCCGCTGGACGTCGTCGGAGGGGAATCGGCCCGACTCGTCGAAGGGGTAGTCGAACACGAACCGGACCCGGCCGTCGGTGCCGGGCCGGAACTGCGCCTCGGACAGCTCGGTGGCGTCGCGGACGTTGCCGAACACGAACTCGACGGTGCGGCGGGTGCCCCGCCAGACGTGGTCGCGTTCGGACACGAACGCCTGCTGGTCGGGGACACCGAGTGCGGACCACAGCCGGTTCTTGACCCAGATCCGGCGGGCGCCGGCGTTGTCCTGCTCCCCCACCGAGTCCAGGATCGGGTCGAGGTCGAGGTCGGACAGGTGCAGCGCGAAGACGGGGTCCTTGTCGCCCTCGCTGCGCAGCTCACCGAACTCGGCCTGCAGCTCGCGGAGCCGGGTGACGACGAGCTGCCCGGGTTCGGCGGTGCGCGACCGGATCGAGCCGAGGTTGAGCGCGGCGAGGCGGGCGCCGGTGAGCCGGGTCAGTGCGGGGACGTCGCGGGCGAGCGAGGCCAGCAGCATGGTCTTGACGAACCGGTCGGCGGCGACATAGCGGGGGTCGGTGTCGGAGCCGTAGATCCCGAGCAGGTGGGCACGGACGCGGTCGTGGAACCGCTTGCCGGCGTCGGCCTCCTTGCGGAGCGTGGAGCTGAACGCGGCGCCGGTGCCGTCGGTGAGCACGTCCCACAGGTCGCCCAGCGGGATCAGCTGACCGAGCTTCATGTCGCCGCGGCGACGGTGCAGCATCTCCTGGAGAAGCTTGAGGCCGGTCCGTTCCCGTTGCAAGGCACCGGCGAGGACGACGAGCACGTTGAGCAGGGCCGGGGACAGCGGGTAGACCTGCTTGAAGTCGTCCCAGCTCGCCTCGGTGACACCGGTCGCGTCGAGCAGCACGTCGCGGTCACCGGGCCGGCTGGACTCGATGGACGCGAACGCCTCGTCGAGCAGGTGCTCCTTTCCGGCCCGCGGCTTGAGGACGCGTTCGCGGACGATCGCGGGCAGGTTGGAGTCCTCCAGCGACACCACGGAGAACCGCTCGGCGAGGTAGCTGACCTGGGTCTCGAGGTTCTTGACGTCGGCGCCGGTGACGTCCTCGCCAACGAGCTGGGACAGGTCCCGCTGTCGCGAGATGAAGGAGATGATCGGGACGGCGCGGTGGGCGACGCCGGACTCGATGAGCTTGACGAGCTTGGAGACCTGGGTGTCGACGAACTCGCGGTTCGTCATGTGCGCCTGCAGCCACAGGATCAGCTCGTCGAGGAACAGGACGACGCCGTCGTAGCCGAGGGACTTCGCGTGGTCGGTGATGACCGACAGTCCGTCGTCGAGCGGGAGGTAGGCGTCCCTGTCGCCGCGGGTGCCGCGGGCGTAGGCCGACAGCGGCCCGGCGAGCAGCGCGGACTCCAGGGCACGGCGACGCTGGTCGCCCTGCGGGGCCGCGAACGCGGCGTCGAGCGCCGCTGCGTCCCAGCCGCCGCCGTCGGCCTCGCCGATGACGTCGAGGCCGTCGTCGTCCGCGGCGGAGGTGCCTGGGGCGCCGAGCAGCCCGATGAAGGCGTCGTCGCCGAGATTGCTCCGCAGGGTGCGGGCGTCGTCGAGCATGGCGTCGGAGCGGTAGACCGCGGGCGGTGGCGCGTCGGGGTGGCGCTCGGCGACGGTGGCGACGTAGCCGCCGAGCAGCGCCGAGTCGAGGTCGGCGGCGCCGATGAGGTGGTAGGGCACCATCAGGAACCGCTTGTCGCGCAGCCACCCGTCGTGCGGGGCGATGACAGGCTGCAGGCTCGGCTTGTCGCGGGCGGCGGAGTCGCCGTTGAGCACGGCGTGCAGCACGGTGAGGAAGTGGCTCTTGCCGGAGCCGAAGGAGCCGTGCAGGTAGGCGGCGTAGGAGTTGCCGGTGCGGACGCCGCTGCGGACGAGGTCGAGCGCGTCGCCGAAGGCGGTGGCGAGCTGCGGGGTGACGACGTACTCACGGACGCGGTCGGCGGTCTGCTGGGCGGTGAAACCGCCGGTCAGCTCGATCTTGTAGTCACCGGCGTGCACCGACTCGGGCAGGTCGAGTACGTCGCGCAGGTAGGTGTCGGTCACGTGCGGCTCCTCGGTCGGCGTCCGCGGGTGGGGGCCGCGGGGCGCCAGTCGCGCAGGGTCTGCTCGGTCAGCTCGCGGGCGGCGCGCTGCTGGTCGAGGAAGGTCTGGTACTCCTCGGCGGGGGTGCCGTCCCACTCCGGGTCGTACTCGCCGTGCCACTGGTGCACCCACGGCATCAGCTCGGCGAGCCCGGCGAGCAGCGGGACGACCTTCGCGGTGTCCCAGCCGGCCTGGGTGGTCCGGTCGTTGACCAGGTTGACCAGCGCCTGGGCCTGGTCCTTGTGGTCCCAGCCGGCCCAGCCGAGCAGCAGGGTGTCGTCGGCGTCCGGACTCGCGCCGGGGTAGGAGACGAAGCGTTCCTTGGGCACGTCGAGCTTGCCGCGGTGGGTCCAGTAGCTGTTCTTCCGGAAATCGGCGGGCTTGTACTTCGGAGGGACGGCCAGCTTGAGCTCCTTCCCCGTCCGGTCCTCCTCGCGCTGCCCCTCCCAGGTGCGTTCCCACTCGGCGCGCTTCTCCAGCCCGGAGTCCTGGTAACGCAGGGCGGCCAGGTAGGGGACGTGCTCGTCGGCGACGACCTGTTCCAGCACCTGGGCGAGGGTCATGTCCCGGCGGTCGAGGTGGTCGGCGGCATAGAGCGCGGCGACGGCGTGGACGTCGGAATCGGGCGGGAACCGGTCGGCTAGCCGGGCGACGGTCATGGTCCGCGGCTGCTCGATGCCGTCCCGCATCTCGAACCACAGCGCGCGGTCCTCGATCCGGTCGAGCAGCCAGGTCCGCAGGGCGGTGGCCTCCTTCTTCTGCCAGGTGTCGGACGCCCAGCGCCGCTTGCACTCGGGACGCTCGATCAGCGCGAGGTCGCGGCGAGCCTCGATCAGCCCGATCCGGGCCTCGACGACGGCGCGGTACTCGGGCGACCAGTGCGCGGGCAGCTCGGTGATCGGGGTGGAGCGGTGCCGGTCGAACCAGGCGGTCTCCGCCTGACCGGCGGCGACCCGGCGGGCGAGGACGATCTCGAACGCCCGCTCCCCGAGTGCGAGGGGTTCGGGGTCCGGGCTCTGCACGGTCTTCGCCCCGGCGTCGGTGAGCAGGCCGTAGGACCGGTAGACCTCCCAGTCCAGCTCCTCCTGCAGCGCGATCATCCGCTGGCGGATGCGGGAGTGCTCGGCGCGGGCAAGGTCGAGCGTCGACCGGGTGGGGACGTCACGGTCGCACACGGCGGAGGGTTCCTGGGCCGTGAGCTCCTGGGCGAGGGAGTCCAGGCGACGGCCGGGGTCGAGCGGGAGGTCGGCCGGGAGCGGGAAGTCCTGGAGCTTGGTGCCGGTGAACTCGAAGAAGTGCTCCCACGGGTATCGGGCCGTGGATCGCTCTCCACCTCGATTGCCTTTGTCCTGACAGACCTGCTTCAGCCAGAAGCACGCGGTCGACGAGTTGAGCACCCCGATCAGCGCCAGGTGGTCGTCTTCGCTCGCCCCCGCCGGGAGCTTGATCACCGGCGCGGACCGATTGAACACCTTCCCGCCGCGGTCCAGCACGAAGTGGTTGTGCGTGGCGACGAACGCAAAGGTGATCGACAGGGGCGTGCGGTACGCGGACGGCGTGTGCTGCATGTACTCGAACCACGCGAGCCCGGCGTCGGCCATGTCACCCTGGAAGGTTCGTCGTGCCGCCATCAGGGCTCGGTGGGTCCACAACTCCCGTTCCAGGGCGGCCGTGTCCAGCCCGGGCCCGTAGGGGTAGTAGATCGCGTCCTCGGGGTCGGCGGACCAGTCCCGGACCACCTCGCCGATCATCAGCGGTTTGACGACGCAGCCGGTGGGCGCCATCCAGCGGATCGGTCTCATGAACGCCTCGTCGGCGCCGGCGCGGATGCTGCGACCGACCGGCTTCACGATCGCCTCGGCGAGCGGTCGCGTTGCCCGCTCGACGTCGGCGAGGAGCCCGTCCGCACCCCCGCCGCTCAGGGTCCAGGGATGGGTCCGGAACCGTTCCGGTTCGAGGTCGGCGACCGACACCCACTCGGACTCGGTACCCGGCTCGTCGAGCTGGCCGGTGATCGCGGTCCAGACCAACCCGTGCGCGGGGTCCGCCGGCTGGCTCGGCTCGCCGCGGATGCCGAGCACCGTCCGGATCGGAGCCGATGTCCGGCCGTAGTGGTTGCGGCCCACGAGGATCACCGTCGGGGTGCCGTGTCCCGGGATGTAGGCACCGGAGGTGTCGACGACCGCAGTCAGCTGCACCTTCGGGAGGTAGTTCTCGATCAGCTTCTTCCCGAACTCGCGCTTCATGAACGAGTTCGCGGTGATCTGCCCGACTATTCCGGAGCCGCGACTCCCCTCGGCACCGTCCGTGCGGACCGCGAGGCGGAACAAGCGCTGGGCGAACGGCACCGACAGCGCGAAGGTCCCGGCGCAGGCGTCGTAGTTGCTGCGGTAGAGCCGGTTCTCGCGCTCGTCCTTGACCGTGATGTAGGGCGGGTTCGCGACGACGACGTGGTAGGAACCCTTGTCCAGCAGGTCGCAGGACTGCACGTAGTCGAAGACGTCCTCGGTCGAGTAGGTGTGCGGTCGCCCCTCGTCGAGCAGGTCGCCCTGCTCACCGATCATGTCCCGTCCGTGGGCGAGGGAGTCGCCCACCGCGACGTCGATCGGGAACTCCCCCGCCCGATCGAGCCGGTTCACCTCAGCGGCGTCGAGGGCTGCCACGAGCAGCCGGAACCGCGCGACCGACACCGCGAACGGGTTCTTGTCGCATCCGTGCACCGATGCCATGGATCGCCGGATCAGCTCCCAGTCGTCGGTCCCGGGCTCCTTCTTGCGCCAGGCGGCGAGGATCCGTCGGAACAGCCCCAGCAGGAAGTGCCCGGACCCGCAGGCCGGGTCGATCGTCCGCAACCCGGCGAGCCCGAACTCCTCGATCGCCGGGTCGAGGGTCAGATCGAGGATGAACTCCTCGACGAACTCCGGGGTCTGCAGCAGCGCATAGGTCTTCCGCGCCGCTTCCGACAGGTCCTGGTAGAGGTCGCCGAGGAACCGGGTGTCCCAGCCGGTGAGGTCGTAGCGGATCGCGGTGCCGCTGTCGTCGCGCCGGCGCCAGAAGCCGATGAGATCGTTCGCGGCCTCGTAGGAGATCGTGATGTCCCACAGCGGGTTGTGGGCGGGGTCGAACAGCCCGGCGACGGTGGGGTGGGCGTCAGCGAGGTGCCGGAACGCCGCCTCCAGCCAGTCCCGGTTGTTCAGGGTCGGGTTGGCCGCGGTGAACGCGCCCTGCGCCTCCTCGGCGTCGGCGACCTGGTCCAGCGGTCCGGCCAGGAAACGCCGGTCGATCAGCCCGTTGTCCTCGCAGTAGCGCACGAACACCGTGCTCAGCACCCACGCGGCGGCGGCCTGGGTGACCCGGCCGCCGAGCCACTCGGGATAACCGGCTGCGGTGCGTTCCGCGGAACGCGCGGCGTCGTACTCGCCGCGCAGCCGGACGGCGATCTCGTCGTCGTCGCGGGCGCGGGTGGTGAGGTCCTTCTCCAGGTCCAGAGCCAGCCTGCGGAGATCCTTGACCAGAGCCGTGATCGTCGCCGTCGATTCGGTACTCGTCATCGTGCCGTTCCCGTGCTCGTCGCCGTCGGTCACCGGATGGTGCTGACGGATCGGTCCGGGGCGAACAGCCCGGAGGTGTCGATGGGGGTGCGTTCCTTCCGGGCCGCGGTCCGCACGGCGCGGAGCCGGTCGGCTGCCACGTAGTAGGCACCGCGGTTCTTGCCGCGCTGCACCAGCAGACCTGCGGCGACCATCGCGCGCAGGTCGGCCGATGCGGTCTGGTTGCTGATCTGCTCGTCCCAGCCGCGCAGCTGGGACCGGTAGGCGGCGTTGCGGACCTGTAGGCCGATGGCGGCGTCGAACAGCGCCGCGATGGTGCGCTCCCCCAGCCCGGCGTCGTCACGCAGCCGCTCGATCTCGCTCCAGATCCGGCCGGACTCGTCGAGCCGGCGGATCACGCTGGCGGCCTGCACGTAGTGCGCCTCCAGACAGAACCGGATCCATGCGCGGGCGTCACCACCGGGCTTCCACGAGCCCTGGCCGACCTCGGCGAGCACGTCGTAGTAGCGCTGGGTGTTGCGGCCGAGGTACTCCTCGATGCTGCAGAGGTCCGGGGTGAGGATCTTCTCCCGCGCGAGGACGAGGGTCTGCAGGCACCGCGACATGCGTCCGTTCCCGTCGCGGAACGGGTGGATCATCACCAGATTCAGGTGCGCCATCGCGGCGCGGACCAGGGGCGGAGCCTCGCTGGCTTCCTCCAGCGAGGCGACCAGCGCATCGATCAGCGCGGGTACGTCCTCGGCTTCCGGAGCGGCGTAGACCTCGTCGCCGCTCGCCTCGTCGCGCACCCAGATCGGGCCGGGTCGCCACCGTCCCGGCCACGCGTCGAGCTCGTACTCGGTCATCATGAAGTGCAGGCTGCGCAGGATGTCGGCGCTGAACCGGAAGTGCTGATCGCCGGCCAGGTTCACCACGTAGGTCATCGCCCGCTGGTAGCCGGCGACCGCCTTGGAGTCGAGCGATCGCGGGTCCGTGGTCTCCTCGCCCTCGGCGACGGCGATGGCGTCCTCGACCGAGACATGGATCCCCTCGATGCTGTTCGATCCCTGCACCGCTCGAGCCGCGAGGACCCGACGCACCGTGCCGAGCCACCGCCGCGGCTCGGCGGTGCGGAAGCGAAGCGCCCGACGCTGACCGTCGATCGCATCGAGAGCTGCCTTCTCGGCCGGGCCCAGCTCGGGCGTCCGGTAGATCACGCCGATCGCCCCTCCCGCCATCGATTACATGATTAGATGTCGCTGTGTCAGCGATACTATCGCTGAACGGCAGCTATTGCATCATTCTTCATGCCGCTCCCGGCTCGTCGCCCTGCAGCTCGGCCAACGAGTCGCGGTCCAGGGCGATCCGTTCGGAGCCGTCCACCACCTCGACGACCATCCCGTCGAGCTGAGCCGCCCCGACCGCCGACTCCCCCGGACACAGCAGCCACAGGCCGTACGGGGAGCGGTGCGGGCTGCGGGCGGCTGCCTGCAGCCGGACCAGCAGCTCACGCCCGCCGGAATCGGCGTAGCGGGCGAGCAGGCCGGCGCCGTGCAGGAACAGCACGGTCTCCGGCCCCGCCTCGGCGTCGATCCTGGTGCCGGTCCGTTCCCAGGCCAGACGCACCCAGGAGTCGAGCCCGGCCGACATCGTCGCGGTCTCGGTGAAGCGCAGGTCCGCCTTCACCACCGTCGACCAGTCGCGGCTGCGCTCGACGGCGATCCCGCGCAGCTCGGACAGGAACAGCACACCGACGTCGAGCGGTCGCACCTGCTCACGGCGCGCGATCGTCGCGGCGGCGCCGGAGAGGTCCTTGCCCCGCACCGTCAGCGCGACGAACCCACCGCGTTCGAAGGATCGGGCGAGCATCCGCGCGACGCCCTCACGGGCGTCGCGGGTGAACGGCGCGGGCGGCAGCGTCGTCGACGAGGCGACCGGGGCGGGCGGGGCTTCGGGGTAGAAGCGCCGGTCATCGGTGTCGTAGGTCAGGGTGAAGCCGGCGTCGGTCAGCGCTTCGCGCAGCGCGACGTGGGTGAGGCCGCCGGGCAGCCGGAGCTCGGGGAACCGCGCACGGACCCGGTCGAGCAACGCATCGACGGTGATGCCGGTCGGGAACCGGACGGCGGGGTCCTTGCGGCGCACCCCGGCCGCGGCCTGCGAGATCCGCAGCGCGGACACCAGGTCCAGGGTCCGCGGGTACAGCTCCCCGCTGGGTGAGACGAGCGCGTCCTGCGAGGCAGCCGAGGCGAGCTTCAGCAGCCGGGCATCGGGCAGGGCCGGCATCCCGGCTGGAGCGGGGACCGCCCGCAGCCGCCGCAGGACCGCGGTCCGCCCGGGTAGCGGATCCTCGACGGCGATCTCATCGGCCGCCGTTCCCAGGCCGACCGCGAACTCGGCGAGCTCCGCCGGCGTGGGGTCGTCGGTCCCGGGAAGTGACTCCGCGGCCACGAGCACGCGACCGCCGCGGCGGGACACCGCCACCCGTGGGCCGTCGTCGTCCGCTCCGTGCTCCCCCGCCCAGACCTCGGCCTCGACCGCGGCCCGCACGACGGCGAGCGCGGCCGCCTCCCCGTCGTCGCTCGCCACACCGAGCCGGGCCCGGACCGTCGTCGCCAGTTCCGCTGCGGTCGCGACGCGGCCCTGGGCGATCACCGTCTCCACGACGACGTCCCGCACGTCGGCCAGGTGCGGCGACTCGGCCCACTCGGCGAACAGCGCCTGCTGGTGCTTCGAGACGGTCGGCTGGGAGACGCCGACCGCCTGCACGATCATCGACTGGGTCGGCCAGCTCGGAACTCCGTCGACGAGACCGAGCGTGGCGCGGGCTACCTCGACCTTCTTCGTCGTCCGGCGACCGGGTGCGGCGGTGAGCGTGGCGACGAGCTGGTCGACCGTGGGCCGGGTCCCCTCGGTGATCTCGACGAGATCGGGCGCCGGGGTGCTCAGCAGCGGGGCCCACTGCTTGTGCCGCCGGATCAGCTCCTTGCGGACCGCGGCGCCCGCACCGCGGGCACGGGCGACCTCGGTCGTGCGCAGCCTCAGCAGCTCCGCGACGGTTCCTGCACCCAGCCCGGCGGCGACGGACACCGCGCGGGGGCTGAGACCCGCGTGCTCCAGCGTCGTGTCCAACGCCGCTGCGGCCGCGAGTGTGTCGCGGACGGCCTCCGGTGCCTCCTCGGTATCCGTCTCGACGGGGACCCGCTGGTCGGCAGCCGCGAACACGGCTCGCCAGGCGTCGTCCATCTGCTTGAGGGTGTCGAAGCGTCGTCCGACGTCTCGGTGCAGCGCACGCCGGAAGAACGTGAGCAGTCCGTCCTTCAACGCCGGGTCGAACTGGTCGGAGGCGACCTCCGGGGTCTCGTCGGACGTGGTGCGGGGATCGGTGAGACCGTCGCCCCACTCGGGCCGCTGCTTGGAGGCCATCTCGTGCAGGGTGACCGCGACGGCGTAGCGCTCGGCGTGATCGTCGTAGACGGGGCGGCGCGGGGTGTCGAGGAACGGGTCGAGGTAGCCGCGGGTGCCGACCCCGACCTCGCTCGCCGGTGCCCCGGCCAGGGAGAAGTCGAGCAGCATGAGCTGCCGGGACCGGTCGGCACGACGGAAGATCGCAAGGTTGTCGGGCTTGATGTCGCGGTGCCAGACGCCCTCACCCGCCAGGACGTCGAGCGCGGCGAACAGGTCGCGCCCGAACCTCTCCAGGTCGTGGTAGCTCAGGCGCCCCTCGGCACGGAGCAGGGAGCCGAGGGTCCCGCCGTCCAGGTCGCCGCCGCCCGCGTACTGCAGGTCGATGACCGTGCGGTCGGCCAGCGTGCGCGGCCCACCGAGCTTGCGGACGATCTGGGCCCCGCCCACCCGCTCGAGGATGCCGCCCTCGACGCGCAGCCCTTCCGCCTTCTGCTCGTCCAGCGCGACCTTCAGGACGCGGTACTCGAGCTGCTCACCCTCGTCGGTGTCGCGGGGCCGCTGCACGAGCAAGGCGCGCGACGTGGACCCGGTGCCGAGGACACGCTCGACGGTCCAGTCGCCGTCGACCCGCTGTCCCGCGGTCGCCGTCAGCGGGTCGACCTCGGGCACGCTGGAGGGTGCGGTGTCGCGCTCGGTCTCGTCGAGTCCCAGCAGGAACTTCTCGGCGGCGTCGAGCCGGTCGTCGACCGCCGCCCGGGTGGCGTGGAAGACCAGTTCGTCGAGGACCTGTGGCAAGGTTCCGTCCACGCCGTGCAGGTGCAGGCCGCCGTCGGTCCGGACCCGCTCCACCATCTCGGCGCGGTTCGCAGCGGGCGCCCGGCCCGTGAGGATGAGGTAGCCGATGGCACCGAGACCGAACATGTCGAGGTCGGCCGGGTCCGGGTAGGGCGCGTCGAACTCGGGTGCGAGGTAGGGCCCGGCGGAGTCGGCGACCACGTCGTCGGCCAGCGACGAGACCCCCACCGACGAGCTCATCCCGGGATCGAAGTCACGCGCGGCGGTCTGCCAGTCGATCACCCGCAGGATCGGGTCCCGCCCGTCGGGCCGGGACGAGACGTAGACCGAACGCGCGGCCAGGGCGCGGTGGTAGAGCGAACGGCTGTGGGCGTACCGGACGGCTTCCGCGAGCTGACGGACCAGGTCCAGCCGGGCCTCGGGGGTCAGCCGGGCACCGTGCAACCCGAGATAGGAGTCCAGGCGCAGGTCCGCCGCGTCGTGCCGGAACAGGATCGCGGGGCGGCCCTGGTGCTCGCGGATCTGCAGCGGTTGGGCGATTCCACGGTGTGCGATGCCCTGCAGCACCTGGTACTCGCGCTTCGCCGCACGTTCCACCCGGGTTCTGCGGTCCTCGCCCGCCTGCTCCCCGGTGAGGTAGATCCGCACGCGGCCGGACTCGTCCACCAAACCGGAGCGCTTCGCGAGACGGTCCTCCCAGGCCGGACCGGCGTCGAGAACGGACGGCGCGAGCGTCCAGTCGTCGCCGAAGCGCAGGTGCGCGGTGGAGGCGCGGATACCGATCTCGGACATCAGCCCCGGCAGGACGTCCCGGCTGAACAGCGGATCGATCCGCTGGGACTGGCTCTGCGGCGGGCGCGACAACAGATCACGCCAGATCCAGTCGAGCCCCACACAGTGGTCGTCACGGCCGTACACCCGGGACCGCTGCACCTCGTCGAGCGTCGACACGAGACCCGGATGGGTCAGGAACACCGCCGGTTCGATGCGCGGGATGCGGAGCCCGGACCTGTTCCGCCGCTTGGCGGCCCACTCCAGCCGCCCCTTGAGCGCCTTGGCCTTGACGTCGGTGAAGTGCAGAGGGTTGCGCAGGGTGCGCGGCCAGTTCCGGCCCTGCTCACGGAAGATCCAGTCGTCGCCCCGGTTCTCGACGGCGCCGGGATGGGCCTTCAGCTCGACCAGGTAGAGCCCGCCGGGAACGGCGATGAACAGGTCGCACTCGTGGATGCGACCGGACTGCGCGGTGAACGAGAACGTCGCCCAGGCCCGGAAGGGCTCGGCCTGGGGCATGAGCCTCTTGACGACGTCGAGGCCGTCCTGCTCCCACGGGAAGTCGGAGGGGCGCTCCTGGAACCAGCGTCGGACGCCGGCCGGCGGGGGACCCGGCACCGGTGGTCGTGCCCCCGTTCCCTGACCCACGTACTCACTCCCCGCGACGGATCCCTGCCTTGAGTAGGCAGGTGACCCTATCGAACGGCCGGACGGACGCCGTCACTAGACCGGCTGGCCGACATCCTGTCGAGAACTGTCGAGGCGGCGCTGCGCGATGTGGCGCTCACGGTCGCCGAACAGGGCGGCGAACCGCGGGTCGACGGCCAACGCCTCGACCGTCAGGTCCAGACGCCCCGCCTCCCAGAGCCGGACGAAGCCGTCGCTCGGGGTGGACGAGGCGAGCAGCCGACGGACCGCACCGACCGCGCCGTGCTGCAGCACCATCTCGCGGAAGTAGCGCGGATCGTAACCGAGGTCGGTCCGGCAGGTCTCCATGGTGGCGAAGACAGCCTGCTCGAACTCCCCGTCGGCCGGCATCTCGAACTCGACGGGATCGGACTGGGCACCCGGAACGTCGCCGGCCGCCTCCTCCCCCAGCCGCTGCACGTAGCCGCGCAGCGTGTCGACGGTGGTGAACACGTCGTACCCCAGCTCGGTCAGCCGCGGCACGTCGGCGTCGTCGGGGTCGAGCTCCAGCACGACCGGGTTCCCCTGCCCCGGTTGCAGGCCACGCTCCCAGTGGAGCTCCGCTACGGCCAACACCCGCCCCGTCTCGTCGTCGGCGATCTCGGAGTTCCGCTGGGGTGCCGCGTAGCCGAGTGCGGCGAACTCCTCGACCAGCGCGCCGAGCTGCGCCGCGCGGGCGTCGGATTCCGGCACGGCCTCGACGACGGTGACCGCGTCGAGCTCGCGGGTCCACGGCATGCGTCCGGTCAGCAGGTCGTCCATCAGGCTCGTCGCGGCCTGGGCCAGCAGCTCCCGGCGGGCGTCGAGGAAGTCGCGGTAGCGCTCCACCCTCCACAGCGACGGATCGTCGGGGATCCACTGCGACCGGCGCGCCGCCTCCGGCAGCGACGCCAGGTACTGCGCCGGGTCGGCCCCCGACAGCCGGCTCGCCGACGCGGGCCCGGCGAAGGCGAAGTTCGCGATCGCGTTGACCTCGGCGCGGGAGTACCCGGCCTTCACCAGCGCGGCCTTCGGGAAGATCTCGTGGACCTCGATCGACGGGCTCTCCGAGCCGAGCACGGCACCGGTGACGGGGTCGCGGCCGTCGCGGACCCGGGTGAGCAGGTACAGCAGCGGGTAGGACCGCGCGCCCCGGCCGGCACCCTCGAAGTCCTGGGCGTCGATCCGCATCGCGCCCTTGCGCGAGCGCGACAGCGACGCGATGACGGCGTCGATCCCGCCGTTGTCGACGGTCTCCAGGTCCTTCGACAGGGCGGTCTCCGCAGCGCCGGCGAACCGGCCGCGCAGCGCGGCGTGGACGTACCAGTAGAGCGCCTTGTCCGCCTCGGCGCCGTCGGTGAACCGGCCGCCGACGTTGTGCAGGTGCCGGCTGATCACCGGGATGGCGTAGCGGCCGAACAGGACGCGGTCGTGGTCGATGCCCAGCCGCGATGAGATCAGGTAGAGCACGTGGTCGACGTGGTGCAGCGTCTCGTTCAGGGCGTGCTGGAAGTCGCCCGCGGACACGTTCTCCAGCGCCGAGAACGGAGCGCGGCCGGTCGCGACGGCGGTGGTGTTGCGCAGCAGCCAGTCCGCGGGGAACGTGAAGCCGCCCTCGGCCCAGCGATCAAGGTTGCGCCGCATCGTCGGGCGGGCATCAGCCCACTCCGAACAGATCCGGGCCAGCGCGAGGTCCCCCTTGGACAGCTTGGTGCCGCCGGAGTTGACGCGGTTGAAGATGTCGACGACGACGTCGACCGTCTTGTCCGCTCCGGTGATCTGCTCGATGTGGAAGTCGCGGTTGGCGATGTTGAGCAGCTTCTGGATGCGCGGCAGGTACTCGCCGTAGAAGCGCGTGGCGGTGTCGGGATTCTCGTTGAGCGCCTGCGCGGTCGGGCCGATGCCGTCGCCGAACAGCGCGGTGACGTCGACCCAGCGCGGGTCGTCCTTCATCTTGATCGGCGCGTGGAACTGGAAGGTCTCGTCCTCGACGTTGAACCGCAGTCCGGTGAACGCCGCCGGATCGCCCTCGAAGAACGACGGCGCCTGTCCGCGGATCAGGCCGTACAGCGTGGTGACGCGCTGCTGCCCATCGAGCAGCAGCTGCTTCTGTCCCGCGGTGGACCCGCCGCCGCGGACCGGTTGCGCGTCGCCCTCGGTCTCCCAGACGAGCAGGGCGCCGACCGGGTATCCGAGGTAGAGCGAGCGCATGAGCCCGCGGACCTGGTCCCGATTCCACACGTAGCCGCGCTGGAACTCCGGCAGGAGCATCGATCCCGCGTCGATCTGGTCCAGGATCGTGCCCAACTTCGTCACTGCTCTGCTGCCCCCGCGCTCGACGTCAATACTTGTCGACTATCGGGGGCGACCGGACGACCGTTATCCGACTCACCCCATCGGCTCCGGGCCCCCATGAGATTCTGCCCGTCCGGCCCCGACGGGCGCCAGCACGCCCTACGCTCACGCGGTGACGATCAGTCCGCTGCAACAAGAGTCGATCGAGAGCCTCGTCTCCCAGGTGAGCGCGGACAACGTGCTCGCGGTCGCGCGTGTGCTCCGAACCCGGGCGGATGAGATGGAATCGCTGCTCAACGCCAGTCTGAACGAGCTGGAACTCAGACCCTGCGGGCAGGATCCCGTGTCACTGGACGCCCGCGATCTCTTCCAACAGAAGATCGACCACATACTTTCCCGGCACTGGGACCACTACACCGAACTCCGGACCGCGCACACCGCGCTGCGCACAGCCGCCGTGGGATACGGCGTCGCCGATGCCGATCTCGCACACGAGTTCGGGAGCGTGTCCTGATGCGGACCCGGCTGGCCATCACTCTCGCCGTCGCCGTGATCCTCACCGGATGTGGACCCATGCCCGGTGATGAGGACCGCGATGGACAGACGTTGTTCCCCGCCCGGCAGTTCGCTCTGGACGTGACCACCCTCGATCCGTGCGACGCACTCGGCGCCGAGGATCGAGACCGCCTCGACGTCCGGACGACGAGACCGGGTAGGAGCCAGGACAACGCATCGCGCGACTGCACGTGGAGCACCCGCGACGGCCTCGGCTACACCCTGCAGACCTTCGACGTGAGCGCAGAGGAGGCATTCGACACCGGCGACTCCGAGATCGTCGACGTCGCAGGCGTAGGGGCCGTCCAACGACGCGCATCCGCCCCCGGGACGGGTCTCCCCCTGTGCCAACTCGTGCTCGATGTGGCCGATGCAGCCTCGCTCCGCGCTCAGCTCCAGGTCACACCGCCGGGAGAAGCAGACACATCAGACGGCCGACGCGACATCTGTGACCGTCTGCGCGACGACACCGCACGCATGCTGGAGAACCTGCGCGCGGCGCAGACCACCTGAGGTCAGAAGTTCCCGACCACCCGCTCCGGTGTCACCAGCACCGCGGCGCGCCGCTGCTCGGCCATCACACGGTCGTACTCGGCCCAGTCGTCGTGGGTCCCGCCGCAGGCGACGAACACCGCCCGCAGCAGTGCCGGGACGTCGACGCCGTCCCGCGGGTCGTCCGGCCCGATGATCTCGGAGCTGCCCTCGACGGCCGCCCAGCGCCACCCGGCCCGCCAGTGCAGCGACGTCGCGGGTCGCGCACGCAACGCCGTCAGCTTGACGGGGCCGTAGGTGACGTAGGCCGCCACCGGGGCGCCGGTGACGGGGTGGTCGAGCACCCCCGCGTTGACCAGCGAGGTGTGCGGGCGGCCGTCGGCGCGCACGACCGCGACGGTGCACAGCCCGGAGTCCTCGGCGACGATCCGCCGTACCGCGTCCAGATCCATGCCGTCAGTGTGGCGGGTCAGCGCCAGCCGAGCTTCTTGGTGCAGGCGGGCCAGGCCTTCCAGCCCTGCTCGTCCTGCACCTTCTTCGCGATCTCGATCTGCTGGGCCTTGGTGGCCTGCTCGGCGCTCGGGGCGTACTGCCTGCCGCCGAACTCCTTCCAGGTCGACGGCGTGAACTGCAGGCCGCCCTTGAACCCGTTGCCGGTGTCGGCGTCCCAGTTGCCGGTGCTCTCGCAGTGCGCGAGCTTCTCCCAGGTCGCGGTCCGCTCGACCGACGGCGCCGCGGACGAGGCCGACTCGGCCGCCGAGGCGGTCCCGACGACGCCGAGCGGGGCGGCCGCCATCGCGGCGAACGCGCCGATCCGGGCGACCTGGCGGCCGGTCTCGGTGGGTTTGCGGTGTCGTCCAGCCATGGTCGTTCCTCTACCTCGGGGAGCAGGTGCCGCCCGGGCCGGAGTGCGGGGAGAGCCCGGAGCGGCGGCCACCGTAACCACGCCGGGACCATCGGTCACAACCCGTGACACCCGCCCACCGCGGAGCACGCGACGAGTGGTCGCCCACCCGCGTTCACCGACGGACGGAGTAACGCATACCGCTCGCGCCGTCCGCCGATCAGCCGCCGCAGGTCGGCGCGGGGACCGGTTCTCCGGTCGCGGGAACCGGGACGCGGCGGCCCAGCACGGCCGCGACGACGGCCAGCAGCGCGACGACGCCGCCGTACACCAGCGCCGTGGGACGCAGCTCCCCCAGCGTCGCGGCGACGCCCGCGACCATCGCCGGCACCGAGAACGCCAGGTAGGCCAGTGTGTAGAGGGCCGCGAACAGCTCACCGCGCTCGTGCGGGGCGGCGAGTGTGGACATCGTCCCGAACGTGGCGTAGGCGGCCGCACCGAACCCGAGGCCGGCGACGACCGCGCCGACGGCGGCGAGCGCGAGCAGCCCGGTGATCACCCCGGCCAGGGTGACGACGGTCCCGGCGGCCAGCAGCCCGGCCGCCGGGACGAGCAGCGTCGACGGGACGCGCCCGCGCAGCGCGAACGCCGTCACCGCGCCGGTCCCGACGAGCGCGACGACGGTGAGCCCGCCGACCAGGTGGTCGTGCACCCCGAAGACCTGCGCGACGACCGAGCCCCCGAGCGACAGGTACAGCCCGCCGAGCGCCCAGCTGGCCAGCAGGATCGGCACGATCGCGACGAAGCCGGCCCGCACCCCCGGCGGCACCCCGACCCGCGGGCGCAGCGACGCGAGCGCCCCCGGCCGACGGTCGATCGTCTCCGGTATCAGCGCGACGGCCGCGGCGGCCAGGACCAGGCCGGCGAGCAGCAGCGCCCAGACCAGGCGGGTCGGGGCGGGCGCGTACTCGACGAGCAGGCCGCAGCCGAGCGCGCCGAGGGCGAGCCCGGCGAGCGGCGCGGTCCCATTGACCGCACCCGCCCGGCCCGGCCGGTCGCCGCGGGCCGCGAGGTCGACCAGCGTCGCGGGCAGGGTCGCCGTCGCCGCGCCGGTCGCGACGCCCTGGACGACGCGCGCGACGAGCAGCCAGCCGACGCCGTCGGCCAGCAGGAACAGCACCAGGGACACGACCTCCAGCGCGATCGCACCGAGCAGCACCGGCTTGCGTCCGATGTGGTCGGACAGTGACCCGGCGACGAGCAGGGCGGCGATCAGCGCGAGGACGTAGACCGCGAACACCGTGGTCAACGTGAACTCGGTGAACGCGAAACGCTCCTGGTAGACGACGTAGAGCGGGGACGGCGCGGACGACGCGGCGAGGAACCAGACGAACGTCGCTGCGACGGCGGCGAACGCCACCGGCGGGGACAGGCGGGGCACGGTGCTCCTCGGGTCGGTCGGCCTTCTGAGCATCGGCAACGACCGGTCCGGGGCGGGCATTCCCACGCCGTCCGGCCCCGCCCGGCCGCAGTGGGCCGGACGGGGCCGGGTCGCTCAGGCCAGAGCGGCGCGCAGGGCGGCTCCCGCCTCGTCGAGCAGGGCGCGGCTGTCGTCGACCGCGGCGCCGAACTGCAGGAACCCGTGGATCATGCCCGGCGACTCGCGCAGCTCCGCCTTCACGCCCGCGGCGTCCAGCGCCGCGGCGTAGGCGGCGCCCTGGTCGCGGAGCGGGTCGAACTCCGCGGTGACGACGAGCGCGGGCGGCAGCCCGGACAGGTCGGTGGCGCGGGCCGGGGACATCCGCGGGTCGCGCAGGTCCTCCTCGCCGGTGAGGTAGTGACCCATGAACCACTCCATCCAGGCCCGGGTCAGCAGGGGCCCCTGGGCGTTCTCCGACATCGACGGGCTCTCGTCGGCGCCGTCGACGGCCGGGTAGACCAGCAGCTGGAACCGCAGGCCGGGGCCGTGGTCGCGGGCGTGCTGGGCGACGACCGCCGACAGGTTCCCGCCCGCGGAGTCGCCGCCGACCGCGATGCGGGACGGGTCGCCGTCGAACTCGGCGGCGTGGGCGTGCACCCACTCCAGGGCGGTGAGGGCGTCGTCGACGGCCGCGGGGAACCGGTGCTCGGGCGCGAGCCGGTAGTCGACCGCGACGACGACCGCGCCGGACCGGTTGGCCAGCGACCGGCACACCGGGTCGTGGCTGTCGAGGTCGCCGATCACCCACCCGCCGCCGTGGTAGAAGACCAGGATCGGGAACGGACCGGTGCCCTCGGGCGTGTAGATGCGCACCGGTACGTCGCCGGCGCGGTCGTCGCGGACCGCCGCGACCGGCTCGGGCGGACCGGACACCGCGGCCATCTCCCGGATCATGGCCCGGTTCTGCGCGACGGTCATGGTCTCCGGCGGGTCCCCGCCCTGCTCGGCCATGAGCGTCAGGAGGGCTTCCACCTGGGGGTGCAGCGGCACGGTCGGTGCTCCTTCGAGGTCGTCGTCCTGCGGGGCGGCGGGCCCCCACCGCGTCATCCTGCACCCGGCGGGCGGCGACGGCACGGACGACGACCGCGGCCGCGGCGAGCGGCGCCGGCCCGACGGCGCCGGCGAACGCGCCGCCCGGCGCGACGACGGCCCGGACGTCCACCACCCCGGCGCACGCGGCCGGCGACGCGAGGACCGGCGCACGGTTCACCGCCCGGTCCTCCCCCGGCGGCCCGCGGGATGGGAGGCTGGTCCGGTGCAGCTGCGCGCCGGGTCGACGTCGTCGGGGTTGTTGCGTGCCCGCTACGAGGTGACCGCGGACGGTCGCGTCGTGACCGGCTGGACCGCGCGGACGCCGCGGGCGCACCGGGAGCTGGTCGTCGACGGGGCCACGTACGTGCTCGACGCGCACGGCGTCGCCCGGTTCGCGCTGGAGGGCGAGGTGCGCGCGCACCTGCGGCGCACGGTCGATCCTCGGCCGCGTACGAGCTGGACGCTGGAGGCGGGCGCGCTCGCCTACCGGATGACCGGCTCGGGACTGGGCCGCCGGTTCACCCTGGCCGACGTCGACGGCGGGACCGAGGTCGGCGCGGTGTGGCGGACGACGGGGCTGCGCCCGTCCTACGGCGCGGAGCTCCCGGACGAGGTCCCGGTGCCGGTCGGGGTGTTCGTGCTCTGGGCGGCGATGGCGATCTGGCGGGCGACGGTCACCGCGGCCGCGACGGCGGTGCGCTGAGCCGGGGCCCGGACGCACGGTCCCGCACGCACCGCGGCCCCGGGCGTCGTGGTGGGAACGCCCGGGGCCGGTGGTCGTGCGGACGGTGCTCAGGCCTCGCCGCGGTAGCCGGCGGCCTGCGCCTGCCACATCCAGCGGGCCTCCTCCAGCGCGCGGCCCAGCTCGATGAGCAGGTCCTCGGTGAGCGGGTCGGCCTTTCCGGCCTGCTCGATGCGCGGACGCAGCCGGTCGACGGTGGCGTCGACGGTCGCCGAGATGGTGAGCACGGTGTCCCGGTCGGACACGTAGCCCGCCGGGTACTCGGGCAGCCCGGTGTCGCGGCCGACGGTCCGCGCGCGGCCGTCCGGGGCGACACCGATCGCGGCGGCCCGCTCGGCGACGGTGTCACCGTGCTCGCGGGCCAGGTCGACGAGCTCGTCGAGGTGCAGGTGGACGTCGCGGAACTGCCTGCCGACGAGGTTCCAGTGCGCCTGCTTCGCGACCAGGGACAGGTCGACGAGGTCGACGAGGGTCTCCTGCAGCACGCGGCCGGTGATGTCGGTGGCGCCGCTGTCGAGCGGGCTGGTGATCGGGGTGGCCATGGTGCTCACCGCTCCTTCCGATGTCGGTTCGGGACGTACCGGGAGTGCCCCGACCGCGCGGCGGCCACACCCGTACGTGATCCGTCCGACACCCGGTGAGGCGTGCCTGACCTGGGGAAAGTCCACCCTACGAGCGCGCCTCGTGGGTCACGAGGTCCGGGATCGGCGCGTCCAGGACGATCCACTGCGCGGTGCTGCCGGTGAGCAGCTCGCCGACCGGGCTGCGCCGCTTCACCCCGACGACGAGCAGCTGCGCGCCCTCCTGCGCGGCCAGGTCGAGGATCGCCTCGGCGGGGTCGCCGCCGTCGTCGACGACCCGCACCGCGGTGAGCGGGTCGCCGTCGGCGCGCAGCCCGACGAGCCGGGAGCCGATGGCCGAGTCCAGCGCACCGGGCCGTGCGCGGGCACGTCCCCGGCGGCGGGCACCGCCGCGGCCATCGGCGCCGGCAGCGCGGCGAGCGCGGTCCGGAGCACCCGCGCCGGGCGCACCGCACCACCGGGGATGATCATCAGGGCACCCCGGGGCTCTCCCGCTCGGCGGTCAGGAGAGGTGGTGGCGCTCCTGCAGCGCGTAGACGGGGGTGTCGATACCCGCCTCACGCGCCTTGAGCTGCAACGCCAGGTACAGCGAGTAGAACCGGCTCTGGTGCAGGTTGCCGCCGTGGAACCACAGGTTCTGCTGCTGGGTGGGCTTCCACATGTTGCGCTGCTCGCCCTCCCAGGGACCGGGGTCCTTGGTCGTGTCCGAGCCCAGACCCCACACCTTGCCCACCTTGTCCGCGACGTCCTGGCCGACGATGTCGGCGGCGAGGCCGTTCATCGACCGGTAGCCGGTCGCGAACACGACGAGGTCGGCGTCGAGCTCGGTGCCGTCGGCGAGCCGCACCCCCTTCTCGGTGAACTCCTGCATCTGGCCGCGGACCAGCTTCACCTTGCCGTCGGCGACGAGCTCGGCGGCACCGACGTCGATGTAGTAGCCCGAGCCGCGGCGCAGGTACTTCATGAACAGACCGGAGCCGTCGTCGCCGAAGTCCAGCTCGAACCCGGCCTCCTCCAGGCGCCGGTAGAAGTCGGCGTCGACCTCGCGGGCCTTGTCGTAGGCGGGCTTCTGGAAGGTGTGCATGATCCGGTACGGCAGCGACGCGAAGATCATGTCGGCGGTGTGGGTGTCCACCCCGGCCTTGATCGCGCGCTCGGAGTAGAGGTCGCCGAGGCCGTACTCCATGAGCGTGTCGGACTTGATGATGTGGGTGGAGGAGCGCTGCACCATGGTGACGTCGGCGCCCACCTCCCACAGCGCCCCGCAGATGTCGAACGCGGAGTTGTTGGAGCCGATGACGACGACCTTCTTGCCCTTGTAGGCGTCCGGGCCGGGGTGCTGCGAGGAGTGCTGGACCTCGCCGCCGAACTGCTCCTGCCCCGGGAAGTCGGGGAGGTTGGGCTTGCCGGAGACGCCCAGCGCGATCACGAGCTGGCGCGGGCGGAGCGTGACCTGCTCGCCCGCCCGGTCCACGACGACCGACCAGCGGCCGGTGGCCTCGTCGAAGTCCGCGGAGTGCGCGGTGGTGGAGCTCCAGTAGTTGAGCTCCATGATCCGCGTGTAGAACTCCAGCCAGTCGCCGACCTTGTCCTTCGGCGCGAACACCGGCCAGTTGTCCGGGAACTTCAGGTACGGCAGGTGGTCGTACCAGACCGGGTCGTGCAGGGCGAGGCTCTTGTAGCGCTTGCGCCAGGAGTCCCCCGGGCGCTCGTTGCGCTCGACGATGATCGTCTCGACGCCGAGCTGGCGCAGCCGCGCGCCGAGCGCGATGCCGCCCTGTCCGCCGCCGATGATCACGACCTCCGGGTCGCGGGTGTAGCCGAGCTCGGCCAGCTCGTTCTCCCGGCGCTCCTTCCAGGTGACCCGGTCGGGGTTGGCGCCGTGCTCGGTGCCGAACGGGCGGTTCTCCCGCATCGGCTCCTCGTGGCCCTTGAGCTCGTCGAGGGTGGTGAGGAAGGTCCACGCCTTCCCGTCGACGATCCGGGCGTGGCCGGAGCCGCGCCCGACGGCGGTCTCGAAGGTGAACCAGGCGTCGGTGACCCCGTCCGCCTCGCTCGGCTCCTTCGACAGTTCCCAGTGCGACGGGTCGGTCGCGTCCAGGGTGTGGGTCAGCAGGTCGCGGACGCCGTCGTGGTGCTCGACGGTCCTCATGTTCCAGGTGAACGCGACCAGGTCGCGCCAGTAGCTCTCGTCGGCGAACAGCGCGACGGCGCGGTCGATGTCACGGGCGGACAGGGCGTCGGAGAAGGCGGTGAGCCAGCCCTCCGCGGTCGTACGTGCCGCCGTCTTCTCCTGCGTGGTGGTCACGGGAACCTCCTGCGAGCGGTTCGCCACGACCGGGGCGGCGCTCGCCGTCCTGCCGCGGTCGTCGGGGCAACGGAGGTGAGTGAACACCACGCGCGTGATCCACGACACCGGTTGCGGGGAGGTTGCAACTCCTCCCCACCGCGGCAGGACGGGGGCCTCAGGCGAGGTCGGGCCGCAGCGGGCTCTTCTCCCCCGCCTCGACGGCCACCTCCAGGGTGTTCCCGGCGGGCGGCAGCGGGCAGGTGGCGTGGGCGGTGAACGCGCACGGCAGGTTCACCACCCGGTTCAGGTCCAGCTCCAGCGTCCCGTCCGGCGCCGGGTCGTCGGTGCGCAGGATGCGGCCGCCGCCGTAGGTGGTGTCCCCGGAGGTGGCGTCGCGGAAGTGCAGCGACAGGCCGCCGTCCTTCCCGGCCAGCGCCACGAGCCGCTGCGGAGCACCGGCCCAGGTGAACGCGACCTCGCCGACCGCGGTCGGGAAGTGCTGCAACCCGGCGACGACGGCGTCGACCGTCACCGTCCGCGGCGCGTCGTAGGGGGTGAACACGGCGTCGACGACGGCGGCCGGGTCGTAGGGCCAGGCGGGCACCCCGGTGAACGCGGTCCGGGTGAGGGCCTGCGGGTCGCGCACGCGCAGCGCCCACGAGTCGGTGCGCCGCGCGATCTCGACGACCCGCTCCCCCACCGCGACCATCACGCCGGGGGCGCCGTCGACGGGCCGGACGTGCGCGGTGCCGTCGAGCGGCCCGGTCGCGCCGGGCAGCACGACCCCGTCGGCCGCGACGGCGGTGACCGCGACCTCGTCGGGTCCCGCGGCGCGCCAGGTCCCGGGCAGCCCGGGGACCGTGTCGACCGGAGCGCCGTCCGCGGTGCTGTCGGAGGTGCCGAGCCAGTGCAGAGCGGTCAGCGACAGCCAGCCGTGCGGCTCGCGGAGGGTCTGCTCGCGCGCGGCACGCCACGCGTCGTGGGCGGAGAGGGTGCTCGTCATGTGGGGGCAACACCACACCCGGGCGGAGGTGTTCCCCGGTGCCGGCGGCTCAGTGCACGCGGCGGCGGACCGACTCCGGGTCCGGGCGGGTCAGCGCGGTCACCCCGGCGAGCGCGACGAGTACTCCCGCCAGCGCCGCCCCCTCCCAGCCGGGCCGGATCCGGTCGCCGAGCAGCGCGATCCCGACGAGGCCGGGCACGACCACCTCGGTCACCGACAGCACCGCCGTCGCCGGGCCGACGGCGCCGTCCTGCAGGGCGCGGGCGAAGGCCAGCACCCCGAGCACGCCCATCGCGACGACGCCGTACACCAGCGGGTCGAGCAGCAGGCCGCCCGCGGTCTCCCACCGGAGCGGTCCGGGGTGGATCGCGCGGACGGCCAGCGCCGTGCCGCCGAAGCCCAGCCCGGCCAGCAGCGCCAGCAGCATCGGCCGCCCGGCCCGCCACACGAACGGGGCGGCGGCGAGGATCAGCACGAACGACACCAGCAGGACCGGGGTGGCCACGGGGGGCAGCGCGTCCGGGCGGTCCGGCGCGGCGCTCGCGGCCACCACGACCAGCCCCGCCAGCACCGCGACGACCGCCCACCGGTCGCGCCGGACGAGGTTCCACGGGTTCCAGCCGTGGTCGGCCAGCGTGGTCAGCGCGATCGCGCCGGCCAGGATCGACTGCACCGCGAACACCGGCAGGTACCGCAGCGCGACGACGGTGAGCACCCAGGCCACGACGTCGGCGAGCAGCCCGGCCAGGAACCACGGCTGCAGCCACACCGGGCGCCCGTACTTCGCCAGCCTGCTGCCGCGGGCCTCCCAGAGGGCGGCGACGGTGTTGCCGACCATCGCGGTCGCGGCGATCAGCAGGGCGAACAGTGTGGTCATGTCCGGGCCCATCCTGCCCGCCCGCGGGACGACCTGCTCCGGACACGCCGATCGGCGCCCGCGGGTGTGGTGGCCGGTGCCGGGCGTGCACACTCGGCCCATGCGCATGCGGTTCGGCCCGGACTCCGACGACGAGTTCCACGCGGCCGCCCAGGAACTGCTCGACGGGTTCGCGGCGTGGCTGGCCCAGAACGAGGTGGTCGCCGAACCGATGTCGGCGGAGCTGCTGCTGCAGTACAAGTGGCTCGCCGGCGACGGCGATCTCGCCGAGTGGCCGCTGGAGCACATCGAGACCTTCCTCGACGGCTGGTGCCCGCACGTCGTGCTGGAGCACCGGCTGCCGGTGCGGCTGGTGCCCGCCAGCGTCGCCGCGTTCGTGGAGTTCCTCGACGAGCGCGGGCTGCTCGCCCCGGGCTCGCCGCGGCCGTCGCAGGTGCGGCGGCTGTGCGGCCGGTACGTCGAGGAGTACGACGAGCTGGAGGCCGGCGCCGGGTCGCCGCTGCTCACCGAGCTGGGCGACGACCCGGACCCGGTGCGGATCCCCTCGCCCGCCGACCGGGCGGCGTCCGCGGCGCAGGCCCGGATCCTGCACGACGCGCGGACGCTGGCCGGCTGGTGCGGCCCGCGCGGCCGCTCCCTGACCGCGACGGGCAACCTGCGCCTGGCCGACGCCCGCGAGCTGGTCGGCCTGCTCGGCACCGGCGACGAGCCGGACCGCGTCGCCCGCCTCGACCGGTCGACCCGGCTGCGGACGCTGACCTGGGTGCTGGAGACGAGCGTGCGCGCCGGTGCCGTCCGGCGGGAGTCGGGGCGGCTGGTCGCGGTGCCGCGCTTCGCCGGGCTGGACGACACCTCGGCGCACGAGGACCTGGTGCTCGCCGCCCGCGAGGTGGGCGCGCTGTCGACCGGCTGGCCGCACGTCGCCGCCGAGGACACCGCGGACCCGGACCTGCCCGTCCGGGAGGCCACGCCGCCCCTGCTCGACGACACCGCACCCGACGCGGACGTGGTGTTCACCGGGGAGGTCGACGACGAGGCGATCGAGGCGCTGCTGCGCGCCGAGGGCGGTCCGTCGTCGGAGGACGCGACCCCGGCCCTGCTGTTCCTGCTGCGCCACGTCGACGACGGCGTCGACCACGACGACCTGCGCCACGCCCTGGACGTGCTGCTCGACTGGACCGAGGACGCCGACGGGGACACCGACGTCGCCTCGCTCCGGACCGCGACGCTGCTGGAGCAGCTGGAGCGGCTCGGGATGGTCGCCTGGACCGGGTCCCGCCACGAGTCCGACGGGGCGGACGAGGTCCGGGTCGGCGGGATCGTGCAGCTCACCCCGGGCGGGGTCGCGTGCGCGCTGCTGCTGCTCGCCGCGGAGGACCTGCACTACCCGACCCGCCCGGACCCGGCGGTCGCCTCGGCCGCCGAGATCGTCGAGCTGGCCGGGGAGGTCCCGCCCGACGAGTGGCGCCGCGACATCGACGCCTGGCACGCCGCGCAGCCCGATCCGGCGCAGGCGGTGGCCGAGTTCGTGGCGGCGGCGCTCGCACCGGGACAGACCCTGCTCGTCGCCCTCACCGCGACCGGCGTGGCCGCGGACCGCTTCGGCGCCGAGGCCGTCGACACGCTGCTGCACGACCACCTCGACGGCCCGCACCGCGGCATGGTGGCGCGCCGGCTGGTCGCGCGCGGCGAGCTCGACGCCGACGCCGTCGAGCCGGAGCTGCTGCTCACCGCCTCGATCGACGTGCTGGCCGTCGCACTGGACACCGTCGAGGCCGAGGACTGGCCGGACGCGTTCGCCGCCGAGTTCCCGCCCGAGGCCCTCGAGGTGTTCGACGCCGTGTGGCAGCTGGACCACCCGCGGGTCGGCGAGGTGCTGGCCGCACTCGGCGAGCACCACCCGGACGCCGCGGTGGCCACGGCGGCACGCCGGGCCCGGGAACGCTGGCGCAGCAGGACCGGGGGCGCCTGAGCCGTCGGGCGCAGCCGCTCGCCGCGGACCCCGCCGCATGCGAACATGTGTTCGTGCGCGGCCTGGCCACCATCCTGCACGCCGACCTGGACTCGTTCTACGCGTCGGTCGAGCAGCGTGACGACCCACGCCTGCGGGGGCGGCCGGTGGTCGTGGGCGGCGGCGTCGTGCTGGCCGCGAGCTACGAGGCGAGGGCGCACGGCGTGCGGACCGCCATGAACGGCCGCCAGGCGCGGGCGCTGTGCCCGCAGGCGATCGTCGTCCCGCCGCGGATGGCGGCCTACTCCGAGGCGAGCCGCCGGGTGTTCGCGCTGTTCCGCGACACGACCCCGGAGGTCGAGGGGCTGTCGATCGACGAGGCGTTCCTGGAGATCGGCGGCCTGGCGAGGATCGCGGGCACGCCCCGCGAGATCGCCGCGCGGCTGCGCGAGCGGGTCGCCCGGGAGGCGGGGCTGCCGATCAGCGTCGGCGTGGCGCGCACGAAGTTCCTCGCCAAGGTGGCCAGCGGGGCGTCGAAACCGGACGGGCTGCTCGTCGTCGACCCGGCACGGGAGCGGGAGTTCCTGCACCCGCTGCCGGTGCGCAGCCTGTGGGGCGTCGGGGCGGTGACGGCGGGGCGGCTGCACGAGGTGGGCGTGCGGACCGTCGCCGACGTCGCCGCGCTCGGCGAGGCCGCACTCGTGTCCTACCTGGGACCGGCCGCGGGGCGGCACCTGCACGCGCTCGCGCACCTGCGGGACCCCCGCCCGGTGGACACGCACCGGACGCGCCGCTCGATCGGGTCGCAGCGGGCCCTGGGCCGCCGGCCGCGCACCGACGCCGAGCTCGACGGCATCCTGGCCTCGACCGTCGACCGGCTGGCCCGGCGCCTGCGCGCCCCCCGCGGGTCCGACCGCGACGAGCCGGACGAGACACTCGACCCGCTCGGGGCCGCGGGGGGCGGGCGGGTCTGCCGCACCGTCGTGCTCCGGGTGCGGTTCGGCGACTACGCGCGGATCACGCGTTCGCACACGCTGCCGGTCGCGACCGCGCACACGCCGACGATCCTGTCCGCCGCCCGCCGGCTGCTGCGCGACGCCCTGCCCGACATCCACGCCCGCGGCATCACCCTGCTCGGCCTGTCGCTGACCAACCTGGACCGCGACGACGCCCTGCAGCTGGAGCTCCCCCTCGACGCCCACGCCGGACCGGCCCTGGACACCGCACTCGACGCCGTCCGCAGCCGGTTCGGCTCGGCCTCGGTCGGCCGCGCCAGCCGCCTCGGCCACGACGAGGGACTGCAGGTACCCCTCCTCCCGGAGCACGAGTGATCGTCAACCCGAGGTTGACGAACGCATCTCGTCAACTTACGGTTGACGCATGACGTCACCGACACCGCTGGGCGGCACCGTCCGCCTCGACGACCTCATCCACGCCATCACCTCGGTCCACCAGGACCCGCTGGAGCAGCTCTCCGACGCCGTGCTCGCCGGGGACCACCTCGGCGAGGTCGCCGACCACCTCATCGGCCACTTCGTGGACCGGGCCCGCCGGGCCGGGGCGTCGTGGACCGACATCGGCCGCAGCATGGGGGTCTCCAAGCAGGCCGCGCAGAAGCGGTTCGTCCCCCGCCCGGACGCCCCGGAGAACATGGCCCAGGGCTTCGAGCGCTTCACCCCGCGGGCCCGCAACGTCGTGGTCTCCGCCCAGAACGAGGCCCGCACCGCGGAGAACGACCGGATCACCCCGGCGCACCTGGTCCTCGGCCTGCTCGCCGAGCCGCAGGGGCTGGCCGTCGCGCTGCTGACCGGGCTGGGCACCGACACCGCGGCGCTGCGCGAGGCCGCCGTCGCCGCGCTCCCGGAACGCGCGACGACGGTGCCCGCCCTGATCCCCTTCGACCCGGCGGCGAAGAAGGCCCTGGAGCTGACCTTCCGGCACGCACTGCGGATGGGCCACAACTACGTCGGGACCGAGCACATCCTGCTGGCACTGCTGGAGCAGGAGGACGGCGACGGTGTCCTGACCCGGTCGGGCGTCGACGGCGAGCGCGTGGAGCAGGCCGTCACCGAGGCGATCGCCGCGATGACCGGGGGCGGGGCCGGAGAGAGCTGACGGCGGAGCCGTGGTGCGCCGGGCGCTGCAGCGGCCCTGTCGACCGGGGCCCGGTGGCGGCCGCGCCGGACAGGCCTCCTCGTCGGGAACCGCCGGGGCAGGCGGGCGGTTCCGGGACGGACCCACCCCGCGGCACGTCACGGCGGGGAGGGATCGTCCGCAGCCACCGGGGCGGGCCCCGGACGGGCTCAGGTCGCGAGCTCGATGCTCCCCCGCACCGACTCCGGTGCCCCGTCGGACCCGGCGGCGACGTCGATGCGGTCCCCGTCCGGGGTCCCGCCGACCCAGACGTCGGCGCCGGCGAAGGCGGGTGCGGTGAGGCGGTACTCGAAGCCGCGGACGAACGTCGTCGGGCGGTGGCGGCGGGCGATCTCCAGGCCGAGCAGGGCGAACAGCGGACCGTGCACGACCAGACCGGGGTAACCCTCGACGCCGGTGGCGTAGGGCAGGTCGTAGTGGATGCGGTGGGTGTTGTAGGTGAGCGCCGACATCCGGAACAGCAGCTCCGGGCCGGTCGGCACGGTGAAGGCCCACTCGTGCCCCGGGCGCGGTGCCGGGTCCGGCGCGACCGTGCCCCGGACGGTGCCGGCCGGCTGCGAGCGGTAGACGATGTCCTGCTCCTCGACGCAGAGCAGCGTGTCGCCGCGGCGGAACTCCGCCCGCGTCGTCACGAACGCCATCTCGCCGCTGCGGCCCTGCGTGACCCGGACCGGGCCGAGCTCCTGGCGGCGGGTCACCGGGTCGCCGACCCGCCACGGGGCGTGCCAGGTCAGGCGTCCGCCGGCGAACATCCGTCGCCGGTCCGGGACCGGCGGCAGGAAGTGGCCCTCGCGGAGGTGGCCGTCGTCGCCGAGCGCGGACATCGGCGGGATGTCGAGGAAGGCGAGCCAGTGCCACAGCGGCGGGAGCGGGTCGCCGTCGGCGGCGACCGGGTCGAGGTCGAGCAGCCCGGAGAACGCGGCGACCGCCCACGGGGTGGCGGTGTCGGTACCGACGAGCGGTCCGGGGGCCCAGCCGTCGAGAGCGGCGGCCAGGTCGGCGGGGGCGTTCCCGGGGCCGGTCACGAGGCGACCTGGTAGCGGGTGTGCTGCAGGATCGTCCAGGCCACCAGCGCCGGGTTGTCCACCATCGGCACGTGCCCGACGCCGGGGAGCACCACCAGCTCGGCGCCGGGGACGGCGTCCATCATCGGGCGGCCGTAGCGGCCGTAGGGGATGGTGCGGTCGGAGCCGGACCAGGCGATCCGCACCGGGCAGGGCAGCTGCTCGAACGGGGCGATCGCGGTGTCCATCCGGGCCGCGGACAGCAGCGGCTCCAGGATGGTGCAGCCCGCGAGGTCGTCGAACAGGTCCGCGACCTCCTCGGGGGTGTAGCGGTCGGTGTGCTCGGCCAGGGTGAGCAGCAGCAGCCGCCGGATCACCCCGCACGAGGCGAGCGCGCGCACCGGTGCCCACCCGGCGAGGAGCGCCCCGATCCGGAAGGTGGCGAGCAGGCGGTACAGGTCGGCGGGGACCGACCAGGCCCCGGCCGGGGACAGCGCGACGACCGAGCGGGCCCGTCCGCGGCGGGCCATCTCCAGCGCGGCCCAGCCGCCGAGGGAGTTGCCGACCACGTGCGGCCGGTCGGGCACGCCGATCGCGTCGAGCTGCTCGGTCAGACCGCCGACCAGCAGTTCGACGCTGAACTCGCCCTCGGGCATCGGCGGGCCGTCGCGGTGGCCGGGCAGGGTCACCGCCCAGACCTCGTGGTGCTCCTCGAGCATGGGCAGCAACGGCGTCCAGGCCCGCCACGAGGAGGTGACCCCGTGGAGCAGGAGCAGCGGCTCCCCGGAGCCGCCGACGTGGTACGCGCTCATCCGAGGATCATGGGTTCCGCGGCCCCGGGGTGCAGCGCGAGGACCTCCGCGAAACCGCCGGCCAGGCAGCGGGCGAACTCCTCGCGGTCGGTGATGGCGGCCGCGTCGATGTTCGCGCCGACGCAGCACTGGTCCCCGTGGGTGACCGCGGAGATCATCGCGGCGCAGCCGGGCAGCGGCGCGAACGGGTAGACGCGGTCGATCCGGGCGCCGCAGAGGAAGGCCTCGGACCGCAGCCCCGGCACGTTCGACGCCTGGAGGTCGTTGCCCTGCGTCGACCCGCCCGCGACCAGGGTCAGCAGCGGGCCGGGCAGCCGGGCGAGCAGCGGCGCGACGACGTCGGGGCTCTCCAGTGCGGGCTCCTCGCGGGCGGCACGCATCTGCTCGCCCACCTCCCGGATCCTCCGGGCCGGGTCGGCGACGCCCATCGGCGCGGCGAGCCGGGCCGGTGCCCAGCGGTTGCCGCCCGCGGCGTCGCCCTCGCGGCGCACCGACACCGGCACCGAGGTGCGCAGCGTCGCGTCGCCGGTGACCGGGTGCCCCATCGCCTCGTGGTAGAGCCGGAACCCGCCGAGCAGCGAGGCGACGAAGGCGTCGTTGAACGAGCCGCCCACCGACCTGCCCGCCGCCCGCAGGTCGGCGAAGTCGACGTCGAGCGCCACGAACCGCCAGGACATGCCACGCGGGCGCAGCAGCTCCGAACCGACGCCCGGCGGCGGGGACAGCACCCGCAGCGCCGAGTCGAGGTAGCGGGCGGTGTCGCGGACCGCCGAGAGCGGGTGGGCCAGCGCGCCGACGACGTCGCGGGCGGCACGGGCGGCCGCCGGGACGATCCCGGCCTCGCGGCGGACGAGCCGGTCGACCTCGGCGAGCGGGTCGGGCGAGGTCGGCTCGGGCGCGTCGGGCTGCGGCTTGGTGTCGTCGTGCTCGCGCTTGCGGCTGTGCAGCTGCGACAGGAGCTGGACCACGCCCATGCCGTCGGTGAGCACGTGGTGCAGCTTGAGCAGGAACGCCGCGCGCCCGCCCGGCAGCCCCTCGACGAGCATCGCCTCCCACGGCGGTCGCTCCCGGTCGATCGGGGTCATCATGAACTGTTCGGCGATCGGCGCCAGCTCCGGCCAGAACCCCGGTCCGGCGCCGGGGATGCGCACCCGTCGCAGGTGGTAGTGCAGGTCGAACGCGACGTCGTGGATCCAGTACGGCGTGCCGAGCCCGCCCAGCGGCTCCCGGATGCGCTCGCGGAAGCGCGGGACCATCCGCGTCGCCCAGTCCACGGCGGCGACGAGCCGGTCCCGGTCGGGCTCGGCGTCGAGCAGCTCGACCGCCAGGACCGGGGACCGGAAACGGGGGTCGTCGCCCTCGGCCCGCCACATCATGACCTCGAACGGCGACATCTCGCGGGCCGAGCCCCAGCCCGCCGGGGAGTCGCTCACGCCGGGTCCTCCTGGTTGTCGTCGCCGCGGTCGTACTGCTGGGCGATGCGGCGCTCCGGCCACGCGGCGAGCGTGTCGAGGAACCGGCCGCGGACCTCCTCGGCGTACTTCCCGGCGTCCTCGGGGACCCAGGACGAGGTGTCCACCGGGGGCAGGACGGCGACCTGCACGGTGCCGCCGCGCAGCGTCTGGGCGCCGCGCCACATGATCTCCCCCGCGTTGCGAATGACCACGGGCACGATCGGCACCCCGGCCTGCATCGCGATGTGGAACGCGCCCTTCTTGAAGGGGCCGAGCCTGGGCGTCGGCGAGCGTGTGCCCTCGGGCGCGATCGCGAGCGAGATCCCCTCGTCACGCAGCTTGTCGACGGCCGGCTGCAGCGCCGCCCGGGCGGCGCGGGAGTCGGAGCGGTCGATGAACGCGACGTCGGCGGCCCAGAACAGCTGCCCCCACACGGGGATCTGCGCGGCCTCCTTCTTCGCGACGCCGGTGAAGCTCTCGCGCAGCAGCTTCATCAGCACCGGCACGTCGAACTTCGACTGGTGGTTGAACACGAACACGCACGGACGGGCGGAGTGGAGGTACTCCGCGCCGGTCACCTCGACGTCGATGCCGGCCAGCCCGAAGCCGACGTCGGCGCCGACCGAGCCCGCCATGTCGACGAAGCGGCGCCGCGAGCCGTGCAGCAGGCCGGCCCCGGCGGCGGCGGCCAGCCCGGCGGCCATGCCGCCGTAGAAGACCGCGGTGCGGGCGACGTCGGCGACACTGGGGAACAGCCCGCCGCGGGGCGCGCAGTCCAGGACCGGCCAGCCCCTCTCGCCGGCGAGCGCGCGCAGCGAGTCGGTCGGTGACACCGCCACCGGGTGGCCGACGGCGGACAGGAACTCCGCGTCCTCGGTGCCGTTGGCGTAGCCGAAGCAGCCCGCCAGGTCGACACCGTGCGCGGCGGCGTCGGCGCGGACCGCCTCGGCCTTGCCCGCGCCCCACAGCGAGGTGCCCGCGACCCGGCCGGTGAGCACACCGTCGCGCACCTCCAGCTCGGTGCACAGCACCCGGTCCGCGCCGAGCTCGTCGGCCATCGGCTGCACCTGGAACCGGGTGGCCGAGGACGCCATGACGACCTGGTGGCCCTGCTCCTGGTGGGCGGCGACCAGCTCCCACACCTCCGGGTGCAGCGAGCCCGCGATCTCGTCGCGGAACAGCGTCCGTCCGAGGGCGTGGAGCTCGTCCTCGCTGCGGCCCTTCCAGGTCGCGAGCGTGATGGACAGGAACTCCTTGAAGTCGTCGTCGGTGCGGATCCCGCGCATGCCCGACAGCACGGTGCGCACCAACTCGACCGGCCCGACGTCGAACTCGCGCAGCCGTCTGCGGTAGAAGGCGCCCGCGGAGTAGCCGTCGATGACGGTGCCGTCGTAGTCGAAGTACGCGACCGTCCCCGGTCCCGGCTCCGCCTCCCGGACGGCCCGGAGCCGGTCCCGGGTGTCCCCGACCGGCGTCCCGTCAGCTGGCGACACCCGTATCCCCTTCCGCACGCTGCTTCGCCCCGGCGGGCGGGACGGCCGGCGTCGCCGCCGCCCCGGGCGGGGTCCCCGCCGACGGCTCGCCGGAGCCGAGGACCACCTCCAGGCGGGCGCGCTGCAGCTCGCCCAGCCGTCCCAGATCGTGGATCACCGCGGTGACCTCCGCCAGCCAGGCCGCGCGCCGCTCGCCCAGGGTCGCTCCGGCCGTGCCGGACTCCGGTTCGCCGAGCAGGTCGCGGTTGTCGGCCTGGCGCACGGCGGTGGCGTACAGCTCACGCGACACCGAGTCGGCGCGGTCGACCCGCTGCTGCAGCAGCATCTGCCAGCCGACGCCCAGGCAGTCCTCCAGGAACTCCTTCTCGTGGGTCATCGGCTCCTCGCCCAGTGCGACGAGCCGGTCCGCGACGACGAGCTGGGCGTCGAGGAACGACCGCAGCACACCCGGTGCGACCAGCAGCGGCGCCTGGCGCAGCGCGCCGCGCACGTCGGACGGGTTCGCCGCGCGGGTCCGCCACTCCGGGTCGACAAGGTCCAGCTCGGCGATGATCTCGGCACGGAACTCGCGGCGGGTGGAGAAGAAGAACTCGAACTTGAGCAGGTCACGCAGCCGGGCCAGCTCGCGCCACGCGACCTCGACGATGTCCTCGCCCGCGTCGGCGTCGCCGACGCGCAGCAGCGCGACCTCGAGCATGGCGCGGTTGAGCAGGTGGTGCAGCGCGCCGTTGCGGTAGAACGCCGCGACGTGGTGGCGGTCGGTGCTGACGGCGAACACCGGCTCGGTGCCGGCGTCGTAGACGGTGACGACACCGGCCTCGGCGAGCCGGTCCAGCGTCATCCGCAGACCGTGCCGGGTCCGCAGCTCGGCGATCGGCACCGGGATCCCGCGCGCCTCCAGGTAGTCCGCCAGCGGCGCGACGACCTCCCGGACCTGCTGCAGGGTCAGCGCCCGGTCCTGCGCCCAGAGCAGCGCGAACGTCGCGAGCGAGGTCGCCGTCGCCGGGGTGACGCGGTTGATGCCCGCGCACACCCGGAACGCGACCTTCTCCAGCTGCGCCCGGCCGGGGCCGGCGTCGGCGAGGGCGCGGCGCAGGGCGAACGGCTCGGCGAAGCGCACCCGGGCGGTGCCGATGTGGCGGCGCTGGTCGCGGAAGTAGCCGTACAGCCAGCCGAGCCCCTCGGCCTTCTTCTGCCCGCCGCGCTGCTCGGCGGCCATCGCGCCGACCTCGTGCAGCTGGTCGTAGACGATGGACACCGGGACCAGCACGGCGTCGAGCTCCGGGCGCTCCTCCAGCGCGGAGACCAGGTAGCGCAGCAGCCCGATGCGCGGCTTGCGCAGCTTGCCGGTGCGGCTGCGGCCGCCCTCGAGGTACCACTCGAGGTTGAAGCGCTTGGCCAGCAGATGGCCGAGGTACTCGGTCATCGCCGCCTTGTAGACGGTGTCGCCGCCGAAGCTGCGGCGGATGAACACGATCCCGGCCCGGCGGCCCAGCGACCCCAGCGGCCAGAACGACAGGTTGTTGCCGCCGAGCACGTGGTTGCGCGGGAAGTTGCGGTCGTGCAGGACCTCGGCGAACAGCAGCGGGTCGGCGTAGGACCGGTGGCTGGGCAGGAACACGAGCGCGTGCTCCTTGTTGAGCTCCCGCAGCCGCTCCAGGCCCGACTCGTCGACCTGGACGTCCCAGGCCTTCGCGTGCATCGGGCTCATCACGGCCCGGAAGGCGTCGATCGCCGGCGGGCTCTGCACGGCCGCCATCTCGTGCAGGCACGACTCCAGGTCCCGCTCGATCTCGGCGGAGGGCTTCCCGGTCCGCGCGGCGAGCGCCTCGACGAGCCCGGGGAAGCGGGCCGAGGAGGTGATCTGCTCGACCATCCGGCGCGGCACCTTGTACCGGTCACCGAGGACGCGGCGCTCGGCGCGGTCGCAGGCCAGGATCGCCTGCCGGGCGACGAACCGGGTGAACCCGTCCGAGCCGGGCCTGCCGGTCTCCTGCGCGACGAACCGGGACACCAGGTCGGCGACGGTCGCCGGATCCCCCGTCACGACCCGGGCCGCGTCCGGGCGGTGCTTGACCATCGACGGGTGCAGCGGCGACCAGGCCATCCGCATGACCGCGGACGTCGCCAGGCCGGTGAGCTTGCGGACCGGGCCGCTGTCCTCCGGCTCGGGGGTCAGCCACGCGACCCGGGCCGGGACGATCACCGTGCCGGCGCCGTGCAGGGCCTCCCCCAGCGCGGACGGCACCTCGCCGTTCGCGCCGAGGCCGACCACGGTCGCGGCCGGGTGCTCCTGTTCGGCCCAGCGGCGCAGGATGCCGCGCTCGGTGTGCGACCGGGCCTGGGTGACGACGACCTCTCGTCCGCCGGTGAGGTCGTTGTTCGTCATGGAGGCCCCCTGTCGGCACGCCCCGCCGCGGTGCGGCGCCTGGGGGGTCAACCTAGTTACCCGCCGGTTGGGTAACAACCCGACGCGGCGGGTCCCGGCGAACTCACACGATCTTGTACGCCTCGGTGAGCACGTCCCGCAGGATCTGCTCCATCTCGTCGAACTCGGCCCGGCCGGCGATCAGCGGCGGCGCCAGCTGGATCACGACGTCGCCGCGGTCGTCGGGGCGGCAGTACAGGCCCGCCTCGAACAGCGCCCCGGGCAGGAACCCGCGCACCAGCCGCTCCCGCTCCTGCGGGCCGAAGGTCTCCCGGGTGTCCCGGTCGCGCACGAGCTCGATCGCCCGGAAGTAGCCGTCGCCGCGGACGTCGCCGACGATCGGCAGGTCACGGAGCCGGTCGAGGGTCGCGCCGAACGCGTCGGCGTGGGACAGGACGTTGCCGTAGAGGTCCTCGCGCTCCATGAGGTCGAGGTTCGCGAGCGCGACGGCGGCAGAGACCGGGTGCCCGCCCCAGGTGTAGCCGTGCGGGAACGTGACGCCGGGGGCGAGGAACGGCTCGATCACCTTCTCCGAGGCGATCATCGCGCCCAGCGGCCCGTAGCCCGAGGTCATGCCCTTCGCACAGGTGATGATGTCCGGGACGAACCCGAACTTCGCGCTGGCGAACGGGACGCCGTGGCGGCCGAAACCGGTGATCACCTCGTCGGCGACGAGCAGCACGTCGTGCCGGTCGCAGATCTCGCGGACCCGGGCGAAGTACGACGGCGGCGCGGTCAGGCAGCCGCCGGAGTTCTGCACCGGCTCCAGCACGACCGCGGCGACGGTCTCCGCGCCCTCGAACGCGATGGCCTCCTCGATCCGGTCGGCGGCCCAGCGGCCCAGGGCCTCCGCGTCGCCGTCGAACTCGGGGTGACGGTAGAGGTTGGTGTTGGGCACGCGGAACCCGCCGGGCGCCAGCGGCTCGAAGTCCTTCTTCATCGCGGGCAGCCCGGTCACGGCCATCGCCCCGTGCGTGGTGCCGTGGTACGCCGTCGCCCGGGAGATCACCTTGTGCTTGAGCGGGCGGCCGCGGAGCTTGAAGTACTGCTTGGCCACCTTCCAGGCGCTCTCGACGGCCTCACCGCCGCCGGAGGTGAAGAAGACCCGGTTCAGGTCGCCGGGGGCGAGGTGGGCGAGCCGCTCGGCCAGCTCGGCCGCGGGCGGGGTCGTGTAGCCCCAGACCGGGAAGAACGCCAGCTCCGACGCCTGCTTCGCGGCGACCTCGGCCAGCTCACGCCGCCCGTGCCCGGCCTGCACGACGAACAGGCCGGCGAGGCCGTCGAGGATGCGGCGGCCGCGGTCGTCCCACAGGTGCACGCCCTCGCCGCGGGTGACGACCGGGATCGGGTTCGCGCCGTCGCGGCCGTGCATCCGGGCGAAGTGCATCCAGAGGTGCCGGCCGGCGGCGTCGGCGTGCGGCGAGAGGGCGGGCGCGTCCGGGGTGGCGCCGGCCTCGGTCCGGGTCGTGTTCTCGACGGCGGTCACGGTGGGCTCCCTCGGTAGCGGCGCGGTACGCCTCCGATCGTCGGCGCCGCGGCCACTCCGGTCAGGGATACGATCCGTATCGTCCTGGGCGTCGCGACCGACGGAGTGGATCCCGGTGCACCCGACCATCGCCGACGTGCTGGCCCGTCCGGAGGTCCGGGCCGGCGCACCCGCCGTACGGGCCGGGCGGGCGGCGCTGGGCACCCCGGTGCGCTGGGTGCACGTCAGCGAGGTCGCCGACCCGGCCGGGACGCTGCCGCCGGGGGTGCTGGTGCTCTCGGTCGGGGTGCCGGTGGCCGACCCCACCACCGTCCCCGCCCGCTACGTCGACGCGCTGCGGGCCGCCGGGGCGGTCGGGCTGGTCGTGGAGATCGGGCGGCAGCTGCCGTCGCTGCCCGCCGGGCTGGTGCAGGCCGCCCGGGCGGCCGGGTTCCCGCTGGTGGAGCTGCGGCGCACGGTGCGCTTCGCCGAGATCGTGGCGGGCGTCCTGGGGCAGGTCGCCGCCCGCCGCGACGACGACCCCGGGCCGCCGGGCGTCGAGGCCGCGTTCCGGTCGCTCGCCCTGCACCGGGTGCCGCCGGGGCGCGTGGTCGACGAGCTGGCCCGCCGGATCGACGCGCCCGTGGTGTGCGAGGACCTCGCGCACCGGGTGCTGCTCACCGCGGGCGGTCCGGACCTGCGGGACTGGGCCGCGCGCTCGCGGCTGGCCGGGCCCGCCGGGCCGGAGGGCTGGGCGATCGCGCCGGTCGGGCGGCCCGGCGCGCGGTGGGGGCGGCTGACGGTGCCGTCCCGGCCGACGCCGGGCACCGCCCACCGGGTCCGCGCACTGCTCGACGCCGCCGCGGACGCGGTGTCGCTGCTCGACCCGGACCCGGGGGTCCTGCTGCGGTCCGCCCGCGACGCGCTGGTGGCCGACCTGGCCGCGGCGGTGCCGTCCGACGCCGGACGGCTGGCGGTGCGGGCCCGGGCCGCCGGGCTGGACGACGCGGGCCCGCTGTCGGTGGTGGCGCTGCGCCCGGCAGGCGACCACGACCCGGAGCGGGCCGTCGCCCCGGAGGAGGCCGTCGACGCGGCGCTCGCCGTCGTCGCGCCGGGGGCGACGGTGGTCTCCCCCGCGCCCGGGGAGCTCGTGGTGCTCGTCCCCGGCGACGGCGGCCCGCTGCTCGCCGGGCTGCCCGCCACGGTGGCCGCGGCGACGGCCGGGCCCGGCCCGTTCGCCGCGCTGCCGGACCTGCTGCGCCGGGCCCGCGACGACGCGGCCGCGCACGCCACGACCGGCGGCCGCGGCCCCGTCCGGGTGCCCGCGCTGCGCGGGCTGGTGCACCGCCTCGGCGACGACCCGGCCCTGCTCGGCTTCGCCGCGGACGTGCTCGGCCCGGTGACGGCGCTGCCCGCCGGCGCGCGCACCGACGCCCGGGACACGCTGTGGGCCCTGGTCGAGGCGGGCGGGGTCGTCACCGACGTCGCCCGCAGGCTCGGGGTGGGCCGCCCCGCCGCATACGCCCGGCTCCGCCGCCTGTCCGGCCTGCTGGGCCTCGACCTCACCGACCCCGAGGTGCGGACGGCGCTGCACCTCGCCCTGCTGGTCGACGCCCGCGCCGCCGCTGAGCCCGCCGCTCGGGGCCGGCGACGGCCCCGTCCTTGAAGTCCGGCACCGTCGGCCGGTCGACCTCCGACACCGTGGTCCCGGCGGGCCCGTACCGACAGTGCGTGTGTGAGCCGTAACACCGCGTAGATCGGGGCCGAGGGGGCCACATGGACCTCCGACGGGTCACCGGCTACCTCGCGCTCACCCTGCTCGCGCTGTACTGGCTGTGGGTGCTCACGCGCACCGCCCCGGTGCTGCGACGAGGCTGCCGCGACCGGCCGCTGCGCCTCCGGCTGACCCTGCTCCGGACGGCCGCGGTCGGCTGGACGGCGCTGTTCGTCGCGACCGTGCACTTCTGGGCGACGTCGTGGTGGCACGTGCTCGTGGCGCTGCCGGTCGCGCTCGCGGGCGGGATCGGGTTGCAGCGGGTGCACCGGCGCCTGGTCGCCCCGCCCCGGCACCGCGTCGCACTGGCCCGGCGGGTCCGCCGCACAGGCCACTTCCAGGTCATCCGCCGCCCCGGGTCCCCCGGACCGCACCGGCACGCGGCCGTCGAGGTCGCGCCGCGGCGCTCCCGGGACGTCCGCGACCCGGCGTGGCCGTCGGGTCAGCCCGCGGCGCCGACCGGCGTGCGGTCCTCGGGGTCGTCCTCCTCGGCGGGCTCGGCGGCCGGGTCACCGACCAGCTCGCCGTAGACGACGGTGAGGGCCTCGGCGATCCGCGCCCGGTCGAACCGCGACACCGCACGGTCCCGGCCCGCGATCCCGAGCCCGGCCCGCAGGGCGTCGTCGCCGAGCACGCCGCGCAGGGCGACCGCCAGCTCGGCGGGCCGGGCCGGTCGCACCAGCATCCCGGTCACCCCGTCGACGACGACGTCGCGCAGCCCGCCGACGCCGGTCGCCACGACCGCCCGCGCGCAGGCCATCGCCTGCAGGACCGGCCCGACCCCGACGTCGTGCTCCGGGGCGGCGACCACGACGTCGGCCGAGCGCAGCAGCCGCGGCAGCAGGCCACCCTCGACCGGCCCGACGAACCGGACGCGCCCGGCGACGCCGGCCTCACGGGCGACGCCGAACAGCCGCGCGCGGTCGGGGTCCGGGTCCGCCGCGCCGCCGGCGACGAGCAGCTCGGCGGCGCGGATCCGGGCCAGGGCCCGGATCACCGTGTCCATCCCGGCCCCGTCGGCCAGCGAGCCGAGCGCGACCAGCCGCGGCCGGTCGCCCCGGCGCAGCGCCGGGCCCTCGGGGGTGAAGGCGTCGGTGTCGACGGCGGTCGGCACCGTGCGCAGCGCGGCCCGGGGCACCCCGCGGCGGAGCAGGGCGGTGTGCTGCTCCTCGCTGGAGGCCAGCACGCGGGCCACCCCCTGCGGCGACCCGGTACGGGCGGCGGGGACCGCGGCCGGGCCCGGGCCGTCGGCCGGGTAGACCTGCACGACCGGCACCCCGGTCGCGACGGCGACGGCCCCGGCGCGCGGGCCGATGGCGTGCACCACCTGGGGCGGGTCGTCGGACCACGCCGCGGCCAGTGCGGTGTCCTGCCCGGCGTCCCACGGCTGCACCCGCAGTGCGCCGCCACCGGCCGGGGCGGTCAGGTCGGGGTCGTCGGGCACGTCGGTGAACACCCGGACCGTATGACCGGCGGCGGCCAGCGAGGCGGCGGTGACACCCGCGCCGCACGTTCGCGGGACCTCGGGGGTGCGGATGACGGCGATGCGCAAGCGGATCCTCCACGTCGTGCTCGCGGCTGCGGGCACGCGCAGTTGGCTCTACGCGTCGGACCCGTGACCGTACCCGTTCCGGCCCGTCCACGGGTGGGGGACCGCGGGCGTGTGCGAAGCGGGCACATCGGGTAACCGGGTCGCGTCGGGCGGGCCGGCCCGGCAGGACGCGGAGGGGGCGGGGCCGTGACGGCGCAGTCCTGGATCCTGAGGGTGGAGCCCGACGCGGCGGCGTGCCGTACGGTCCGGCACGAGCTGACGCGGTTCCTGACCCCGCTGGTCGACGACCTGACCGTGGACGACGCGACGCTGGTGCTGCACGAGCTGGTCGCGAACGGCGTCGACCACGCGCACACCCCGATGCTGGTGACCGCCCGGGTACGCGACGGCGCGGTGCGGCTGCGTGTGCGCGACGGCTCGGTCGTGCGCGGACGCGAGCAGCCCCACGACCCCACCGCCACCCGCGGGCGCGGGCTGCAGATCGTCGGCCGGCTCTCGCAGCGCTGGGGGGTGCGCCGGCACCGCGGCGGCAAGACGACCTGGGCCGACGTCGGACCGGCCGGCGCCCGCCCGGCCCCGGACCTGCACCTGGTGCGCCCGGCCTGACCGACCCGGACCTGCACCTGCTCCGACCGACCCGCCCGGTCCGGTCCGGTCCGGTCCGGGGCGGGTCCGGTGCGGGCGCCGCGGCGGGGGTCAGGCCCGGGCGGACAGCCGCGCGCCCTCGGACCGCGGAGCCAGCCCGAGACGCTCGACCAGCTCGGTCGTCGCCGTCGACCGGTTGAGGCAGTAGAAGTGGATCCCGGGGACACCCTCGGCGAGCAGCCGCTCGCACAGCTCGCCGGTGACCTCCATGCCCGCGGCGCGGAACGCCGCCGTGTCGCCGGAGTAGGGCGCGAGCCGCTCGACGAGCGCCGCCGGCAGCGGCGAACCGGACAGCTCGGGCCCCTTGTGGAAGGTCTTCTCCGAGGTCAGCGGCATGATGCCGGGGATGATCGGCTGGTCGAACCCGGCCGCGGCGACCCGGTCGCGCAGCCGCAGGAAGCCGTCGGGCTCCAGGAACAGCTGGGTGACGGCGAACTCCGCCCCCGCCCGGAACTTCCCGACGAGCCGCTCGGTGTCGGCGTCGAGGTCGGCCGAGCGCGGGTGGCCGTAGGGGAACGCGGCGACCCCCACGCAGAACGGGCCCGACCTCTTGATCAGCGCGACGAGCTGGTCGGCGTACTCGAGCCCCTCGGGATGGGCGACCCAGTCGCCGAGCGGGTCGCCGGGCGGGTCCCCGCGCAGCGCCATGATGTTGCGGACGCCCGCGGCGGCCAGCGACCCGATCACGTGGCGCAGCTCGTCGGTCGAGTGCGAGACGGCGGTCAGGTGCGCCATCGAGCAGAGCGTGGTGTCGGTGGCTATCCGCTCGACCGTCCGGACGGTGCGGTCGCGGCTGGAGCCGCCCGCGCCGTAGGTCACCGAGACGTAGGCGGGGTCGAGCACCTCGAGGCGGCGGACGGCGCGCCACAGCTCCGCCTCGCCCTGGTCGTCCTTCGGCGGGAAGAACTCCACCGCGAAGAAGGGTCGGTCGACGCTGATCCGTTCGGTCACCGTGGATGCGGAGCTCGTCGTCACGGCGTCGACCTTACGGGGCGCGCCGCCCGCCGGTGGCACGCCGACGGCCGCCCGGCGCACCGGGACGGTCATGACGTGCACCACCGTGGATCGACGGGCCGGGTCCCAGGAGCACCGATAGCCTGGTCGTCGTGGCCGATCCCGTCTCCCCCGTGTCCGCACCGTCCGGTCCGTCCGGGTCCCCGGGCCTGTCCACGGCAGGCCCGGCTCCACTGGACGACGCGCTGCCCCGGCACGTGGAACGGGTGCTGGCCGGGTACCTGGACCGGCGCCGTACCGAGGTGCTGGGCATCGACCCGGTCGTGGTGCAGGCCGCCGACGCGCTGGCCGGGTTCGTCCTGGGTGGCGGGAAGCGGCTGCGGCCCACCTTCGCCTGGTGGGGCTGGCGCGGTGCGGGCGGCGACCCGGCCGACCCGCACGCGCAGGGGGTGCTGAGCGCGATCGCGTCGCTGGAGCTGATCCAGGCGTGCGCGCTGGTCCACGACGACCTGATGGACGCCTCCTCGACCCGGCGCGGCCGGCCCACGGTGCACGTCGAGTTCGCCCGGACGCACGCGGCGAACGGCTGGTCGGGCCCGCCGGCCCGGTTCGGCGCCGCCGTCGCGATCCTGGTCGGGGACCTGGCCCAGGTGTGGGCCGACGACATGTTCCACGCCGCCGCGCTGCCCGAGGGCGCCCACACCCGCGCCGCCGAGCCGTGGCGGGCGATGCGCACCGAGGTGCTGTCCGGCCAGTACCTCGACGTGCTGGCCCAGGCCTCCGGGGACACCGCCGAGTCGACCGCCCTGACCATCGACCGGTTCAAGACCGCCGCCTACACCGTGGAGCGGCCGCTGCACCTGGGTGCGGCGATCGCCGGGGCCGACCCGCGGGTCGTCGCGGCCTACCGGCGCTACGGCGCCGACATCGGCGTCGCCTTCCAGCTCCGCGACGACCTCCTGGGGGTGTTCGGCGACCCGCGGGTCACCGGCAAGCCCGCCGGGGACGACCTGCGCGAGGGCAAGCGGACCCTGCTGGTCGCCGCGGCCCTGCAGCGCGCCGAGCAGCGCGGGGACCGGGCCGCCGCCGACGTCGTCCTCTCCGCGCTCGGCGACCCCGACCTGGACGCCGCGAGCCTGGACCGGGCCCGCTCCGCGCTGTCGGAGCTGGGTGCGGTGCAGTCGGTGGAGCAGCGGATCGCCGCGCTCACCGGCGCCGCCCTCGACGCGCTCGACTCCGCACCGGTCGCCGAACCGGGCCGGTCGCACCTGTTCGAGCTGGCCGAGCGCGCGACCCGGCGGGCCTGGTGAGCGGGGTGCGGCGGATCGAGGGACACGCCGACCACGTCGTCGTCGTGGGGGCGGGGCTGGCCGGGCTGTCGACGGCACTGCACCTGCTGGGCGCCGGCCGCCGCGTCACGATCGTCGAGCGGGAGGACTTCCCCGGGGGCCGCGCCGGGCGGCTGGACGTGACCGACGACCACGGCACCTACGCCCTGGACACCGGGCCGACCGTGCTGACCATGCCGGAGCTGCTGGACTCCGCCTTCGCCGCCGTCGGCGAGACGACCGCGGACCGGCTCGACCTCGTCCGGCTCGACCCGGCCTACCGGGCCGAGTTCGCCGACGGCTCGGCCATCGCGGTGCACACCGACGCCGCCGCGATGGAGCACGAGATCCGCGAGCAGTGCGGCCCGGACTCCGCGGCCGGGTACCGGCGGCTGCGGCGCTGGCTCACCGACCTCTACCGCGCCGAGATGGACGGCTTCATCGGCGCGAACATGGACTCGCCGCTGTCGCTGCTCGGCCCCGACCTGGCCCGGCTCGCCGCGCTCGGCGGCTTCGGCAGGCTCGGCAAGCGGATCGACCGCTTCCTGCCCGACGAGCGGCTGCGCCGGGTGTTCTCCTTCCAGGCGCTCTACGCCGGGGTCTCCCCGCGCGACGCGCTCGGCGCCTACGGCGTGATCGCCTACATGGACACCGTCGCGGGCGTGTACTTCCCGCGCGGCGGCATGCGGATGATGGGCACCGCGCTGGCCGGCGCGGCCGCCGACGCGGGAGCGGAGATCCACTACGGCCGCACCGTGACCGGCCTGGACCGCTCCGGGGACCGGGTCACCGCGGTCCGGCACACCGGTCCCGACGGCGCCGACGAGTCGCTGACCCCGTGCGACGCGGTCGTGCTCACCCCCGAGCTGCCCGCGGCCTACGCCCTGCTCGGCGGGGCCCCGCGGCGCCCGGTCGGACTGCGCTGGTCGCCCAGCGCCGTCGTCGTGCACGCCGGGATGCCCGCGCCCGCGCCGGGCACCGCGCAGCACCACCACACGATCTCCTTCGGCGGCTCCTGGGCGGGCACCTTCCGCGAGATCATCGACGAGGGACGGCTGATGTCCGACCCGTCGCTGCTGGTCACCCGGCCCGGGCTGACCGACCCGTCGCTGCAGCCCGGCGGGCGCGAGGTCATGAGCGTGCTCGCCCCGTGCCCGAACACCGCGGTGGCGCCCGGCATCGACTGGGACCGGGTCGGCCCGGCGTACGCCGAGGAGCTGTTCGGGGTGCTCGCCGACCGCGGTCTGGTGGACCCCTCCGTGCAGCCGAGCTGGACCCGGATGTGGACCCCGCAGGACTGGGCGGCAGCCGGGATGGCCGCGGGCACGCCGTTCTCGGCGTCGCACACCCTCGCCCAGACCGGCCCGTTCCGGCCGCGCAACCTCGTCCGCGGGACGGCGAACGCGGTCCTCGCCGGGTGCGGCACGACCCCCGGTGTCGGGATCCCGCCGGTGCTGATCTCCGGGCGGCTGGCGGCCGAGCGGATCACCGGTCCGCGCCCGACCGAGCACGCCGGGCACGGGACGGCGGCCCGCACGGGGCCCTAGAGGAGGGGCACTGCGGGCGGGCGCCGAGTACGAGCGCCGAGGGGCGTGGAATCATGGTTCCCGACGACGCCCGACCAGCACACACGGACACGATGACGGCTCAGCCCTCGCCCCCGCTCCCCCGCCCGGCGGCACCCGAACCGGTGACGCCGGACCCCGGTGCGGGCGCGGTCGTGCCCCCGCCGCCCGCACCGCGGCCCGCGGGCCCCGGCCTGGCCGAGCGGCTCGGCTCGCCGCCACGGGGCGTCCTGCTGCTGGGGCTGGCCGGGACCGTGCTGATGTTCCTCGGCTCGTTCGGCGGCGGCGGGATCCCGATGCGGGACCCGGTGATCGGCAACTCCTCGCTGTCGTTCTGGCGCTACGGCCACGGCGCGATGCTCGCGACGATCGTGATCTACGTCGGCCTGGTACTGATGGTGTGGGCGTGGGTGCGGCTGGGCCGCGCCGTGCTCGCCCGGCGCGCCGGTGGCCGCGCGGTGCTGACGACGGCGGCGGTGTGGATGCTGCCGATGCTCGTCACGGCGCCGTTGTTCACCCGCGACCCCTACAGCTACCTCGCCCAGGGCGCGCTGCCGCTGGCCGGGTACGACCCGTACGTCGTCGGGCCGGACACCATGGGCGGGATCTTCACCGACAACGTCCACTTCTTCTGGCAGGACACCCCCGCCCCCTACGGGCCGCTGTTCATCCTGCTCGCGCAGGGCGTGGTCCTGCTGGCCGGCCAGAACGTGCTGCTCGGCGTCGTGCTGATGCGGCTGACCCTGGTCACCGGACTGCTGCTGCTCGTGGCGGTGCTGCCCGCGCTGACCCGGCGCCTCGGCGGGCGTCCCGCGGTCGCGCTGTGGCTGGCCGTGGCGAACCCGGTGATGGTCGTGCACATGGTCGGCGGGGTGCACAACGACCTGCTGGTCGTCGGCCTGCTGCCGCTGGCGGCGCTGCTGGCGCTGCGGCAGCGGTTCGTGTGGGCGATCGTCGTCGCGTCGCTGGCGATGGCGGTGAAGGCCTCGGCCGGGATCGTGCTGCCGTTCCTGGTGCTGGTGTGGGCCGCGACGCTGTCCGGCGGGTTCTGGTCGCGGCTGGTCCGGGCCGGGGTGCCGTCGGTGGCCGTGTTCGGCGTCGTGTTCGGCGGCGCCACCTGGCTCACCGGGTTCGGGCTGGGCTGGCTGCCCGCGCTCAGCGCCCCGTCGATGATCGTGAACTGGCTGTCGGTGCCGACCGCGTTCGGTCAGGCGACCGCGAGCGTGGCCGGGATGTTCGCCGGTGAGGTGAACACCCAGGCGTTCGTCGACACGTTCCGGTTCCTCGGCGCGCTGGTGATGGGCCTGCTGATCGCCCGGCTGTGGTGGCGCGGCCGCGACGACCCGCGGGCCGCGGTGACGGGCGCCGCGATCGCCCTCGCGCTGGCCGCCGTGCTCTCCCCCACCACGCTGCCGTGGTACCTGAGCTGGGGGTTCTGCCTGCTCGCGATGACCCCGTGGAGCGCGCGCGGGCTGCAGTGGGTGGTCTTCGGCTCGGTCTGGCTGATGATCGTGTACTTCCCCGACGGCGAGACCGCCCTCTACGTGCCGCACTACCTGCTGGTGTGTGCCCTGGCCGGTGTCCTGGCCGCGGTGTCGCTGCTCCGCCCGGACCCGCTGGGGTTGCGCCGGGGCGCCCCGGAGGCACCGTCGACCGCGCCCACCACCGATGCGGGCGTCCGCGGCTGAGCGGGCCGGGCGCGTCGAGCTCGACGCCGCCGGCCTGACCGACCCGCAGCTGCGCGCCGCCTACGCGGCCTGCCGCGCGCTGCACGCCGAGCACGGGCGCACCTACTTCCTGGCGACCCGGCTGCTGCCCCCGGCACGACGGGTCGACATCCACGCCCTCTACGGCTTCGCCCGCTTCGCCGACGAGATCGTCGACGACCCCGACGGCGCGGGCGGCGGGGACCCGCACAGCCGGCTCGACGCGCTCGACGTCGAGCTGGCGGCCGCACTGGCGGGCGCCCCGCTGCCCGGCAGCAGGCCCGAGGTGCTCGCCGTCGCCGAGACCGCGCGCCGCCACGACCTCGACGCGTCGCTGTTCCGGGACTTCATGGTCTCGATGCGGATGGACCTCACCGTCTCCGACTACGCCACCGACGACGAGCTGGCCGTCTACGTGCACGGCTCGGCCGCCGTGATCGGGCTGCAGACGCTGCCGGTGCTCGGGACGGTCGTCCCGCGGGCGGAGGCCGAGCCGCACGCCGCGCTGCTGGGCGTGGCGTTCCAGATCACGAACTTCCTGCGCGACGTCGGCGAGGACCTCGACCGCGGCCGGGTGTACCTGCCCGCCGACGAGCTCGCCGCGTTCGGCGTCGACCGGGAGCTGCTGACCTGGAGCCGGCGCACCGGGCGCCCGGACCCGCGGATCCGCCGCGCCCTGGCCCACCTGGTCGCCCGGACCCGGGCCACCTACCGGCGGGCCGACCCGGGGATCCCGATGCTGGAGCCGGTGTCGCGGGCCTGCGTCGGCGCCGCCCGGGTGCTGTACGCGGAGATCCTCGACGAGATCGCCGACGCCGGCTACGACGTGCTGACCCACCGGGTCGCGGTGCCGAACCGGCGCCGGGCCGCCGTCGCGCTGCCCCGGCTCGGCCGGGCGCTGGCCGCCCGCGGTACCCAGCTGGCGCGCGAACGCGCCGGGCGCCCGTCCCGCGGGTGAGCCGGGCCGGGGAGAACCTCAGAAGGCCATGGCCTGGGCGCGGCGCTTGATCTCCTTGTGCCGGCCCGCGCGCAGCGCGGTGATCGGGGCACCGGAGAGCGACTCCTCCTCGGTGAACAGCCAGCTCAGGATGGCGTCGTCGTCGTAGCCGCCGTCGCGGAGGACGACGATCGTGCCCGGCAACCCGCGCACGACACCGTCGTCGTCGAGCAGCGCGGTCGGGACGACGACGTCGTGCCCGTTCTTGAACGACAGGAGCTGCCCGTCGCGGACGAGCTGGTGCACCCGGGAGACGGGGATCGACAGGCGGTCGGCCACCTCGGCGACGCTCAGCGTCTCCTCGGTGACAGCGGCGGGGAGGGACTCGTTCACAGCCGGACACTGTCCCACACCGCCCCGGGCGGCGCCGACTCCCACCGGACCGGCCGACGCGGTGTGGTCCTACGCCGACCACCTGCACGACCGACCCGATCCCCACCGGTAACCTGACCCGCGATGAGCTCACCGTCCGGTCCGGTCGATCCCGGCGCCCCGGGTGGGGCCGGGCGGCTCGCCGCCGACGGCCCCGGCGAGGTGCTGCTCGACGGCCGCTACCGGGTCGGCCCGGTACTGGCCCGCGGCGGCATGTCGACGGTGCACCACGGCACCGACACCCGTCTCGAACGCGCCGTCGCGATCAAGGTGATGGACCCGCGGATGGCCGGGGACCACGCCTTCCGCACCCGGTTCGACCGGGAGGCGCGGCTGGCGGCCCGGATCGACCACCCGTGCGTCGTCGCCGTCTACGACCGGGGCACCGTCCCCGCGGGGCCCCTGGGCGAGGCCAGCCTGTTCGTCGTCATGGAGCTGGTCGACGGCGGCACCCTGCGCGACGTGCTGCGCGCCCGCGGTGCGCTGGGGCTCCCGGCCGCGGTCCGGGTGCTCGAACCGGTCCTCGCCGGGCTGGCCCGCGCGCACCGGCTCGGCATGGTGCACCGCGACGTGAAGCCGGAGAACGTGCTGATCTCCTCCGGCGGCGAGGTGAAGGTGGCCGACTTCGGCCTGCTCACCGCGGCCGCCGAGGCCGGGGTCAGCCACGCCGGGATGATCCTCGGGACCATGGCCTACCTCTCCCCCGAGCAGGTCGTGTCCGGTCGCGCCGACGGCCGCAGCGACGTCTACGCGGCCGGTGTCGTGCTCTACGAGATGCTGACCGGGCAGCCGCCCTACACCGCCGACAACCCGCTGTCGGTGGCCTACCGCCACGTGAACGAGGACGTGCCGCCGCCGTCGGCGCTGGTCCCGGGGCTGCCGCCGGCCGTGGACGCGCTCGTCGCCCGGGCCACCTCGCGGGACCCCGAGCAGCGCCCGGTCGACGCGGAGCACTTCCGGCGCGAGCTGTTGGACATGGCCGACCGGCTGGGCCTGCCCCGGACCGCGACGCCGCGTCCGCCCGGCCCGCCCCCGCCCGACGACGGCCCCACCCTCCCCGCAGGCCCCCTGCGCCACCGGCCGCTCGACGCCGCAGCGCCGGGCCCCGGCGGCACCCGGGTGCAGACCCGGGCCCGCGGCGCCCACGGCACCGCCGTCACCCCCGCCGGGCAGCCGGAGCCGATGACCCGCGAGGAGCTGGCCGGGCGCCGCCGTCGCGGCCGCCGGGTGTTCGCGCTGTGGATGGTGCTGCTCCTGCTGCTGGCCGCGCTGGCCGGGACGGGCGCCTGGTGGCTCGGGTCGGGCCGCTGGACCACGATGCCCGCGGTCACCGGCCTGGACCGCGAGCGGGCGACCGCGCTCGTCGCCGAGTCCGACCTCACGCCCACGGTCACCGAACGGGCCGACGACGACGTGGCGCCCGACCTCGTCGCGCAGGTGGACCCGGCCCCGGAGACCCGGGTGCTGCGCGGGACCACGGTCACCCTGGTGGTGTCGACCGGCCGTCCCGCGGTGCCCGACGTGCCCGCGGGCAGCGCCGTGGACACCGCGGAGGACGCCGTGCGCCGCGCCGGGCTGACCCCGGTGCGCTCGACGAGCGCCGAGGAGTTCAGCGCCGAGGTGCCCGCCGGTGCGGTGATCCGGACCGACCCGCCCGCCGGGACCCGGCTCGCCGGGGGCGCCCCGGTCACCCTGGTCACCAGCCGCGGGGCCGAGCCCGCCCCGGAACCGCCCCCGCCGCCCGTCGACGAGACCGCGCCCCCGGTGCCGTTCGTCATCGGGATGCGCGCGGACGAGGCCGAGGAGCTGCTGCGCCAGGACGGCTTCGAGGTCGAGATCGAGCGCAGCTTCCCGTTCGGCCGCCGCGACGGCCACGTCGTCGGGCAGGACCCGGGCTCGGGCAGCGACGCCCGGCCGGGCGACACGATCACCCTCACCGTGCTGTGAGCAGTGCCGTGACCGGTGCTGTCGGCGGCGCCGTGAGCGGCGCTCCGGCCGGTGGGCCGACCGCGCCCTGAGCGGGAGCCGGTGCCCCGGCCGGGTGGCGGCCCGGCCGGGACACCGGCGTTCGAGGGGCCCTACAGCCCGAAGCGGGTGCGCTCGGCGTCGCCGATCTCGGGCAGTTGCGCCCCGGCGACGGTGACCGCGAGGGCACCGGCGCGCACGGCGTAGCGCGCGGCGTCCGGCAGGTCGTCCCCCGCGGCGAGCCGCACGGCGACCGCCGCCAGGAACGCGTCGCCCGACCCGGTGGTGTCCACCACGTCGGCCCGCATCGCATCCACTGTGGACACCGTAGCCGCTCGCCGGTCGCGCACCTCGCAGCCCGCGGCCCCGCGTGTCACGACCGACCGGGGCACCGGGTGCTCCCCCAGCAGCGCGGCCTCGTGCTCGTTGACCACGAGCACGTCGGTGGCGGCGAGCAGCTCGGCGGGCACCGGGGCGTAGGGCGAGAGGTTCAGCACCACCGTGGTCCCGGCGGCGCGGGCGGCCCGCGCGGCGGCCAGCACGGTCGGGGTCGGGATCTCCAGGCACAGGGTCAGCACCGCGACGTCGTCGAAGGCGGGCAGGTCGCCGGGCTCCAGGGCGGCGTTGGCGCCGGGCGAGACGACGATCGTGTTGTCGCCCGCGGCGGCGACGGTGATGACCGCGGTGCCGGTGGCCGTGCCGGTCCGCACGGCGACCCGGTCGACGTCGGCACCGGCGGCGGCGACGGCGTCACGCACGGTCCGGCCGTGGTCGTCGTCGCCGATCGCGCCGACCATGCCCACGCCGACCCCGGCGGCGGCCCCGAGCCGGGCGGCGGCGACGGCCTGGTTGGCACCCTTGCCACCGGGGCCCACGGTCAGGTCCGACCCGGCCACGGTCTCCCCCGGACCCGGGAAGCGCTCGGTGCGCACCACCAGGTCGGCGTTGAGCGAGCCGACGACCAGCACCCGGCTCATCGGGCGTCCACCACGTCGTGCGCGGCGCCGGTCTCGGCGGCGGCGTCGTCGGTGCCCGGCTCGCGGGCCGTGGTGACCAGGGCGGGGCTGAGCATGGAGGCGTTGAGCTGGAACGCCACGCAGGCGGCCGGCACCGCCACGACGAGCGTGACGACCGGGCGGCGGTCCCCGGGTACGGCGGTGGTCATGCGATCTGCTCCGTCGCGGTGGGATCGGTGAGATCGGCGGGGTCGCCGATGGCGCGCAGCGCGCCCACGACGAGCTCCCAGAAGCGGGCGTGGTCGAGCTCCAGCGCGGCGTGCGTGCGGCAGCCGGCCGGGGCCGGGCCACGCCGGTCGGCCACGGTCATCCCGGTGGTGTACCGGCCCGCGGTCTCGACCACGATCGGCATGGCGACCGCGCGCACGATCGTCGGGTCGATCACGTGGGCGACGGCGCACGGGTCGTGCACCGGCGGGGCGTCGAAGCCCTGCACGTCGCGGTAGGTGGCGGCGAAGAAGTCCAGCAGCTCGTCGACGAAGCGCGCCGGGCCGGTCCCGACGGCGCGGATCGCGTGGCGCACCTCGGGACCGGCCAGCGCCTGGTGGGTCAGGTCGAGGCCGACCATGACCACCTCCCAGCCCGCCTCGAACACGATCGCGGCGGCCTCGGGGTCGATGGCGATGTTGAACTCGGCCACCGGGGTCCGGTTGCCGACGGCGACGCCGCCGCCCATGAGCACGACCCGCTTGACCCGGTCGACGATCTCGGGTGCGCGCCGGGCGGCGAGCGCGATGTTGGTCAGCCCACCGGTGGGGACGAGGGTGACGGTGCCCGGCTCGTAGGCCAGCACGGTCTCCACGATGAGGTCCACGGCGTGGGTGTCGACCGCGGCGAACGCCGGAACGGGCAGCTCCGGACCGTCCAGGCCGGTCTCGCCGTGGATGTCGGCGGCGACGGCGATCTCCCGCAGCAGCGGGCGGTCGGCGCCGGCCGCGAACGGCACGCCGGTGATCCCGGCCAGGGTCGCGACCGAGAGCGCGTTGCGCGTCACCTTGTCCAGCGTCTGGTTCCCGACGACCGTGGTGACGGCGAGCAGCTCGATCCGCGGGTCGCCGTGGGCCAGCAGCAGCGCGATCGCGTCGTCGTGGCCCGGATCGCAGTCCAGGACGATCTTCTCGGTCATCTCCGGTGTCCCACCTCGTCGTCGCGGTCGTCCGGGGCGCTCCGGACGTGTCGACTGTGACCTGTCAAGCGTATGACGTCAAGCGCTTGATGCCAGGTGCGTCCGGGTAGGCTCGTCGGATGGCAGGACCGGTGGGCCGGCGGGTGACCGCGGCGATGGTGGCCCGGCGGGCGGGGACGAGCGTGTCCACCGTGTCGCTGGTGGTGAACGGCAAGTCGCGCGGACGGGTGTCCGCGGTGATCACCGAGCGGGTCCGGGCCGCGGTCGACGAGCTGGGGTACGTCGTCGACCACGCCGCGAGCTCGCTCGCCCGCGGGACCACCGACCTCGTCGTGCTGCTCGCCCCCGACCTGCCCAACCCCTACTTCGGCCGGGTCACCACCGGGATCCGGGAGTCGCTGGGCAGCAGGCACCAGCTCATGCTGTCGGTGATCGAGGGCGGCGAACAGCCCGGCGCCGACGACGTCCGCCGGGTCGCGGCGTTCCGCCCGGCCGGGCTGCTGGTGCACGCGCCGTCGCCGACGTTCCTCGACGACCTCGAACCGGGCGGCCCGCCGCTGGTGCTGATGGACGCCCCCGGCTTCGAGGGCCGCGCCGCCACGGTGACCTTCGACCTGGAGCCGGGCGTGCGCGCGCTGGTCGCACACCTCGCCGCGGCCGGGCACACGGTGCTCGCCTACCTGGAGGGCTCGACGCCCTCGGCCACCTTCACCGTGCGCCGTGAGCTGCTCGCCCGGGTCGCCGCCGAGCACGGCCTGCGGATCCTCGACGACGGCACCCGGGCCGGGCTGACCCTCGACGCCGCCGCCGACGTCAGCACCGAGGCGCTGCCGCGCTGGCGGGCGGCCGGGGCCACCGCGGTCGTCGCGGCGGCGGACACGATGGCCTACGGCGTGCTGGCCGCCGCGCACCGGCTCGGACTGGCCGTGCCGGGGGACATCGCCGTCGCCGGGTTCGACGACCTGCCGTACTCCCAGGTGACGGCGCCGTCGCTGACGAGTGTGGCGCTGCCGGCGGAGGAGCTCGGCCGGGCCGCAGCCCAGCGGCTGGCCGCCGTCCTCGCCGGGGACGGCGACGGCGCCGCCGCCCCCCTGCTGCCCTCGCGGCTCGCGGCCCGGGCCAGCACCGGGGCCTGAGACACACCACCGGGGCGGCTCCGGGTGGAGCCGCCCCGGGGACGGACGGGTCAGCCGCGCAGCATCTCCGCGACGAGGAACGCCAGCTCCAGGCTCTGCTGGGTGTTCAGCCGCGGGTCGCAGGCGGTCTCGTACCGGCCGGCGAGGTCGGTGTCGGAGATCCGCTGCGCACCGCCGAGGCACTCGGTGACGTCCTCGCCGGTGACCTCGACGTGGATGCCGCCGGGGTGCGTGCCGAGCGAGCGGTGCACCTCGAAGAAGCCCTGCACCTCGTCGACGATCCGGTCGAAGTGCCGGGTCTTGTAGCCGGTCGAGGCCTCGTGGGTGTTGCCGTGCATCGGGTCGCACTGCCAGATGACCTTGTGCCCGGAGGCGGTCACCTTCTCGACGATCGCCGGGAGCACGTCGCGGACCTTGTCGTTGCCCATCCGGGAGATCAGCGACAGCCGGCCCGGGCGGTTGTGCGGGTCGAGCCGCTCGACGTACTCGACGGCCTGGTCGGGCGTCGTCGTCGGGCCGATCTTCATGCCGATCGGGTTGGCCAGCAGCTCCGCGAAGGCGACGTGCGCGCCGTCGAGCTGACGGGTCCGCTCCCCGATCCAGAGGAAGTGCGTGGACAGGTCGTAGAGCTTCGGCGACTCCCCGCCGGTGGGGTCGCGCTCCAGGTCCAGGCGCAGCATCGCGCGCTCGTAGTCGAGCAGCAGCGCCTCGTGGCTGGCGTAGAACTCGACCTGGTGCAGGTTGTGGTCGCGCACCCCGCAGGCGTCCATGAAGCGGACCGCGCGGTCGATCTCGGCGGCGACGGCCTCGTAGCGCACGCCCGCGGCGGAGGTGCGGACGAAGTCCTTGTTCCAGTCGTGCACCTTGGACAGGTCGGCCAGCCCGGTCGCGGTCAGCCCGCGGACCAGGTTCATCGCCGCCGAGGCGTTCGCGTAGGCGCGCACCATCCGCGACGGGTCCGGGATGCGGCCCTGCGCGTCCGGGGCGAGCCCGTTGACGATGTCCCCGCGGTAGGACGGCAGCCCGCTCGCGTCGATCGGCGAGCTGCGCGGCTTGGCGTACTGACCGGCGATGCGGCCGACCTTGACCACCGGCATCGAGGCGCCGTAGGTCAGGACGACGGCCATCTGCAGCAGCGTGCGGATCGTCGCCCGGATGTGCGGCTCGGTGTTGTCGACGAAGGTCTCGGCGCAGTCGCCGCCCTGCAGCAGGAACGCCTCACCGTTCGCGACGTCGGCGAGCCGCGACTGCAGCCGGTCGACCTCCGGCGGCAGCACCACCGGCGGGACGGACTCGAGGACCTTCCGCACGTCGCCCACCTGCGACGGGTCGGGCCACTCGGGCTGCTGGGCGGCAGGGCGGGAGAGCGCATCGTCCAGGGCGGAGCGCAGGTCCGCGGGCAGCGGCGGCAGCTCCGGGAGGACGTCGATGGGCGCGTCGACGGACCAGTTCACACGGCCCAGCCTAGGCCGGGGCCGATCCCTACCGGGGCGCGGCCCCCGTCGCGAGGGTTTCGGCGATCACTTCCCAGCGCCGCAGGTTGTGCCGGGCGTCGACGAGCGCGTCGTGCGCCTCGGCGGGCGGCGGGGGCAGCGCCGGGCGGCCCGCGTCCTCCCACCGCTGGCGCAGCTCGCGGGTGAAGCGCGGGATCGGCCGCGGCAGCGCGGGCATCGCACCCCACAGCTGGCACAGCGCCACGTGGTCGTAGGCGGCGATCCAGGCCCACAGCTCGACGTCGCCGGGGGCGCCGGTGCAGAAGTCGAGGATCTCGGAGCGCATCCGGGACCGCGACATCCAGGCCCGGTCGCTGGGCGAGGGCAGCTTGGGCAGCACGTTGGCCCGCACCCACTTGCCGGCCCGGTCCGGGTCGAACTCGGTGGACACGGCGTAGAACTCGCGGCCGTCCTCGCCGACGATCCCGATCGACACCAGGTCGATCGTCGTGCCGTCCTCGATGAACTCGGTGTCGTAGAAGAAGCGCATTGCCGTCCTGGGCTCGGGTTCGGTCGTTGAGCTGTGCCGCCCGACGAGCGTACGTGCCTCTGCTGCCGTGATCGGGACCGCTCCGGGTCAGGCGTCCTCCGTTGTCTGAACCGCACGCAGCTGGACCGCCAGCGCCGGGACTTCCTGAGACGCAGCAGCCCAGAGGATTTCGAGATCGATCTCGAAGTACTCGTGCACGACACGATTGCGCATTCCCGCCAGTGCCCGCCACGGCAGGTGCGGATGAGCAGCAGCCAGCTCGGGGCTCACGCGTGCAGCAGCCTCACCGAGCACCTGGATCAGATGCGTCAAGACGATCTGCAAGTCCTCGTCGGCATCAAACCGCGCGCGGCCGCGCGCAACCCGGACCCGGATCTTCTCAGCGGCTTCCAACATGTCCGCGATCCGCTCCCGGTCACGTCGGACCAACAGGGATCCCTCCATCACGAGCGATCGTCGAGAAGACAGTCACACTGCCACCGCCTCGGCGAGAACCTGATCACGGACACGGCGTTTGAGACCGTTCACCGTGGCGACCTGTGTGAGAACCCCAAGTGAGTCCTCGACCGCGAGGGCGAAGGAAACCATGTCGACATAACCATGGCCGGGTTCCAGGTCGACCAGCAGGTCGAGATCACTGGTGGGGGTCGATTCGCCGCGCGCGACGGAACCGAAGACACGGATGTTGTAAACACCATGACGGCGCCCGACGTCCACGATGTAGTCCCGACGTGCACTCACGTCGGCCAGCGTGACGGCCTGGTGGGTTCCGGCGGTCATCGCGCCTCCCATACGAAACAGTGCGGCGATCGTACTGCGCTCGCGCGATATCGGGACCGGCCGAGCCCGGGCATCGAGCTCATCCGTCGGACGACACCGGCAGCCGCCCCGCCGCCGAGTTGAAGAACCGGCACTGAGCTTCGCCACGGCTCGACGACCTTCGATCGTAGAGGAGGTCGTCCACCTACCGGATCGAAACGAGCATGCTCGACGCCCTTGTCGCAAGCCGGAAGCTCCACTGACCGGACAGGTGAGCGGGCCGCCGTCCGGCTCCGGCCGACTCGGTCGCCTGCTTCGCCTCCCGAGAGGTCACCGACCGCCGGATTCTGCCGGGCGACAGGTCGGTCCACCACGGGCTCTCACCGACAGAGGAGCCTTCGCCCAGCTCCACATCGGTGGGTCAGATCGCCGGGACGCACTTCCGGAGTCGATCAGGAGGCGCGGGAGTCGGGCACGTTCGCGTCCGGCCGCTGCGGGGCGGGACGCGACGGCGCGGGCGGTGGAGCACCGGCCGCGGCCTTCTCCTTGACAGACGCCGCGTAGAGGTCGACGTAGGTCTGTCCGGACAGCTCCATCAGCGAGTACATGATCTCGTCGGTCATGGAGCGCTCGATGAACCGGTCCCCGGCCATGCCCTCGTACCGGGAGAAGTCCAGCGGCTCGCCGATCACGATCTTCACCTTGCGCGGGCGCCACATCTTGGAGCCGATGGGGTTGACCTTGTCGGTGCCCACCATCGCGACCGGGATGACCGGCACCCCGGCCTCCAGGGCCATCCGGGCGACGCCGGTCTTGCCCTTGTAGAGCCGCCCGTCGGGCGAGCGGGTGCCCTCCGGGTAGATCCCGAGCAGCTTGCCCTCGTTCAGCAGCCGGACCGCGGTGTCCATCGCGGCGCGCGCCGCGGACCCACCGGAACGGTCCACCGGGACCTGCCCGACGCCGGTGAAGAACTGCTTCTTGAACCAGCCGCGGATCCCGGGCTCGGTGAAGTACTCGCGCTTGGCGAGGAAGGTCACCCGGCGCGGCAGCATCAACGGCAGGAAGAAGGAGTCGGCCACCGCGAGGTGGTTGCTGGCGAGGATCGCGCCGGCACCACCGGGCACGTTCTCGGCACCGCGCACCTCCGGCCGGCAGAACAGCCTCATCAACGGGCCGAGCAGCACGAACTTGGACCACCAGTACAGCACCCTGCGCTGCCTCCCTACCGACTTCGGCGACAGCCTACGGAGCGTCGACACCTCCTCACAACGGGGCGGTGGTCACCGGGGTCGGGCGGGCCCCGCGCGGCGCCCGCGCGGGCCCGTGGGCGGTGTCGGGCGGGACACGGGCCGTGACAGGATGGGAGCCGCCGCGAGCGGGGAGGGACGGACCGGTATGAGTTCCGCAGACCCCTCGCGTGACCGCGAGAACCGGCCCGACGACGACTTCGACGCGATCGTCGCCGCCTGGCGCGACGAGGGCTCGGTCCCGGACTGGCCCGCCGAGCCCGTGGAGCGCGCCGACCGCACGGACCGCGGCGACGCCGGTGACGCCGCGGGCGCGGCGGGCGGCGCCGACCGGCCCGCGCACCGGCCCGGCCCGGCCGCCCCGCACCCGGGCACCGGCACGGGTGCCGACCCGGACGACCACTACCACCCGCCGGAGCCGCCGCCGCTGCCGCGGCCGGGACCACCGGCCGTCGTGGGTGGCGGGCTGATCGCGGTGGGGCTGCTGCTGTGCATCGCCCCGGGGCTGATCGGCGTCGGCGGGACCTGGCCGCTGCCGCTCGGGCTGGTGCTCATCGCGGCCGGCCTGGGCTGGCTGCTGCTGCGGCTGTGGAGCCCCGACTCCGACGAGGGCCCCGACCCCTGGGACGACGGCTCGCGGCTGTAGCGCGCTCAGCGCCGGGCGCCGGACCGCAGGCTCTCGCGGGCCAGCGTCGCCGCCCCCACGACGGCGGCGGCCGCGCCGAGCTGCGCGGTCCGGATCCGGGCCAGCGGCCGGTTGCCCGCCCCGGTGAGGATGCGGGCGTAGTGCTCGCGGGCGGCGTCGAGGAACAGCGGCGCCGACGCCGACACCCCGCCCGCGATCACCACGAGGTCCGGGTCGAAGACGTCCGCGACGAGCGAGAGCCCCTCCCCCAGCCAGCGCCCCATGTCGTCGACGGCGGCGCGGGCGACCGGGTCCCCCTCGCGGGCGGCCGCGGCGACCCGCTTGCCGGTGACCCGCCCCGGGTCGACGGCGGCCTCGCGGGCCAGCCCGGACGGGCCGGGCACGTCGCCGCCCGAGAGCATCTCCAGCGCGGTGGCGCCGAGGGCGGTCCCGCTGCAGTAGCGCTCCCAGCAGCCGCGCTTGCCGCACGGACAGGCCCGTCCGTCCGGGACGACCCGCAGGTGCCCCAGTTCGGGTGCGACACCGTGCGCGCCGCGGAACAGCTCGCCGTCGAGCAGCAGGGCGCCGCCGATCCCGGTGCCCAGCGCGATCACCAGCGCCACCGAGGCACCGGCCGCGGCGCCGTGGCGCCGCTCGGCGAGCGCGGCGGAGTTCGCGTCGTGCTCCACGACGACCGGGATCCCGCCGAGCCGGTCGCCGATCCGCTCGGCGACCGGGGCGTCGCGCCAGGACAGGTGCGGCGCGTAGCGGACCAGGCCCCGCGGGGCGTCGACGAACCCGGCGAGCGCGAGACCGACGGCGGCGACGGTGTGCCTGCGCCGCAGCTCGTCGACGGCGCCGGCGATGGCCGCCTCCAGCGCGTCGTCGGTGCGCGGGGTCGGTGCGGAGGCGGAGTCGAGGATGTCCCCCTCGGCGTCGACGACGCCCGCGCGCACGCTGGTGCCCCCGACGTCCACCCCGATGGTGCGGACGTCGGACATCCGGGGGCTCACGTCCGGTGCACCACGATCCGCTGCACGGAGCGTCCGCCGCCGTGCGGGCGGCGGGGCTCCTGGCGCGCGGGCGGGGCGGCCTCCTCCAGCACCGCGACGAGCACGGCGAGCAGCCCGCCGGCGTGGGCGGCGAGCCGGGTGACCAGCTCCGACCGCTCCCCCCGCACGACGGCGATCAGCGCGCACACCGGGCAGGCGGTGCAGGAGCCGGCGTCGCCGGGGCCGGGGTCGCTCCCGCCGGCCCGCAGCGAGTCCGACATCGTCTCGGTGGCCGCACGCAGCCGGTCGAGCAGCGCCACCGCGGTGACCCGCAGGTCCTCCGGGATGCCGCCGTGATCGCCGCAGTGGGTGCCGCCCCGCGTGTCACGGCCGCTCACGAGGTCATCCAGGTGCCCGGGTCGGGCACGAAGGAGATCACCAGGCGGGCGTCGGAGCCGCGGCCCTCCAGCCGGGCGCCGGTGGCCTCGCAGCGGCGCAGGACCGACGGCAGCGAGACCACGCGCCGGGAGAACCCGATGCCGACGACCATGTCGTCGCCGACCCGGGCGAGGTCCAGCGGGGCGTCCTGCGCGCCGGGCAGCGCCACGTCGAGCTCGAACTCGGTGTCGGCGGAGACGCCGTGACCTGCGGTGCGGCGCAGCTCCATCAACGGCCGCGGCGGGGCGCCGTCGGCGGCGCCCGCGGGGTCGTCGTCGCCGTAGACCGACAGGGCCAGCTCGCGCAGCGCACCGACGCCGGTCGGCTCGGCGGCGGTGTAGCGGACCGCGGTCACCGGCACGTCCGCACCGAGCTCGCCCAGCTCGGCGAGCACGGACTGCTGCTCGGTGGCGCGTTCGCGCAGCCAGCGCGCCGCGGGCCCGCGCAGCGACGGCGGCGGGCCGGGCATCACCCGGTTCGCCAGCAGCCCGTCGACCCGCAGCTCGTGCAGGGCGAGCGCGGTCAGGGTGCGGCGGGTCTCGGCCGCGACGACCCGCTCCGGGGTCAGCACCAGCCGGATCGAGGTGCGGGAGCGGTCGGCGAGCAGGCCGCGCAGCCCGCGCAGCTGCTCGGCCAGCACCCCGAGCGCGTCGACCGTGCGGTCCCAGCCCGCGCCGTCGGCCTTGGCCCCGGCGAGCCCGGCGACCAGGCCGCGCACGGCGCGGCGGTGCGCGGGGAACAGCCGCTCCAGGTAGCCCGACAGCGCCTCGGGCAGGGTGAGCAGCCGCAGCGTCTCCGCGGTCGGCCCGCAGTCGACGACGACGACGTCGAAGCGGCCCGATTCGGCGTAGCGCTGCACCTCGACCAGCGCGAGGAGGTCCTCGACGCCGGGCAGCACGGTCAGCTCGTCGGCGACGAGCTCGTCCACCCCGGCCCCGGCGAGCATCGTGCGCAGGTGCCCCTGCAGGTCGCCCCAGGCGCCCTCGAGCAGGTGCCGGGCCTCGATGTGGGCGCCCCACAGGTTCTCGGTGACCTCGGTGGGCTCGGCGCCCAGCTCGGCGTCCAGCGCGTCGCCGAGGGAGTGCGCCGGGTCGGTGGACACGACCAGCGCGGACCGGCCGGTCCCGGCCACGTGCGCGGCCGTCGCGGCGGCCAGGGTCGTCTTGCCGACCCCGCCCTTGCCGGTGAAGAGCACGACGCGCACAGCGCGGAGCCTAACGATCGCGTCCGGGGCGCCGCCGACCGGCTCAGCCCTTCTCGACGCGGCGCTTGAGGCCCTTCAGTGCGGCGTCGATGATCACTTTCTCCGCCTTGCGACGGAGCATCCCGATCATCGGGAAGTTGACCTCGACGCTGAGCTCGTAGGTGACGGTGGTGCCGCCGGCGTCGCCGACCAGCCGGTACGCGCCGTCCTGGGCGCGCTGGATGCCGCCCTTGACCAGCGTCCAGGACACCGAGCGGTCGTCGGCGGCCCAGTCGTAGTCGAGGGTGTAGGTGTCCTTGATGGCCCCGGCGTCCATCGCGAAGCGGACCTGGCGGGCGCGGCCGTCGGCACCGGCGTCGAGGATCTCGACGCTGGTGATCTGGTCGGTCCACTCGGGATAGGACGCGAAGTCCGCGATCACCGCCATGACCCGCTCCGGCGGGGCGTCGATGTGGATCGAGGACGAGGTCGCGTCGGCCATGGCGGGAGGCTATCCGGTGGTCAGAACCGGAGCACGTAGGGCGTGCCGTGCGCGCGGAAGTGCCCGGCGTTGACGCACTCGGTGCGGCCGATCCGGGCGCGGCGGTGCAGCGGCTGGTGCACGTGTCCGAACAGGGCGTGCGACGGCTGGTCCGCCCGGATCCGCGCGGTCAGCGGGGCGCTGGCGATCTCGGCGCGGCGGGTGACGACGTCGTAGGTCAGGCCCGGGTGCGCCGGCGGGACGTGGGTGCACAGCACGTCGGCCGGGCCGAGCGCGTCCAGGCGCGCGGTCCAGTCCTCGTGGGTCGTGAAGTGCGGGCGCCAGGGGCCGGTGCGGCGCGGGTCGACCCCGGGCGGCAGCGGCACCCCGCCGAGGAAGCCGAACCGGCGACCGCCGATCTCGACCACCCGTCCGTCGGCGCGGGTGACGCCGTCGGTGTCGGGCCAGGCGTCGGGGACGTCGACGTTGCCCGGGATCGCCCACACCGGCACCCCGAGCCCGCCCAGCACCCCGAAGACCTCGGCGTACTGCGCGGCGACGGCCTCGGCGACGGCGGCGGCCGGGTCGGCGAACCGGGCCCAGGAGCGCTCCAGCAGGCCGAGCATCTGCGCGCGCGGCGCCCCGATCCGGCGCATCCGGCCGAACTCCGCGGCCACCTCGGGCCCGAGCAGCCGGGAGATGATCCCGTTGGCCGGGTCGCGGTAGTCGATGAACTCCAGCAGGTCGCCGAGCACGAGCACACCGTCGGCGCCCTCGGCGGCCCGGGCGAGGGGGCCGGTCGCGCCGTGGACGTCGGTGACGACGTGCAGCCGCACGCTCAGGCCGTCCGGTCCGGCCGGAACGCCGACGGCGCGACGCCCGCCGGGCGCCCGTCCTCCAGGCGCCGCTTGAGCGCGAAGGCGTGTGCCTTGAACGCACGGTGCCGCCGGTCGGTCTCGGCGCGCAGCCACCGGCGCCGGCGCAGCCGTCCCCCGGGCGGCGGGCCGTCCGGGTCCGCGCGCAGGAAGAAGTGCAGGACGGTGCCGTCGCCCTCCGGCTCGCACCAGACCTCCATGGTCCCGAGGAGGGCACCGGTCACGGTCCAGCGCAGCCCGGCCGGGCCCCGGTCGTGCGCCACCTCCGGGCACAGGTCCGGCCAGAACGAGGCCCAGCGCGCGGGGTCGGCGAACTCCGCCGCCACCCGCTCGCGGGGCACGGCCAGGAAGGTCTCGTCGATCACGTCGATCGCGGGCACCCGGTCAGCGTGCCACTCCGTGCGACGGCCCCGGTCACGGGTACCGTCGCGGCCCGGACAGGACCGCCGGCACCACCGACCGATCCGTTATGTCCGATTCGATGTACGTGGACCTTACTCTCCGGTAGGTTCTGCTCCGAAGTGTCGCCGCAGCCGTCGCGGCGACCGTGTTCAGCCTGTCGAGGCCGCCAGGAGGTCGATCCCCGTGCGTGAGTACAGCGTTCCCGCCGCGGTGTCCGTGGAAGACGAGGAATCGCTCTCGGACGCCGTGTTCGACAACGCCGCGCAGCACCCGTCGGACGTGCTCTACCGCCGCAAGGGCGCGGACGGGAGCTGGTCGGAGGTGACCGCCGCCGAGTTCGGCGAGCAGGTCACCCGGATCGCCGCCGGGCTGGTCGCCGCGGGCGTGCAGGCCGGGGACCGGGTCGCGCTGCTGTCGCGGACCCGGTACGAGTGGACCCTGTTCGACTACGCGATCCTCGCCGCGGGCGGGGTCACCGTCCCGATCTACGAGACGTCGTCGCCGGACCAGATCTCCTGGATCGTGTCCGACTCCGGCGCCGTCGGGATCGTGGTGGAGACCGCCGAGCACGCCGCGTCGGTCGAGAAGGTCCGCGGGGACCTGCCCGAGCTGCGCACGGTGTGGCAGATCGAGCCGGCCGCGTCGGCCCCGGACGCCCCCTCGGCGGTCGAGCAGCTGCGCGGCCTCGGCGCGGACACCCCCGACGACGTGGTGCACTCCCGGCGCGGCGGGGTGCGCGCCGACGACCTGTGCACCCTGATCTACACCTCGGGCACCACCGGTCGCCCCAAGGGCTGCGAGCTGACCCACCGCAACCTGATCGCCGAGATCCGCACGATCGCCGCGACGATCCCGCACCTGTTCGAGCCCGGGGACTCGGTGCTGCTGTTCCTGCCGCTCGCGCACGTGTTCGGCAAGGCCATCCAGTGCGGCTGCCTGTCCACGCGCACGATCGTCGGCCACTCCCCCGACGTGAAGACCCTCCTGCCCGACCTCGCGGACTTCCGGCCGACCTTCCTGCTCGCGGTGCCGCGGGTGTTCGAGAAGGTCTACAACGGCGCGCGGCTCAAGGCGCACGACGGCGGCAAGGGCAAGATCTTCGACGCGGCCGCCGACACCGCGATCGCCTACTCCGAGGCGCTCGACGCGGGCGGGCCCGGCCTGCTGCTCAAGGCCCGGCACGCGCTGTTCGACAAGCTCGTCTACGGCAAGCTGCGCGCCGCCGTCGGCGGCCGGGTCAAGGCCGCGGTGTCCGGCTCGGCGCCGCTCGGGGGCCGGCTCGGGCACTTCTTCCGCGGCGTCGGGCTGCCCGTGCTGGAGGGCTACGGCCTGACCGAGACCTCCGCGGGCATCACCCTGAACACCGTCGACGCCCAGCGCGTCGGCTCGGTGGGACGCCCGGTCCCCGGCTGCGCGGTCCGGATCGCCTCCGACGGCGAGATCATGCTGCGCGGCGACATCGTCTTCCGCGGCTACTGGAAGAACGAGGAGGCCTCGGCCGAGGCCCTGGAGTCCGACGGCTGGTTCCACTCCGGCGACATCGGCGAGCTCGACGACGGCGGCTTCCTCACGATCACCGGCCGCAAGAAGGAGATCATCGTCACCGCGGGCGGCAAGAACGTCGCCCCGGCCGTGCTCGAGGACCGGCTGCGGGCGCACCCGCTGGTCGGGCAGTGCATCGTGATCGGCGACCAGAAGCCGTTCATCTCCGCACTGGTCACCATCGACCCGGACGCCCTGCCGGGCTGGCGCGAGCGCAACGGCAAGCCCGCGGGCGACGGCAGCTCGGCCGCCGACCTCGTCGACGACCCGGAGCTGCGCGGCGAGATCGCGGCCGCGGTCGAGGACGCCAACCAGGCCGTCTCGCGGGCCGAGCAGATCCGCAAGTTCACGATCCTGCCGCACGACTTCAGCGAGGCAGGCGGCGAGCTGACGCCGACGATGAAGGTCAAGCGCAAGGTCGTCGTGGAGTCCTACTCCGGCGAGATCGAGGCGCTCTACGCGGGGACCACCGCCGACCGGGGCTGACCCTCCGCCGACGACCTCCTCCGGCGACGACCGGGTCGCGCCACTCAGCGCACCCCGTCGTCGCCGGTCAGGAAGCCGTGCAGGCGCGCCGCCGACGACGGCCCGCCCCAGATCCGCCGGACGCGGGCCCGCCCGGCGCGGCCCATCGCCGTCGCGCGGGCGGGGTCGGCGAGCAGGTCCGCGACCCGGTCGGCGACGGCGGCGACGTCGCGCCCCGGCACGACGTGGCCGGTCACGCCGTCCTCGACGGTCTCCGGCGCCCCGCCGGAGTCCCCCGCGACGACGGGCAGCCCCGACGCCGCGGCCTCCAGCAGCGCGATCCCCAGCCCCTCGACGTCGAGCCCGCCCAGGTGGGTGCGGCACGGCAGGGCGAACACGTCCCCGGCGGCGTGGTGCGCGGGGAGTTCGGCGGCCGGGACCCCGCCGGTGAGCACCACGGCGTCGGTCACCCCGGCGCGTGCCGCCAGTGTGCGCAGCCGGTCCCGGTAGGGTCCGCCGCCGACGAGCAGCAGCCGGGCGCCCGGCACCCGGCGGCGGATCCGGGGCAGCGCCGCGACCAGCACGTCCTGGCCCTTGCGCGGCACCAGCCGGGACACGCACGTCACCACCGGTGCGCCGCCGAGCCGGTACCGGGCCCGGAGCGCGGCGCGGGCGTCCGGGTCGGGCGCGAAGCGGACGGTGTCCACCGGGGGCGGCAGGACCTCCAGCGCCGCGTCCGGGCCGAGCGCGCCGGCGAGCCGGCCGCGGGTCCAGCGCGAGACCGTGGTGACGACGTCGGCGTCCCGGCCGATCCGGTGCAGCGCCCGGCGCGCGCCGGGCAGCATCGACCAGCCGACCTCGTGGCCGTGCGTGGTGGCGACGACCCGCTCCACCCCGGCCCGGCGGCGCAGGTACGGGCCGAGCAGCCCCAGCGGCGCGGCCGCGCCGAACCAGACGGTCCCGGCGTCGTGCTCGCGGGCCAGCTCCGCGGCGCGCCGGGCGACCTCGGGGACCGGCAGCATCAGCGACGACCGGTGCCGGTGCACCGGGAACGGCAGGGTGGCGTCGTGGGCGTCGGCGCCGCGCCAGGCGGGCGCGTGGACCGCGAGCGAGTCCGGCGGGAGCGCGCGGGCGAGGTCGGACAGGTAGGACTGGATGCCGCCGCGCCGGGGCGGGAAGTCGTTGGTCACCAGCAGCGTGCGCGCCACGGACGGCGACGCTAGTCCCCGGCGGGGCGCCGGCCGCCGGTGGTCACCGGCGGACCGGGCGGCGGGGGGTCGGGACGGCGGCTCCGCACGCGCGCTGCGCGTCGGGGATGCGGGCCGCCGACCGACACTCCGGGGAGCGGACGAGTTCCGCGTCCTCACCGTCGCGTGACCGGAACGGTCGCCCGCCGGGACGCCGCTGCTCCGTACGAGTGGTGGTGGTCGCTCCACGGCACAGCTGGTGAGGATGTCGTGCTGTTCAGGTGAACGAGCGCGGCGGCCCGCGGTGACGGTCCGGCCCGGATCTCCTCCGGCGCGGCCATTCTGTCGGACCCCTCCCCTAGCGTCCGCGGTGCTCGACCACCTCGGGTCCGACGAAGGAGGAGCCATGATCGTCGACTGCGATCGCTGCGAGGTCCGCGGTGCCGCGTGCGGTGCCTGCGTCATCGGGGTGCTGCTGGAGGTCCCGGAGGACGACCGGCCGATCCCCTACCTTCCCGTCGACCTGCCGGCCGGCACGGTCGCCACGACCGCCGCCCCGGTGGAGTTCGCGGAGCCGGAGCGCCGGGCGCTGCAGGTGCTGGCCGAGGGGGGCCTCATCCCGCACCTGCGCCTGGTCGAGCCGGGCGCACCGATGCCCGGTCGAGCCGGACGTTCGGCGCTGCCGATGCCGGTGGTCCCACCGGCCGGGCACGGGCCCCGGCACCGTGACGTGGGGTGAGCGCTCAGCCGCCGAGGCGGCGCAGCAGCACCGCGGAGGCCACGGTGTGCGCCCCCCGGCGGCGCACCGAGCGCACGATCTCCTGGTCCGACGTCGCGACCAGCAGCGGCCGGCCCGCCGGCTCGGCGGCGACGAGGTCGCGGACGACGTCGTCGGCGATCACCCCGGCGTCGCTGAACAGCACCCGCACCCCGCGGCTGCCGCGCACCGGCGCGGCGATCACGGCGGCCCCGTCGAACACCACGGTGATCTCGGCCCCGGTGCGGGCACCCAGCGCGCCGAGCTGGGCCACCAGGCGGGATCGCTGGTCGGCCAGCGGCAGATCCGGGTAGCCGGTCTTGCTGACGTTGTAGCCGTCGACGATGAGGTGCACCGACGGCACGGTCAGCAGCGCGTCCAGCGCGGCCAGCCCGTCGACGGGGGCCGCGACGCGCGCGCCGGTCCCGCGGTCGCCCGTGCCCGCGACGAGGTCCGCCGGCCGCGGTCCGCCCGCGCCGACGTCGAGCTCGCGGCGCAGACCCGAGATCGCGCCGCTGACGGTGTCGAGCAGCAGCTCCAGGCGCACCTCGTCACCGCGACGGGCCTCGCGGGCGGCCTGGCGGGCGGCGGCGACCTGACCGGCCGCGGCGTCGGCCCGGCGGCGTTCCCGGTCGGCGCGCTCGCGCTCGGCGGCGGTCTCGGCGCGGGAGCGGGCGAGCTCGTCGTCGACGCCGCCGCGCAGCCGCGCGACCTCCTCCTCCAGCTCGGTGCGGGCGTCGAGTGCGGCGCGCAGCCGGGCACCCTGATCACTGACCCGGCGGCGCATCTGCTGGTACTCGGTCTGCCGCTCGCCGACGAGCGCGCGGGCCCGCTCCCGTTCCTCGACCAGCTCGGCCCGGGCGCGTTCGAGCTCGGCGGTGAGCTTGTCGACCTTGGCCAGGGCCTCGTCGCGCTCGGCGCGCAGGTTCGCCAGGTCCGCGCTCTGCCCCACCTCGGCGACCCGCCGGTGCGCGAGCGGATCGGCGGTGAGCAGTGCGACCGCGGCCGCGTCGAGCTTGTCGACGGGTGCGGGCAGCGGCCCTGCCCCCTCGGCCGCTCCGGCTCCGGCTCCGGCTCCGGCTCCGGCTCCGGCTCCGGCTCCGGCTCCGGACGAGGTGACCGCACCGGGGTCGGCGGGTGCACCCGCGGTCGGCGCTCCCTCCTCGGGCGTGTCACCGGTTCCGGACCGCGGATCCGCGACGGACCCGACCTCCGCGGCGGGGATCGTCCCGTCCACCGGTGATCCGGCTGCGCGCTGCGCCGCGGGACGAGCGGACGGGCCGGCCCCCTCCGCGGCTCCGGTGTCCCCGGTGGGTGCACCGGGTCCGCCAGGGGGCACGGGCGGGCCGCCGGCGGACCGCGCCGGGGAGGGTTCGGGCAGCTCCAGCTCACCGGGCCGGTTCTCGGCCCACCAGGCCACCACGGCCGCCCGGAACGCCGCGTCCTGCTGCAGCCGGGCCACCAGCACCTGACCGCCGAGACGGGCCCGCTTGGCGGGGGTGAACCGGGCGAAGCGGCGCAGCGGGGTGGGGACGTCCCCTTGCGGCAGCCCGCCCAGCGCGGTGCCCGCGATCTCCGCGAGTCGGGCACGCAACGGGGCGGGCAGCTCCGGCCAGTCGCCCCCGGCCGGGTCGGCGGCGCACGACGGGGCCCCGGAGCACGTGGGCTCCGGTCGCTCCGAGTCGTCGTGCGCCATCGGTCCAGGTTATCCCCGTCCGCCCCGGATCGCCGTCGGCGTGGCCGTCCGCACCCGTGACGTCCCCGATCGGTGTCGGCGCCCCGCTCGCACGGGCGCGGGCCGGGTGTTCGAACATACTGTCGGACCCCACGGCTACGGTGCGGGGTGTGACCTCCTGCTCCCCGCAGCTCACCTTCGACGAGCTGGGCACGCCGCTGCGCGACGTCACCTTCTGTGTGGTGGACCTGGAGACCACCGGCGGCAGCCACCGGACCGACGCCATCACCGAGGTCGGTGCCGTCGCGGTGCGCGGCGGCAGCCGGATCTCCGAGCTCGGCACCCTCGTCGACCCGGGCGTGCGGGTCCCGGCCGACATCACCCGGCTGACCGGCATCACGAACGCGATGCTGCACGACGCGCCACCGCTGGGCGCGGTCCTGCCCTCGGTGCTCGACATGCTCCGCGGCTCGGTGCTGGTGGCGCACAACGCCCCGTTCGACACGGGGTTCCTCAGGGCCGCCTGCGAGCGCCTCGAACGCCCCTGGCCCGGTCCGCCGGTCCTGTGCACCGCCCGGCTCGCCCGGGCCGTGCTCCCGCACGCCGAGTGCCCCAGCGTGAAGCTGGGCACGCTGGCCCGGCACTTCGGCTGCGCCACCACCCCGGACCACCGGGCGCTGACCGACGCCCGGGCGACCGTCGAGGTGCTGCACCACCTGCTGGAGCGGATCGGGAACCTCGGCGTGCAGAGTCTGGAGGAGCTGCTGCAGCTCGTCCGTGACCGGGCCCCGCACCGGCCCACCGCCACCCAGCGCCGCCGCAGGCACCTGGCGAACGACGTGCCCTCCGAGCCCGGGGTGTACCTCTTCCGGGGTGGCGACGGCCAGGTGCTCTACGTCGGCACCAGCGGCGACCTGCACCGGCGGGTGCGGTCGTACTTCACGGCCGGGGAGAAGCGCCGCCGGGTCCGCGACATGCTCGCCCGCGCCGAGAAGGTCGACACGGTGGTCTGCGCGCACGCCCTGGAGGCCTCGGTGCGCGAGCTGGCGCTCATCGCGGCGCACCGGCCGCCGTACAACCGGCGCTCGCGCAACCCCGGCCGGGCCTACTGGGTGGTGCCGACGGCGGAGGCGTTCCCGCGGCTGTCGGTCGTCGCCACCCCGCGGGCAGGTGCACTGGGCCCGTTCGGGTCGCAGCGGGCCGCGACCGACGTGCTCGACGCGGCGCTGGACGCGCTGCCGCTGCGCCGGTGCACGATCCGCATCCCCGCCCGGAACCCGTCGGCGACGCCGTGCGCGCTGCACGAGCTGGGCCGCTGCGCCGCCCCGTGCGCCGGTCTGCAGCCCGCCGAGGACTACGCGCCCGCCGTGCACGCCTGGGGCGACCTCGTCGCGGGGCGGGACGACGGCCCGCTGCGGGTGCTGGCCGCCGAGGTCGACGACCGGTCCGCCGGCGGGCGGTACGAGGCGGCCGCACGGGCCCGGGACCGGCTGGTCACGCTGGCCGCCGGGGTCGACCGGGGCGGCACCCTGGCCGCGCTCGCGGGGATCGACGAGCTGGTCGGTGCCCGGCCCGACGGGCGGGGCGGCTGGGAGCTCGCCGTCCTGCGCCACGGACGGCTCGCCGCGGCGGGCAACGCCCCGCGCGGGGTGCGGCCGATGCCGGTCGTCGAGGCGCTGCGGACCGGCGCGCAGACGGTCCTTCCCGGCGACGGGCCGCTGCGCGGGGCGCCGTCGGAGGAGGTCCGGATCCTGCACCGCTGGCTCACCACCGGCGGGACCCGGCTGGTGTACTGCGACCCGCCGTGGACGGAGCCGGCGCGGGGCGGGGGCGCCTGGCGGGAGTGGGCCGACCGGGCCCGGGAAGCGTCGCACCGCACCGGTGACCGTTCCCCGGACGAGCCCGCGGGGGTCTGAGGCCGGCGACCCGCGGTTCCCCCGGACGGCGCCGCCGGGCGAGGCCCCCGTGGCGGACGCCCGGGACGCGATGCCCGACCGTGCGCCGCCCGCGCACGACGGCGGCCCCGCCACCAACGTACGACGGCGGCCCCGCCCTCCGGGACACATGACGGCGGCCCCGCCGGAGACCGTGTCTCCGGCGGGGCCGCCGTCGGGTGCTTCCGGGCCGTGCTCAGTCGCGCGGCTGCTGCGGACGACCACCGTCGTCCGGGCGGCCCGCGAGTTCACCACTCCGGGACTCCAGCTCCGCCTGCGCCTCGTGACGCCGGCGGGACTCCTCGAGCTCCTGCTCGTGGGCCTCGTGGCGGGCCGCGGCCAGCGCACGGGACTCCTCGACGGGGTCCGGCGTGAGCAGCGAACCGGAGACCGGCTCACCGGCGAGGCCGAGCTGGTTCATACGCTTGGGCACCGAGGCGCCCTGGTACTCCAGCGGGATGGCGTGACCGTGCGCGTCGACGCCGCCCAGCGGCTGGTGCACCTCGATGAACTCACCGTGCGGGAGCCGCTTGATGATGCCGGTCTCGATGCCGTGCTCCAGCACCGCGCGGTCCGACCGCTGCAGACCGATGCACCAGCGGTAGGCCACCCAGTACACGATCGGCGGCACGACGAGCAGGCCGATGCGGCCGGCCCACGTGGTCGCGTTCAGCGAGATGTGGAAGAAGTACGAGATCCAGTCGTTGAACCCGCACATCACGAGCCACAGGTAGAACGAGATCGCCATGGCGCCGAGCGCGGTCCGGACCGGGACGTCGCGCGGACGCTGCAGCAGGTTGTGGATCGCGTCGTCACCGGTGAAGCGCCGCTCGATGGCCGGGTAGGCCCCGGCGAGGACGAACAGGACCGGCAGGAAGCCCGCGGTCGGGATGAACGCCGCCGGGATCGTGTACGTCCCGAACAGGTAGAACTCCCACGGCGGGAAGATCCGGCCCATGCCCTCGGACCACAGCATGTAGAAGTCCGGCTGCGACCCGGCGGAGATGTGCGAGGCGTCGTACGGGCCGAGGTGCCAGATGGGGTTCATCTGGAACAGGCCCGAGATCAGCGTCAGCACACCGGCGACGACGAAGAAGAACGCGCCGCCCTTCGCCGCGAACTGCGGCATGATCCGCACGCCGACGACGTTGTTCTCGGTCCGGCCGGGGCCGGGGAACTGGGTGTGCTTCTGGTACCACACCAGGCCGAGGTGCACGGCGATCAGCGCGAGGATGATGCCGGGCAGGATCAGCACGTGGATGATGTAGAGCCGCGGGATGATCTCGGTCCCGGGGAACTCGCCGCCGAACAGCGCCCAGTGCACCCAGGTGCCCATGATCGGCACGGTCAGCGTGATGCCCGAGGCGATCCGCAGCCCGACGCCCGAGAGCAGGTCGTCCGGCAGGGAGTAGCCGGTGAAGCCGGCGAAGGTGCCCAGCAGGATCAGGACGATGCCGATGGTCCAGTTGGCCTCACGCGGCTTGCGGAACGCGCCGGTGAAGAACACCCGGAACATGTGGATGATCATCGCCGCGACGAAGAGCAGCGCCGCCCAGTGGTGCAGCTGGCGCATGAACAGGCCGCCGCGGACCTCGAGCGAGATCTCCAGCGCGGACTCGTAGGCCCGCGACATGTGGACGCCGCGCAGCGGGTCGTAGGGCCCGTTGTAGACGACCTCCTGCATGGAGGGGTCGAAGAACAGCGCCAGGTAGGTCCCCGACAGCAGCACGATGATGAAGCTGTACAGGGCGATCTCGCCCAGCATGAACGACCAGTGGGTCGGGAAGACCTTGTTGAACTGCTTCCGGAGCCCTCCCGCCGCGTGGTAGCGCTGGTCCGCCTGGTCGAGGGCCGCGCCGCCCTTGGCGGCGAGGCCCCCCGAGGAGGTGGTGGGTGTCGTGATCGAACTCATGTCGTCTTCGGCCTCTCCCAGAACGCGGGTCCGACGGGCTCCACGAAGTCGCTGCGGGCGACGAAGAAGCCCTCCTCGTTCACCGTGATCGGCAGCTGAGGCAACGGCCGGGCGGCCGGCCCGAAGACGGGCTCGGCGTCCTGCGTGGCCAGGAACTGCGACTGGTGGCACGGGCAGAGAATGCGGTTGTCCTGCGCCTGGAACAGCGAGGTCGGGCACCCGAGGTGGGTGCAGACCTTCGACCAGGCGTAGAAGTCACCATAGTTGAAGTTCTCCTGACCGGGGCGCTTGGTGACCTCGGTCCCGGGGCGGAGACGGATGAGCATGACCGGCGCGTCCGAGGCACGCTGCGCGTGCAGCAGCTCCTCCTCGTTGCCCCGCTCGCTCTCGCGGTACGGGAAGACGGTCATCATCGCACCCGGCTCCATGTCCTCGGGTCGCACACGGGCGATCTCGGACAGGATACCCGTGTCGGTGCGCAGGTACACCGTCTCGCCGTTCTCCGGACGCCAGCCGGTGTGCCACAGCGGGGCGTCGTCGCCCTCGGCCCACGGGTTCCGGATGATGCCGCCGAGCGCGACGACACCGGTGCCGATACCGGCCACGGCCGCGGCCAGACCGGCACTGCGGATGATCAGCTTGCGACGGCCGATCGTGGTGCCCTTGCCCGCGTCGGCGACCTGGGCCAGGAAGGTGGCGCGGTCGACGTCGGTGGACGGGCCGTCGTGACGCTGCTGTACCGCGGTCTCGTCGGGGAACAGCTTCTTCACCATCTGGATGACCGCGATGCCGATGGAGAGCACCGAGAACCCGAAGGTGAAGCCGATGACCGGGGTGTACAGGTTGTAGAGCGCGTGGCCGGGCTCGCCGACGTTGACGTACTCCCACGGCCACGCGATGAACGCGACCACGAAGGCGATCATGGAGACCGCCGAGATGACGAACCACAGCGCGACCGAACGCTCGGCGCGCTTCTCCGCGCGGGTCCCCGGGATCGGGAACGCCGGCGTGTTGTGCACGACCTCGACCTCGTCGAGCTCACCGGCCAGACGGGCCAGCTGCTCGGGCGACATCGCGTCGAGCTCCTCCTTGGTCGGACGACGGTCCGACCCGGTGCTGACTTCGCTGCTCAACTCTTCGCCCCCAACCAGATGGCGAACCCGACCAGACCGGACATCACGACGGCGAAGATGAAGACACCCTCGGCCGTCGGGCCGAGACCCAGCAGCGAGTAGCCGCCCGGGTCGTTGGCGTGGTTCACCGACTTGATGTACGCGATGATGTCCTGCTTCTCCTGCGGCGTGAGCTGCTGGTCGGAGAAGCGGGGCATGTTCTGCGGACCGGTCTGCATCGCGGTGTAGATCTGCTCCTCGCTGGCCGGCTCGAGCGCGGGAGCGTACTTGCCGGACGACAGCGCGCCGCCGACACCGGTGAAGTTGTGGCACGAGGCGCAGTTCAGGCGGTACAGCACGCCGCCACGGCCCGGGTCGTCGCCGCGCAGGGCCTCGCCGGTCGCGGCCGGGGTGACCGGCCCGCCGCCGTTGGCCTGCACGAACGCGCCCAGCGCCTCGAGGTTCGCCCGGCCCTCCTGGGTCTCCGGGTCGAAGATCGGCAGCGGGTGCTTGCGGGCCGCCTGGGCCTCCTGGCGCGCCATCGGCATACGCCCCGAGGACACCTGGAAGTAGACCGCCGCGTCGCCGACGCCGATGAGGCTCGGGCCGCGGTTCTCGACGCCCTGCAGGTTCGCACCGTGGCAGGTGATGCAGGTGTTGTTGTAGAGCTGCTCGCCCTTGGCGATCAGCGCGGTGTCCTGCTGCGCCTGGGCGACCTGCGGCTGCGGCGCGAAGGCGGCGTAGAGGAAACCGACGGACAGCAGGCCCAGCCCGATGGCGAGGGCGCCGGCGATGCGGCGCTTCAACTTGCCGTGCGGACGGGTGCGGCCCCCGGCCTTCTCGTCCGGCCGTGCGGCCGGTGGTGGGTTCTGGTTCTCGGTCATCGCTGGGGGTCTTCCAACCTCGACGTCGTGGCGGGTGCTGTCAGGGAACGGGCGGCGCGATCGGTCAGCGGATGAAGTAGATCGTGGCGAACAGCCCGATCCACACCACGTCGACGAAGTGCCAGTAGTACGACACCACGATCGCCGCGGTGGCCTGGGCGGGTGTGAACTTGCTGAGCTTCGTACGGATGATCAGGTACACGAACGCGACCAGACCGCCGACCACGTGCAGCCCGTGGAAGCCGGTCGCCAGGTAGAAGACCGATCCGTAGGCGCTCGACGCGATCGTCGTCTCGTGCGAGGTGACCAGGGTGTAGTACTCGAAGGCCTGGCCGAGCACGAAGAACGTCCCCATCGCCAGCGTCAGTGCGTACCAGCGACGCAGCCCGAACACGTCACCACGCTCGGCGGCGAACACACCGAACTGGCAGGTGAACGAGGACGCCACGAGGACGATGGTGATCGCGAGCGCGTAGGGGACGTCGAGCTCGGTGGGCGGCGGCGGCCAGGGGCCGTCGTTCTGCGCCCGCGCGGTGAAGTACATCGCGAACAGCCCGGCGAAGAACATCAGCTCGCTGGAGAGCCAGACGATGGTGCCGATGCTGACCAGGTTGGGTCGGTTCAGCGAATGGATCCGCGCGCTGATGTTGGGTGCCGCTGTCGTCACGTCGGGCATTATGACCCGAGCCGAACTTCTACGGCTTGTCGGGATACCCCTCGACACATCACGATCGGCGAACGGACCCCGTGATCGGGAACTCTTCGCCTGGTCGGGACGACCCGGCGGCCCCGTCCCGGACCGTCGGCACGACAACGTTCGGGGGCGACGGAGGGTTCCCCTAGTATCCCCGGCGTGAGCGGACGAGCGGCAGAGATCGGCAGCGCGGCCGGATCGGTGACGGGGACCAGCACGGTGCTGGTCTACAGCCACCGTCCCGAGGTCCGTGAGAGCATCATCGAGGCGGTCGGGCGGCGGCCCGCGCCGGACGTGGGCCGGGTGCGCTGGGTGGAGGCGGCCGGCATCGCCGAGGTCCTCGCCGCCTGCGACGCCGGTGCGGCCGACCTGCTGGTCCTCGACGGCGAGGCGCAGCCGACCGGCGGGATGGGCGTGGCCAAGCAGCTGCGTCACGAGATCGTCGACTGTCCCCCGATCGTGCTGACCGTCCGCCGCCGGGACGACCGCTGGCTCGCCACCTGGTCGGAGGCGGACGCCGTGCTCGTGCACCCGCTCGACCCGATCGAGGCCGCCGAGGTGGTCGCGCAGGTCCTGCGCGACCACCGGCCCGGCACCCTGACCCAGCAGCAGTAGCGAGACAGAGGACACCTCACGTCGTGAGCGCACCCACCTGGCCCTCCGTGATCGGCCGCCTGATGCGCGGCGAGGACGTCACGGCCGACGAGGCGACCTGGGCGATGGGTCAGGTCTTCGCCGGCGAGGCGACCCCGGCGCAGCTCGCCGGGTTCCTCGTGGCGCTGCGCGCGAAGGGCGAGACGCCCGCGGAGATCTCGGGCATGGCCGACGCGATGCTCGCCCACGCGCTGCGGGTGCACGTGCCCGGCCGCTCGGTCGACGTCGTCGGCACCGGCGGGGACCAGGCGCACACGGTGAACATCTCCACGATGGCGGCGATCGTCGTCGCGGCGGCGGGTGCGCCGGTGGTCAAGCACGGCGGGCGCGCGGCGTCGTCGCAGTGCGGGACGGCCGACGTGCTGGAGGAGCTGGGCGTCGCGATCGAGCTGACCCCGTCCGCGGTCGAGCGGTGCGCCGCGGAGCTGGGGATCGCGTTCTGCTTCGCGCAGTCCTTCCACCCCGCCATGCGCTACGCCGGCGGGGTCCGTCGTGAGCTCGGCGTCCCGACCGCGATGAACCTCCTCGGGCCGCTGTCCAACCCGGCCCAGCCGGAGACCGGCCTGATCGGCTGCGCCGACCCGCGGCACGCCGCGACGATGGCCGAGGTCTTCGCCCGGCGCGGCAAGTCGGTGCTGGTGGTGCGCGGCGACGACGGGCTCGACGAGCTGACCACCACCGGGCGCAGCACCGTCTGGATCAGCGACGGCGGCACCGTCCGCGAGGAACGGCTCGACCCGGCCGACCTCGGGGTCGGCGTGGCCACCGCCGAGGACCTGCGCGGCGGCACCCGGCAGGTCAACGCCGCGGTCGTCCGCGACCTGGTGGCCGGCAAGACCGGTCCGGTGCGCGACGCCGTGCTGCTCAACGCCGCCGGGGCGCTCGCGGCGCACCGCGGGGTCGGCCCGGACCTCACCGCGTCGGTCGGGGCGGCGCTCGACGCCGTCGCCGAGGCGGTGGACTCCGGCGCGGCCGCGGACCTGCTGGCCCGCTGGGCCGCGCTGTCGACCGGCCTCGCGTCGGCCTGACCCGCGGGGCCGGGCTCAGTCGAGCCCGATGGCGAACGCGGCGTCGGTGTCGGCCTTGGAGTAGGACCGGAACGCGATGTGGGTGTCGGTCCCGACGACGCCGTCGATCCGGCTGAGCCGGCTGGCGATCACGTCGGCGAGCTGCTCGTGCTCGCGCACCTTGACGATCGCGACCAGGTCCACGTCACCGGCGCAGGAGTAGACCTCCGACACGCCGTCGAGGTCCGCGATGGCCTGCGCGGTCTCGGGGATCCGGTCGGCGGCGGTGTGCACCAGGACGATCGCGGTGATCACGGTGGGGCTCCCCCTCGGGTCAGGGTGTGGCGGGCACCGATGAGGCTAGTGGGGGCGTCCCCTGGTGGCGCAGGCCGCATCCGGTTGCTACTGTGATCGTCATGCGCACCGTCGAGCACACCCTTGCTCCGGCCGCAGCGCTGCCCGCACGACTTCTCGCGGTAGTAGCACTGCGCGTCGGCTGATCCAGGCCGCCGACGCGCCCGCGCCGCAATCCCGGCGCTTCCCTCCCGCACACCGCGGTGAGGATCTACGAGACCTGGCTCGCGTTCCCGCTTCTCTCTCGCGCAACGCATGGAGCCACACGATCATGAGCATCACCGCCGACCGTCCCACCACCACCTTCTCCTTCCCCACCGGTTCCGGTGGCGCCGCGGACATCGCGTCCCGGATGCCCCGCCGGCACACCGTCGTCACCGGCGACGGGATGGCCGGGGTCATGCAGATCGCCTCGGCGCTGCAGAGCTGCGGCCGCACGCTGCGCGAGTTCTGCGTCGACGTCCGTGAGGGCGTCGCCTACAGCTCGGTCACCTGCACCATGTCGATGACCCCCGACGAGGCCGACGACTTCTCCCGCGGCATGGGCGCGATGTCCTGCGTCATGGCCGTCGACCCGTACTGAGCCGCGCGATGGCCGCGCGGGACCGGCCCGCTACGACCGTGAGCTGCGGCTGCGGGCCGCGTCGAGCATCTCCGCCCGATCGGCGATCTTGACCCGGTCGGTGCCCCCGCGCCGCTCCCCCAGGGCGAGCTCGGCGGCGTCCAGACGCAGCCAGTCCTCCCACAGCACGGGGTCCACGCCGTAGGAGCGCATCCGCTCGACGACGGCGTCGCCACCCGGCCGCGGCGGTGTCGACAGGGTCGGAAGGTCGGCCAGCACCGACTCCGCGGTCTGGGCGCCGTCGCCCTTGTTGGTGCCGATCACCCCGGTCGGCCCGCGCTTGATCCACCCGGCCACGTAGCTGCCGCGCACCGGCTCCCCACCGAGCAGCACCCGCCCGGCCTCGTGCGGGACGGTGCCGGTGGCCGCGTCGAACGGCAGCCCCTCGATGGGCTCGCCCGCGTAGCCGATGGCCCGCACGACCAGGCCCGCCTCCAGGGTCTCCCGCTCCCCCGTGCCGCGCACGCGGCCGTCGGCGTCGGGGGCGTTGCGTTCGATCTCGACGGCGCCGACCCGGCCGGTGCCGTCGTCGACGAGCCGGACCGGGGACCGCAGGAACCGCAGGTGGATCCGCCGGGGCGCGCCGGTGGAGGACCGGCCGGCCCACTCGGTGAGCATCTCGATGTTCTGGCGCATCCGGCGTTCCTCCGGCTCGGCCACGCCCGCGGCGAGCAGGCCGTCGTCGTGCACCACGACGTCGACGTCGTCCAGGCCGCCGAGACCGCGCAGCTCGGCGGGGGTGAACTTCACGTGCAGCGGGTCGCGCCGGACCAGCACGTGCACGTCGGTGACCGCGCTCGCCCGCAGCGCGTCGAGCACCGCGTCGTGCGCGTCGGTGGCGGCGAGGTCGTCGGCGGGGCGGGCCAGGACCCGCGCGACGTCGACGGCGACGTTCCCGGCGCCGACCACGACCGCGCCGGGGCGGTCGAGCAGCGGGCCGGGGCCCACCGCGTCGGGGTGCCCGCAGTACCAGGACACGAACGCACCGGACCCGACCGAGCCCGCGAGGTCCTCCCCCGGGACGCCGAGGTCGCGGTCGACCGCGCTGCCCGTCGCGTGCACGACGGCGTGGTAGTGCTCCCGCAGCGCCTCCCCGGGGATGCCACCGGGGCCGACGTGGACGTTGCCGAGGAACCGGACGCGGTCGCTGTCGTCGAAGGTCCGCACCAGCGCGCGGATGACCGACTTCATCTTCACGTGGTCGGGGGCGACGCCGTAGCGGACGAGACCGTAGGGCGCGGGCAGCCGGTCGATCACGTCGACGTGCACCGACGGGTCACCCGCCAGCAGCGCCTCGGCCGTGTACAGGCCGGACGGTCCGGACCCGATGACGGCGATCCGGTGGGGTCGTGGGGCGGGGACCTGCGGGGTCGACACGTGCGCACCTCCGAGCCGGGGACGGTGACGACGCTAACAGCGATGACCCGTCCGGGCGATCATCGGCGCAGCGCGGTGCCGACGGCGCGCACCGCGGTCCCCCGACCGCGACCTCGTCGTCGAGGTGCAGCAGGGTCGGCTCGGCGCGCAGCCACCGGGCCTCCGCGGCGGGGACGCCGGCGTGATCGAGCCGCAGGTCCACGGGGGCGCGCCGGCGGCGAGCCGGGCGGTGGACGACACGAGGTGGCCCGGTCCGGCGTCGGCGAGCAGCGCCGGGAGCCGTATGCGATCCCGGGGCCGGTCCGGGGCCGGTCCGCCGCGGCGGTGTCGGCCCGGTCATGATCCCGTCGTGCGTCACGCCGGGGGTGCGCCCGGGCCCGGGTCCCGGTACCAGGCGGCGAGGCGGCCGGCCTCGTCGTCGACGGCGCGCCGGTCGGCGGCCGCGAGCGGGACGAAGGGCGCGGTGACGACCCGGCCGTCGCGGTGCCCCCAGGTGCCCGCGACCCGGCCGTGCAGCAGGAAGGTCGGTGCCGACCGCGGGCGGTTCGTCGCGAACACGTGGTGGCGGTGCCCGGCGGGCACGATCCCGGTCGCCGCGGCGTGCCCGAGCAGCAGCACCGCGTCGTAGGGACCGAGGAAGCGCACCGGCAGCGGGGTGCCGGGCCCGGGCAGCGGGGCGCGCTTCACGTCGAGCAGCGCGGTGCCGTCCTCGGCGGCGAACGGGCGCAGGTCCTCCCCCGCCAGGGCGGCGCGGGCGACGCCGACCGGCCAGCCGGCGAACCGCGCGACGTCCGGCGCGGACGCGGGCCCGAAGGCCCGCAGGTAGCGGCGGGCCAGCGCGGCCCGCGCCGCGGCGGGGTCGGGCTCCGGGCCGGGTGCGGCGAGGCCGTAGACGTGGGCGCGCGGGGTCGCCCAGGTGCCCGCGGGCGGGACCCGCACGAGCCCGACCCAGTGCTGCACGCCGGGGAACACACCCGCGGGCAGGCCCGCGTCGGCGAGTGCGGCGGTGATCTCGGCGTGCCGGCGCGGCCCGTCGGCCAGCAGCCCGCCGACGACGCGTGCGGCGGCTGTCATGTCGGCGCCGGTGACGTCGCGGCGCAGCCGCAGCCAGTCCGCGCGCTGCTCGGCGCGGACGGCGGCGGTGAAGACCGGGTGGTCGCGGCGGCTGAACATGTGGATGGTCGAGCGCATCGCCCAGGCCTGTACGACCCGTCCGTCGTGCAGCATCGCGGTCAGCGTGGCCCGGTCGAACCCGCGCAGCCGCGACCAGAGCCCCAAATACCCCGAGGGGGCGTGCTGGGTCTGCAGCCCGCCGGTCCGTTCGAGGGCACGCGGCACCGAGAGGCCGGCCCGCTCGGTGAGGAGCTGGCGGGCCAGCAGCGCCCGGAGCCGGTCGTCGGGGGTGAGGACGCGCACCCCGGCAGTGTGCCGTGGCCGGTCAGCCCGTGGTGCGGGCGTACCGGTCCGCCGGGCGGGCGAGGCCGAAGCGGTCGCGCAGGGTGCCCTCGTAGGGGGCGGGCGTCCAGGCGTCGCCGAGTGCCGGCAGCAGGCCGTCGACGATCTCGTCCACCCCGGACGGCAGCGCCAGCGGGACCAGGACGAACCCGTCGGCGGCGCGCTCCTCGGCGGCACCGCGGAGCAGGGCGGCGAGCGCGGCCGGGTCGCCGACGTGGCGCAGCGTCGCCGGGGCGGGGTCGGCGTCCGCGGGGGCGAGTGCGTCGAGCCCGCGCAGCCGCGCGGCGGCGCCGTCGCCCAGCAGGGTCTCGACGTCGAGCAGCACGGTGACCTGCTCGGGGTCGCGCCCGGCGTCGGCGACGGCGGCACGGACCCGGTCCCGGGCCTCGGCGGCACCGGCGACCGTGTCGGCCGCGACCCGGACGACGTCGGCGTAGCGGCCGACGGTCGCCAGCGCGTCGGTCTCGTCGCCGCGCAGCACCGTCAGGGGTTGCCCCTGCGGCGGGCGCGGCGTGATCGACGGTCCGGTCACGGAGAAGAACTCGCCGGTGAAGTCGATGTGGTGGAGCCGGTCGCGGTCGACGAAACGGCCGGTGGCGGCGTCGCGGATCTCGGCGTCGTCCTCCCAGGAGTCCCACAGCCGGGCGGCGACCTCGATCGCCTCGCCGGCCTCCCGCCAGAGCGAGGCCGCGTCGCGGTCGGCGCGCGCACGGCCGAACAGGTCGGCCTCGGCCTGCGTGCGCGACACGTCGGGCTGCCAGCCGGCCCGCCCGGTGGACACGAAGTCCAGGGTGGCGACGGCCTTGGACAGGTTAAACGGCTCGGTGTGGGTGACCGTCACCGTCGGGACGAGACCGATGCCGGGGACGGCCGGCGCGACCCGCGCGGCGACGGCGACGGCGTCCAGGGTGCCGGGCAGTGCGGCCGGGTCGGCACCGGGCGGCCGCAGCGAGTCGGGCAGCGCGACGAGGTCGAGGCCGCCGCGCGCCGCGGTGCGGACCAGGTCCAGGTGGTGCGCGGCGGTGAACAGCCGGGCCGGGTCGGCGCCGCCGAGCCGCCACGCGCCGGGGTGGCGCCCCGCCGCTCCGAGTTCGACCGCCAGGTGCAGACGTCCGCTCACCGTGCCTCCGTCGCTCGTGATCAGCTCCTGGGAGGGCCAACCCACCGCGGGCGCGGTCTGTTCCCGGCTACCCGGCGGCGCGCAGGTCCGCCTCGATCGCGGCGGCGCAGGCGCGCAGCTCGGGCAGGATGTCGGCGCGCAGGCCGTCGGCGTCGTTGCGGGAGGCGTGGGTGGAGACGTTCGCGGCCGCGACGACCCGCCCGGCTCGGTCGTGGACGGGCACCGCGACCGAGCGCAGCCCGGCCTCCAGCTCCTGGTCGACGACGCAGTGCCCGTCGGTGCGGACCCGGTCCAGCTCGGTGCGCAGCTGCTCCGGGGTCGAGACGGTGTGCGCGGTCAGCGCCGCGGGCTCCAGCGCGCCGAGGTAGGAGTCGAGGGTGGCGGGCGGGAGCGCGGCGAGCAGGACGCGGCCCATCGACGTCGCCCGGGCCGGGAAGCGGGTCCCGATGGTGATGGTGACGGTCATGATCCGCGAGGTGGGGACGCGGGCGACGTAGACGACGTCGTAGCCGGTGTGCGGGTCTCCGTCGAGGACCGAGACCGACGCGGACTCGCGCACGGTGGCGACCAGGCGCTCCAGGTGCGGGGCGGCGACCTCGGGCAGGCCCATCGCGGACAGGTAGGACCAGCCGAGCTCCAGCACCCGCGGGGTGAGGGTGAACAGCCTGCCGTCGGTGCGGACGTAGCCCTCCTCGGCCAGGGTGAGCAGGAACCGGCGCGCCGCGGCGCGGGTGAGCCCGGTGGCACGGGCGACGTCGGCGAGGGTCTGCCGCGGGCGCTGCGCGTCGAAGGACCGGATGACGGCCAGCCCGCGGGCCAGCGAGCGGACCTGCTCGGTGCGCGGGGCGCCCACGCCCCCCGGGGTGCTCACGCCGGCCGCCCGGCGAGGACGGTGTCGACCAGGTCGGCGGCGTGCCCGGTGCCGGGCGGGTGGGCGGTCGACACCGCGCCCGCGGCGAGGGCGAGGTTGCGGGCCATCGCGTCGGGGTGCACCTGCAGCCCCTCCAGGCCCACCCGCAGCCGGGCCGCGGCGCCCGCGGTGACCCGCAGCAGCGCGACGAGCGTCTCCCACTCCGCGTGCCAGGCCCCGGCGGCGCGCTGGAACTCCTGCTCGGCGCCGGCGAGCAGCGTCGCGACCAGGCCGGGGGCGCGCTTCGCGGCGCCCCGGGCGGTGACGGCCGCGGCCGGGTTGCGCTTGTGCGGCATCGACGACGAGTCCCCCGGCGCGGACTCCGAGACCTCGCCGAGCTCGGTGGCGGACAGCAGCACGACGTCGCCCGCGGGTTTGGCGCAGGCCCCGGCGGCGACGCCGAGGGCCCCGGCGAGCTCGCCGATCCGGCTGCGTTCGGTGTGCCACGGCACGCCCTGCGGGGCGAGCCCGAGCCGCGCCGCCAGCGCGTCGGCGACGGCCGGGCCGTGCGGGTGGACGGCCGCGAGGGTGCCGGCGGCGCCGCCGTAGGAGACGGGCAACGCGTCGAGGACCCGGTCGAGGCCGGTGCGGGCCCGGTCGAGCCCGGTGCACCAGCTCGCGGCGACCAGGCCGAACGTGGTGGGCAGCGCCTGCTGGCCGAGGGTGCGGGCGGCGCAGGGGGTGTCGCGGTGGGCGGCGGCGAGCGCGGCGGCGGCGTCGGCGCAGGCGGTGAGGTCGGCGACGACGCGGTGCCCGGCCCGGCGGGTGAGCAGCATCAGCGCGGTGTCCATGACGTCCTGGCTGGTGGCGCCCGGGTGCACCGCCCGCTCGGCGCCGGGCTGGATCCGCGCCGCGGCCGCCTTGAGCCGCTTGACCAGCGGGATCACCGGGTTGCCGCCCTCGACCGACTCGGCGGCCAGCGCGTGCGGGTCGACGCCCGCGACGGCGGCGACGGCGCGCTCGACCGCGTCGGCGTCGTGCTCGGTGACCGCGCCCTGCTCGGCGGCGACGGCCGAGAGCGCGAGCTCGACCTCCAGCAGGGCGGCGATCCACGCACCGTCGTCGAGCAGGCCGTCGACCCGGTCGGTGCCGGACAGCGGCCCGAGCAGCGTGTTCGCCATGCGTACAAGCGTACGGCTCGCGACCGCCGGGGAGAAGGACGGCCGGGGCGCCCGGGAGGCAGAATGACCCGACGTGCTGACCCACATCCTGCTCGACCTCGACGGCACCCTCGTCGACTCCGCCCCCGGCATCCTCGGCTCGATGCGCCGCGCGATCGACGAGGTGGGCCTGGACGTCCCCGAGTCCGCGCTCGGCACGCACCTGCTCGGGCCGCCGCTCTACCGCAGCCTGCCCCCGATCCTCGGCGAGGAGGGCACCGCCGCCGTGCTGCCGGTGTACCGGCGCCTCTACGGCGACGAGGACGGCTGCCTGGACTGCGCGCCCTACCCGGGCGTCGAGGAGCTGCTGCGGGCCCTGTCCGCGGCCGGTGTGACGATGGCGCTGGCCACCAGCAAGGCCGAGCCGTCGGCGCGCAAGATCCTCGCCCACCACGGCTGGACCGACCTGTTCACCGAGATCGTCGGCGACACGCGCACCGCGGACCGGCCGACCAAGGGCGCCGTCGTCGCCGAGGCACTGCGCCGGCTCGGGTCGCCCTCGGGTGCGGACGAACCGCTGATGGTCGGCGACCGGCTGCACGACGTCGAGGGCGCCGCCGAGCACGGCCTGCGCTGCGTCGGGGCGGGCTGGGGCTACGCCGGGCCGGGCGAGCTGGCGGCCGCCGGTGCCACGACGGTGTACGCCTCCGCCGACGAGCTGCGGGCGGCGCTGCTCGGCCGCTGAGCTGCGGCGTCCGGGTGAACCCGGCTCCGACGGTCGCGCATCTGCGGCCGTCGGCCGGGACCGCCTCCTCAGCTGAGGAGCACTCGAGCGGGCCCGTCCGTTCGGGCCGTGCGCGTCGAACGGACGGGCCGATATACACCGGACATGACGGTCGCCGCGCTCTACCGCTATCCGGTCAAGTCGATGCTCGGGGAGTCCCTGACCCGGGCCACCATCACCGAACGGGGCCTGCTGGGCGACCGCGCCTACGCGGTGCTCGACAACGCGACCGGGATCATCGCCAGCGCCAAGGTGCCCAAGCGCTGGCTCGGACTGCTCAGCTTCTCGGCGCGGTTCGTCGCCGAGCCGGCGTCCGGGGAGCCGCTGCCGCCGGTCGAGATCACCTTCCCGGACGGATCGGTCCTGCGCAGCGACGACGAGGGACTGGACACCGCGCTGTCCGCCGCGCTCGGCCGGGACGTGTCGCTGATCTCGGTGCCGCCGGAGGGCAGCTACTTCGAGGAGCTGTGGCCCGACATCGAGGGCCTCACCCCGCAGCAGCTCGCGCCGCGCACACTCATCGAGGACACGACCACCCGGCACGAGGACTCCGGCGAGGTGATCAGCCGGTTCGACATCTCCGCGTTCGGGGCACCGGGCACGTTCTTCGACCTGTCGTCGCTGCACGTCCTCACCGAGTCCACCCTCGGCCGGCTCCGTGAGCTCGCGCCGGAGGCGACCTTCGACCCGCTGCGCTACCGGCCGAACATCGTGCTCCGCGACGACTCCTCCCCCGACGGCGGCAACGGTTTCGTCGAGAACGACTGGCCGGGCAGCACGTCGGCGATCGGCGACGAGGCCCGCGTCACCTTCTCCTTCGCCACCATGCGGTGCGTCATGACGACGCTCCCCCAGGGCGACCTGCCCGACGACCCGGACACCCTGCGCACGATCGCGAAGAACAACCGCATCGAGATCCCGCAGGTCGGCGGGGTCTGGGCCTGCGCGGGCGTGTACGCCGAGGTCGCCGCGGGCGGCGAGGTCGCCGTCGGGGACCCGCACACCGCGCCGGCCCCGGCCTGACCCCCACCCGCCCGGCCCGGCCCTCCCCACGGACGCCGCGCCCCGGCTCCGCCGCGCCCGGTGCGGCCGGGCCGCAGGGCGGTCGCCGGGATGCAGCTCAGCGGGGATGCGGACCGCCCCTGGGCCCGCTGAGCTGCATCTCGGCGCTTCCCTGAGGTGTTCGCACAGCGAACGTTGGTGCGTCTGCCGTACGCCGCGTACCGTCGTCGGCGACGGAGGTGCGTGATGGACAAGGTGGTGGCATCCGCCGCGGACGCGGTCGCCGACATCGGCGACGGGGCGTCGCTCGCGGTCGGCGGGTTCGGCATGTCCGGGGTTCCGACGGTGCTGATCGCGGCACTGCTGGAGCAGGGCGCGACGGACCTGGAGACGATCTCGAACAACCTCGGCGTCGACGGCTTCGGCCTCGGCACCCTGCTCGCCGCCGGGCGGATCCGGCGCACGATCGGCTCCTACGTCGGCAACAACAAGGAGTTCGCCCGTCAGTACCTGGCCGGTGAGCTGGAGCTGGAGCTGACCCCGCAGGGGACGCTCGCCGAGCGGCTGCGGGCCGGCGGCGCGGGCATCCCGGCGTTCTACACCCCGGCCGGGGTGGGGACGCTGGTCGCCGAGGGCGGGCTGCCCTGGCGCTACGCGGCCGACGGCGCGGTCGCCGTCGAGTCCCCGGCGAAGGAGACCCGCGGGTTCGACGGCATGACCTACGTCCTCGAGCGCGCCCTCACCCCGGACTTCGCGCTGGTCCACGCCTGGAAGGGCGACCGGCACGGCAACCTCGTGTTCCGGCGCGCGGCGCGCAACTTCAACCCGGACTGCGCCGCGGCCGGGCGGACCACGATCGCCCAGGTCGAGCACCTGGTCGAGCCCGGGGAGATCGACCCGGACGCGGTGCACACCCCCGGCATCCACGTGCACCGCGTGCTGCACGTCCCCGGCGTCGAGAAGCCGGTCGAGTTCAGGACGGTGCGTTGACCATGGCCCTCGACCGTGACGAGATGGCCGCCCGGGTCGCGGCCGAGCTGCCCGACGGGGCCTACGTCAACCTCGGCATCGGCATGCCGACCCTGGTGCCCGGACACATCCCCGAGGGCCGGACGGTCGTCCTGCACTCGGAGAACGGGATCCTCGGCGTCGGCCCCTACCCCACCGACGACGAGGTCGACGCCGACCTCGTCAACGCCGGCAAGGAGACCGTCACCGTCGCCGACGGCGCCGCCTTCTTCGGCTCGGCGGAGAGCTTCGGCCAGATCCGGGCCGGGAAGCTCGACGTCGCCGTCCTGGGCGGGATGGAGGTCGCCGCGAACGGCGACCTCGCGAACTGGGCGGTCCCCGGCACGATGGTCAGGGGGATGGGCGGGGCGATGGACCTCGTCCACGGCGCGCGCTCGGTGATCGTGATGATGGACCACGTCTCCAAGGACGGGTCCCCCAAGATCGTCGAGCGGTGCTCGCTGCCGATCACCGGCCTGGGCTGCGTCACGAAGATCGTCACCGACCTGGCCGTGATCGACGTGACGCCGGACGGGCTCGCGCTGGTCGAGACCGCACCCGGCGTCAGCGCCGACGAGGTGCGGGAGAAGACCGGCGCCCCGCTGCGCTGACACCGCGCCGACACCGCGCTGACACCGCCCCGCTGCGCCGACGACCGCTCCGCCGGGCCGACGCCCACCCCACCGGGCCGACGGTCACCCCGCCGGACCGACACCCCCCGGCCGGGCGCGCCCCGCTCGTTCGCGCCGGCGGTGGCGATGCCTCAGGCCGGCTCGCCCGGCGTGACCGGCAGCCGGGACAGGCCCCGGACCAGCGTCGACTCGCGGTACACCAGCTCGGACGGCTCGACGGCCAGCGCCAGGTCCGGTCGCTGGGCGATGAGCTTGCCGATCGCCACCCGGCCCTCGGTGCGGGCGAGCTGCGCGCCCAGGCAGAAGTGGATGCCGTGACCGAAGAACACCCCGGACGACGAGTCCCGGGTGATGTCCAGCCGCTCCGGGTCCTCCAGCCACTCCGGGTCCCGGTTCGCCGCGGCGAGCCCGAGCATGACGGTCGCCCCGGCCGGAATGGTCACCCCGGAGTACTCGACGTCCTCGCTGGCGAACCGCATCGGGGCGTTGGCGACCGGGGACTCGAAGCGCAGGAACTCCTCCACCGCCGAGGTGATCAGCGACGGGTCGGCCTGCAGCCGGGCGCGCTGCTCGGGGTGGGTCAGCAGGGCGAGCACGCCGTTGCCGATGAGGTTGACCGTGGTCTCGTGCCCGGCGATGAGCAGCAGCGTCGCCATCGCGACGAGCTCCTCGGACGAGAGCCGGTCGCCGTCGGCGTCGCTGACGGCGAGCAGGCCGGACAGCAGGGCGTCGTCGGGCTCGGTGCGCTTGCGGTCGATCAGCTCGGCGAGGTAGCCGTTCAGGCTGCCCATCGCGGCGAACTTCTCCTCCTGCGGGGAGTCGTCGACCATCACCGACGACCACGCGGAGAACCTGTCGCGGTCCTCGGCCGGGACGCCCAGCAGCTCGCAGATGACCAGCACCGGGACGAGGAACGCGTACTGGCGCATGAGGTCGACGGGACCCTCGGCGGGCAGCGCGTCGAGCAGCTCCTGGGTGATCTCCTCGACCCGTGGCTGCAGGTCGTTCATCCGCCGCACGGTGAACGAGCGGCCGACGAGCTTGCGCAGCCGCGTGTGGTCCGGCGGGTCCATCAGGATCATCATCGGGATCGGCGCGGCCGGCTGGCCCTCGCGCTGGTCGGCGGGGAGCGTGTACCGCCAGTCCTTGCTCAGCCGCGGGTCGACGAACGCCGCGCGGACGTCGGCGTAACGGCTGATCAGCCAGGCCTTCCCGTCCGGCAGTGCGAGTTCCCGCACCGGCTCCTCGGTGCGCAGGGCTGCGTAGGCGGGGTGCGGGTCGGTCCAGAAGTCGCCCGAGAACAGGTCGTGCGTCTCGGTGCCGGTGGTGGTCAGCGCCATGGGGACCATGGTGCCAGCCGTAGGTAAGCGACCGCTTACGACAGTCGCGTGACCGAGCACACAGCGGGGTCGAGGTCGACGTCGGCCGGGGCCGGGCGGCCGAGGACCACCGACGCGGCCAGCGCCGCCAGCGCCGGGGCGGACTCGATGCCCGACCCGCCCTGCCCCGCGACGAAGAAGAAGCCCGGGTGCTCCGGGCGCGCGCCCAGCACCGGGGCGCGGTCGGGGGCGAAGGTCCGCAGTCCCGCCCACGCGGTCCGGACCGACCGCAGCCCGAGCGTGGTCGCCGAGCCCACCCGGTCCAGGGCGAGTGCGACGTCGAGCTCGTCGGGCCGCGCGTCGCCCGGCTCGGCCGGGGTCTCGTCGGCCGGGGAGACCAGCACGACGTCGGCCTCGGCCTTGAGGTACCAGCGCTCGGCGGCGTCGGCGATCATCGGCAGGACGGCGCCGTCGACGGTGAGCACCGACGGGTCGCCGACCGGGCAGGCGGCGATCGTGCGCCGGTACGGGGTCAGCCCGGCGCCGGGTACGCCGGCGAGTGCCGCCACCGCGTCGGCCCAGGCCCCGGCCGCGTCGACGACCACCGCCGCCCGCACCCGGTGCCCGGCGGTCGTCGTCGCGCTCCAGCCGGAGCCGTCCCGGTCCAGCGTCGCCACCCGGGCCCCGCGCAGCACGGTGCCGCCACGGGCGCGCAGCCCGCGCCGGTAGCCGTCGTGCAGGGCGGCGGTGTCGACGTCGCAGGCACCGGCGGTCCACGCGGCCGCCCGCGGGGCGCGGCGCAGCACCGGCGCGCGTCGCCACGCCTGCGCGGGGTCCAGGGCGACCGGGGCTCCGGGCTCGCCGTGCTGCTCGCGCAGCGTCGTGGCGAGACGGTCGACGGCCGGGTCGTCGTCGGCGACGTGCAGGACCGGGCGCGGGGACAGCAGCGGCGGCGTCCCGAGCTGCTCGGGCAGCGTGGCGAACCGCGGCCCGGAGGCGTCGATCAGCGCGCGGAAGGGGCCGGAGCCGTGACCGGGGATGTAGGTGGCGGCCGAGCGGGCGGTGGAGTGGACCGGCAGGTCCTGCTCGGCCTCGGTCAGCACGACGCGGGCGTGCGCGGCCAGCTCCCACGCGACCGACACCCCGGCGATGCCGCCGCCGACCACCAGCACGTCCGCCGTCTCCATGTCCGCGACCCTAGGTCGCCGGCCCTGGGTCGGCGGCCCTAGGTCGGCGGCACCGGGAAAAACCGGTGGCCCCGGTCCGGGCGGGCGTCGTAGCCTCGTCGCCATGCTGATCCGGTTCCTCTGAGCGGCCCGCGGAGTCGACCTTCGCGCCCTCCGCCGCCGGCCCGTGACGTCCGCACCGGGCCCGGAACCGTCGCCGCCCTCGTGCGGCCCTTCCGGCGTCCCCCGCGCTTCACCGGCCCTCCGCACCCGGTCCGAGTCCGACCCGATGCTCCGAGGAGGTCGTGTGCCCACGACCCGAAACACCCCTGTCCAGACCGCCGACACCGGTCCCGCCCCGGCATCCGGGCCCGTCGCCGGACCGCCCGCCGCCGGACCGCCCGCCGCCGGACCGACCGCCGCCGGACCGACCGCCGCCGGACCGACCGCCGGCGGGACCTCGGCCGACGGGACCGCGCCCGGCGGAATCACGCCCGGCCGGGACGCGACCGGCCGGGAGACCGGCGCGCCCGCCAACCGCGCCGAGCGTCGCGCGGCGAGGCGCGGCCGGTCCGGGGCCCCGGGCGGCCCGGCGGTACCGCGCACGGCGGGGCCGGCCCCGCAGGCCCGGCCGGCCCACGTCCGCACGGACTTCGCCGCCCGCCGCAGCGGCTGACCGCACGGGCATGATCACGGATCGGGCACCGGAGACGTCGGCAGCCGACCCTCCGCGTGCCCGATCCGTGATCACTCCCGGCGGTGCGGCCCGGCGCGGGGGTGACATGGGAGGCTGGACGCCGTGACCGTCACCGTCTGGTGGGCCGCCCCGGCCGATCCCGGCGACCGCGCCGACCTCGTCGCGCTGCTGGACGCCCATGAACGCGAGCGGCTTCTCGCACTGCGCCGGCCCGAGGACCGCGCCCGCTACCTCGCCGCGCACGCCCTGGCCCGGCTCGTGCTCGCCGAGCGGCTCGACGCCGACCCCGCCGCGCTCGTCCTGGACCGCACCTGTCGCTGCGGGGAGCCGCACGGCAAGCCGCGCCTGGCCGGGCGTGGCGACGACCCCGGCTTCTCGCTGACCCACTCCGGCGCGCTGGTCGGCGTCGCGGTCGGGACCGGGCCGGTCGGCGTCGACGTCGAGGCGCACCGCCCGCTGTCCGGCCTCGACGGCCTGGTCCGGCACGCCCTCTCCCCCGCCGAACTCGCCGCGACCCCGCCCGACGGGACCGGGTTCCTGGTCACCTGGACCCGCAAGGAGGCGTTGCTCAAGGCCACCGGCGAGGGCCTGTCGAGCCCGATGGACGCGATCACGCTGTCCCCGCCGGACGCGCCGGCCCGGGTGCTGGGCTGGACCGGCACCGGCGGGAGCTGGTGGGTCGCCGACGTCGCCACCGGGCTCGACGACCACCCGGGCGCCGTCGCCGGGGCGGGACCGGTGGCCCCCGTCGTCACCGTCGCCGACGGCGATGCGGTCCTGTCGGTGCGCCGGGGCACGATGCACGGGTGACGGTGAGGTGACCGCGGCGGCCGACCGCTGGGTGCTGCACCTCGACATGGACGCGTTCTTCGCCTCCGTCGAGCAGCTGACCCGGCCCACGCTGGCCGACCGGCCGGTCCTGGTCGGCGGCGCGGGACCGCGCGGCGTCGTCGCGGGGGCGAGCTACCAGGCGCGGGTGTTCGGGGCCCGCTCGGCGATGCCGATGGGCCAGGCGCGGCGGCGCTGCCCGCACGCGACGGTCCTGCCGCCCCGGTTCCCGCTGTACAAGGCGCTGTCCGACGAGGTCATGGCCGTCCTCGGCGAGTTCTCCCCGGTGCTCGAACCGGTGTCGGTCGACGAGGCGTTCGTGGAACCGCCCGACCTCGTCGGCGCCGATCCCGAGCAGGTGCGGGAGTGGGGCACCCGGCTGCGCGGCGCGGTGCGCGAGCGCACCGGGCTGCCCGCCTCGGTGGGTGCCGGGTCGGGCAAGCAGGTCGCGAAGATCGCCTCCGAGCTGGCCAAACCGGACGGGCTGCGGGTGATCGCCCACGCCGAGCAGGCCGCCGTGCTCGACCCCCTCCCGGTGCGGTCGCTGTGGGGTATCGGGCCGGTCTCCGGCGAGGCGCTGCGGAAGATCGGGGTCGAGACGATCGGACAGCTCGCCGCGATGGACCCCCGCGAGGTCGCCGGGGTGCTGGGCGCCGCCGTCGGGTCCGAGCTGCACCGCCTGGCCCGCGGCGTCGACGACCGTCCGGTCGCCCCGCGCGGCGCGGCCAAGCAGATCAGCGCAGAGACGACCTTCGACGCCGACCTGACCGCGATGACCGCGGTGCACACCGCGGTGGAGTCGATCTGCGTCGCCGTGCACCGGCGCCTGGTCGCCGACGGCAGGACCGCCCGCACCGTCACGGTGAAGGCGCGGACCGGGGACTTCACCACCCACACCCGGTCCGAGACGACCCCCTTCGGGACCCGCGACCTGGCCACCCTGGTCGCGGTGGCCCGACGGCTGGCCGAGGGCGCCGTCGGCGAGGGCGGGGTGCGGCTGCTGGGGGTGTCGGTGTCCGGCTTCGGCGACGAGCCGCCGCTGGCCCTGTTCGACGCGGTGCCCTCGGGGAGCGGGTGGACGACGGCCCCGGGGACCGGCACGCCCCCGGGGACCGGCGCGACCGTGGGGACCGGCGCGACCGTGGGGACCGGCGCGACCGTGGAGACCGGTGACGTGCCCGGCCCGCTCCGCCCGGGCCGGCCCGACCGCGAACCCGACCCGGACCGGCCCTGGCGCGCGGGCGACGACGTCGCCCACCCGGAGCACGGCCACGGCTGGGTCCAGGGCGCCGGGCACGGACGGGTCACCGTGCGCTTCGAGACCGCGCTCACCGGCCCCGGACGCACCCGCACCCTCGACGCCGCCGACCCGGACCTCACCCGGGCCGACCCGCTGGGCAGCTGGCGGGCCTGAGCCCGGGCGCGGGGCTCAGCCGATCAGCGGGCTGCGGTGCGGCGGAGCGACGCGGCCGCCCTCGGCGATTCGGGCGCGCAGCGCGGGGGCGGTGCGGTTCAGCCCGTCGAGGACGGCGCCGAGCGCGGCGTCGCCCGCGGGGTCGCCCCCGACCAGCAGCACCGCCGCACCGGCGGGTCCGGCGGCGGCCCAGGCCGCGATGCGGGCGACGGCGTCGCGCGGGGTGACCGGCTCGACCCGCCACGCCTCGGCGTAGAACAGGGCGGTCGGCTCGGCCTGCGGGAAGGCGAAGACCGTCTCGGCCTCCGCCAGCAGGTCGTGCGCACCCGGGCGGGACGCGTCGTCGCCGGACGGGTCGGTACCGAGCACCACCAGGTCGTGGCTCATCGCATGTCCTCCTCGAGGGTCCGCGCCCTCATCAGTGGGAATCCGCGACGACGGGCAGTGTCCTGGCTCCCGGATCGGTGCGCCCTCCCCGGCCTTCCCACCCTCGCGGGCGGTGGCGCCGGTGTGGGGAGGGCACTCCCCGGTGACAGTGGCGGGACCGCGCCGGACTCGCACCGGCTTCCTGATCCGTCGTCGCGGGGAGCCCATCACGCGACGCGACCCCGGTCAACCACCCGGTCGACCCCGTCACGACGACGGGGCCGACCGGTGGGGAGCGGCTCAGTACCCCTTGTCGTGCCCGCACGACACGGCGGGCTTGATCGTCCCGGTGGCGATGGCCGGCAGCGACGGCCGCTTCCAGCTCCGGACGAGGCTCTTCCCGACGGCCTTGAGCGCGCACTCGCCGGCGTCGACGTACATGGCACCCGTGTCGGACAGGGCGTCGTTGAGCCGCTGGTTGTCGTCGATCCCGCCGCCGCGGCAGCCCGAGCCGGGGCCGTCGTGCGTGCCGAACGGGCAGAACGCGACCGTCTGCACGGGCGCGGTGACGGTCCGGGTGGCGGAGTCGGCGGGGCCGAGGGTGAGCCCGGCCGCGAGCGCCCCGGTGAGCGCGAGGGCCGCGGCCACCGCGCCGACGGGTCGGCGGATCGGGGTGGACTGCTGTGTGGATCGCATCGTGCTGACCTCCGAGGTTGGACGGCCGTCTCGTACGGCCGGTGTCGGCACCGGTCTCCCGGTGGGAGAAGGTTCGCCGTGTCCGGCAGCTCTGTCCGGTACCGTGGAACTTGTCCGATCCGTCCGCGGGTGCTAACACTCGCCGGCCCGGGACGAGTACACCGACGGTTCGATGATCAGCTCGCTCCTGTGGAGGCCGTCGTCATGTCCGACCCCGCCGGGGACGTGTACGCCGTCGTCACCTGGCAGGGCGCCCGGTCGTGTCTGCGGCCCCGCGAGTCGATCGGGTTCGGCCGCGCCCCGGCGAACCGCATCCTGATCGGCGCCGACCCCGAGGACGACCGGGTGTCGCGTCGGGCGGGTTCCATCGAGTGCACCCGGGACGGGGTCGTGCTGCACAACCTGTCCGAGAAGCACCCGTTCGACGTGCAGACCTTCCCCGGCCGCGGCTTCACCGTGCCCCCGCTCGAGGTACGCGGTTCACGGCCGCACACCAGGCTGGCCGTGCGCGTCACCGGCACCGGCCGCACCTACGTGATCGGGCTCGATCTCGCCCGGCTGACGGCCGCGGCCGGTGCGCACGGCCGCGCCCGGCACGACCTGACCGGCCGGACGACGACGGGTGTCACCCGCATCGACCTGCCCGCCGAGGACCGGCACCTCCTCGCGGCCGTCTGTCTCCGACCGATGACCCGGACCGGACCGGCCGCCGTGCCCACACATGCCACCGTCGCCGCGGACCTGACCGCCCACGGCCACGGGCCGGTCGCTCCCCTCACCGTGCGCAACCGGGTCGCGGCGTTGCGCACCACGCTGGTCGAGCAGTTCGGGGTCGACGAGCTGTGGGGCCCGTCCCCGGGTGAAACCGTCCTGGACCGCCTGGCGAGGTGGGCACGCCGCTCCGGGAACGTCCTCGCCGCCGATCTGGAGGCCCTCGACCTGCGTGCGGAGGACGCATGAGCACTCCGGGCGCGGGTGGCCGGGACCCGGCGACGACGGCGGCACCCGACCGGGACGACCCGACCCCACGCCGCGCCGGGACCTGGGCCGGGCCGCGCGACCGCCCGTTCCGCTACGAGGTGCTCGCCGAGGTCGGCAGCGGCGGGGAGGGCCGTGTCTACAAGGTGCGCTACGCCGACGACGACAGCGGCGCCGACGAGGTCTTCGCACTCAAGGAGTACCGGGCACCCGCCGCCGCACCGGCGGGCTGGCCCGACGACGGCACCTGGGACCGGGTCCGGAACCAGGCCCGGCTGCTGACCTCGGTCGCGCGCGGGGACCGGCTGGTCCGGGTGATCGAGGTGTTCCGCGGCCGCGTGGTCACCGCACCGGCCGCCCCGGAGGGCCCGCTGGTCCCGGTCGTCGTCATGGAGTGGCTGGACGGTCCGGACCTCGACACCGCTGCCCGTGCCCAGGACTGTGCGGTGCAGACCCGACTCACCTGGCTCGGTCAGCTGGCCGAGGCCGTGCACGCCCTGCACGGCCCGGACGAGCGCGGCCGCCCGTCGGTCGTGCACGCCGACGTGAAGCCCGGGAACTGCATCATCGACGGCGACCGGGGCCTGGTGCTGGTCGACACCGGCACCACCCAACGGGCCGGCGGCGCGCCGGACCCACGACTGCTGCGGTCCGGCCAGTACGCGGCACCGGAGATCCTCCTCGACCCGGGTCGGGCCCGGGACGTCGCCAGCGACGCCTACTCGGTGGCCGCCGTCGCCGTGTTCCTGCTGACCCGCACACCGCCCCCGGCCGCCGAGCGGCCGGACCTGGCGACCGCCGTCCGCACGCTGTTGCTCACCCACGCCGACCTTCCACCGCGGCGGCGGTCCGCCGTGGCGGACCGTGTCGTCGGGTTGCTGGTGGCGCCGCCGGACGAGCGTGCGGTGGTGGACCTCCCGGAGTGGGTGGCGGGGGTGCGACGGGCGGCCGGGCCGCGCCGTCGACGGGTCGTGGTCCGGGTCGTCGCCGCCGTCGCGGTGCTCGTCGCACTCGGGGTGGGTCTCCTGGTCGGGCTCCCCACCGGGGAGCGGGCAGCGGCACGGGTACCGGCCCCGTTCGAGGGGGAACTGCTGTACGCCGCCGACCTGACCGCACCGGCGCCGGAGTGGCCCGAACACACCGATCCCGGTGTCACGACCCGCTACGCCGAGGGCCGTTACGACGTGCACGTCGTCCGGCCCGGCACCTACGTCACCGTCCCCGCACCCCCGACCCCGCAGATCGGCGACGAGGTGGTCACCGCGACCGCCCGGATCGCCTCCGGCCAGGGCGCCTGGGGGGTGTGGTGCCGCGGCACCGACGAGCGGGGCACCCGTCGCTACGAGTTCCAGGTCAGCCACGGTGGCGCTGTGCGCGTCGTCCTGCCCGACGGTACTGCGACCACCTGGTCCTACGTCGACGGTCTCGACACCTCACTGCCGGTCACGCTGTCGGCGCGCTGCGACGACGTGCCGGACGCCCCGGTGGAGCTGACCCTGGCGGTGAACGGCACGACGGTGCTGACCCACCGACCCGCATCGATCCTGGGGCCGGGCTTCGCGGGGGTGTCCGGGATGGCCTTCTCCGACGTCGACGGTCCCACGGTCACGGCCGCCGTCACCCGGTTCGAGGTGCGGCGCGGCCGCTGATCGGCGGTCAGGACCCGACGGGAGCCCGCAGCCCGGCGACCGGTCCGATGACGACGATCGCGGGCGGACTGATCTCCTGCTCGGCGGCGACCCGCTCGGCCGTCTCCAGCGTCGCGCGGACCGACCGCTCGATGCGGGTGGTGCCGTCCTGCACGATCAGCACCGGGGTGTCGGCCGGGCGGCCGTTGGTGATCAGCGCCTCGGCGAACCTCCCGAGCCGCTCCACGGCCATCATCAGCACGATCGTGCCGGTCATCCGGCCCAGCGCGGTCCAGTCGGTGAGGCTGCGCGGGTCGCCCGGCGCGACGTGCCCGGACACGACGACGATCTCGTGTGCGACCCCGCGGTGGCTCACCGGCGTCCCGGCGACGGCCGGTGCGGCGAACGCGCTGGTGATGCCCGGGACGACGGTCACCGGCACCCCCGCCGCGGCGCACGCCTGGACCTCCTCGAACCCGCGGCCGTAGACGAACGGGTCGCCGCCCTTGAGGCGGACCACGAACTTCCCGGCGCGGGCGTGCTCGACGAGCAGCTCGTTGATCCGCTCCTGGGCCATGGCGCGGCCGTAGGGGATCTTCGAGGCGTCGATGACCTCGACCTCGGGGGACAGCTCGTCGAGGATGTCGCGCGGGCCGAGCCGGTCGGCGACGACGACCTCGGCGCGGGACAGCAGCCGCCGCCCGCGCACGGTGATCAGCTCCGGGTCGCCCGGGCCGCCACCGACCAGCGCGACACCGGCCTGCGGGGGCTCGGCCGACTCGTCGACGACGCCGGCGGCCAGTGCCTCGACCAGCGCGGTGCGCACGGCCGCGGACCGCCGGTGCGCGCCCCGGGCCAGCACGCCGACGGTGAGCCCGTCGTACCCGCCGGTGGCGGGGGTGACCGCGGTGCCCTTGTCGCCGTCGTCGGCGCGGACGCAGAACACGCGGTCCCGCTCGGCCTCGGCGACGACGGCGGCGTTGGTCGCGGCCTCGTCGGTGGCCGCGATCGCGTACCAGGCGCCGGCGAGGTCGCCGTCGACCCAGCGGCGGGCGGTCCAGGTGATCTCCCCGGCCGAGGCCATGCCCTCGACCGCCGGGGTGGCCTCCGGCGAGACGACCTCGACGACCGCCCCCGCGGCGATCAGGCGGGCGACACGGCGCTGGGCGACCTGTCCCCCGCCGACGACGACGGCCCGGCGGCCGGCCAGGTCCAGTCCGACCAGGTACTGCTCGTGGTGCGCGTTCAACGACGTTCCTCTCCCGGACTCCGACGCCCGGCGGTGGCGGCGGACCCCTGCACCAGGCCCCCGCGCGACGGCGACGCCGGAGGATAGCCGGACCCGCATGTTCGGGAGGACCCCTCGGAGGGCAATCCCACATCCGCCGCCCGGGCGGCCACGGCGACCGTGACGCCCTGAGCAGCGGTCTTCCCGACGATCAGGTGGGCCCCGTTCCCGGCGGCGAGGAGCGCGGCGGCCTCTGCGACGGACGGGGTCCCGACGGCCGCAGCGACCCGGGTTCCCGGCCGCGGTACCGCGACCGCGGCCAGCGCGGCGGCCGCGAACCCGTGCGGCTCCCGCGGTGCGACGGCCGCACGCAGCCCCGGTTCCGAGGCCCGCCGGTCCAGGGTGGCGACGACGGCGTCGCCGAGCTCGAGCCCGTGCGCGGCGGCGACCCGGTCCAGCAGCGCGCGCACCGCGGCCTCGGTGGAGCCGGGCCGCAGCCCCACCCCGACGGTGATCATGCGAGCGCGGCCGGGGTGCCGAGGCGGGCCGCCGCGACGAACCGGGCGACGGCGCCGGGCACGCCGGCCGGGTGGGTGTGCAGGAACGACGCGTGCACGCGGGCGACGACGTGACCCTCCGGCTCGCCACCGCGCCACGCCCACGCCGGGGCGGCCCCGGCCCGGGGGGTGACCGCGCACCGGTGGAACTCGTGCGCCCCGGCCCGCTCACCGGCCGCGAACAGCGGCGACGCCGACACCGCGACCGCGTCGCGGTAGCCGAGGGTGAGCCGCGGGGTCATCCCCGCCGACGCGTCGAGGACCCCGCACATCGGCGTCCCGTCGAGGTCGCGGCACAGGTACAGCAGCCCGCCGCACTCGGCGTGCACCGGCGCCCCGGACGCGGCCAGCGCGGCGACCTGCGCCCGCAGCGGCGCGTTGTCCCCGAGCGCGCCGACGTGCTCCTCCGGGAAGCCGCCGGGCAGCACGAGCGCGGCCGTGCCCGCCGGGAGCGCGGGGTCGCGCAGCGGGTCGAACGTCACCACGTCCGCACCGGCCGCGGCGAGCAGCTCGGCGTGCTCGGCGTAGCCGAACCCGAAGGCCGGGCCCCCCGCGAGCGCGACCACCGGACGGCCCGGCACCGGGTCCACCCCGAGCTCGGCCGCCGGGTCCCAGACGGGGCCGTCGGGCAGCGGGCGGGCGAGTGCGAGGACGGCGTCGAGGTCGACGTGCTCGGCGACGAGCGCGGCCATCGCGTCCACCGCGGCGGTCGCGGCGACGCCGTGCTCGGCGGCGGTGACCAGACCCAGGTGCCGCGAGGGCACCGCCAGCTCGGCCCGGCGCGGGACCGCGCCCAGCACCGGGAGTCCGACCTCCTCGGCCGCGGCCCGGCAGACCTGCGCGTGCCGGTCGGACCCGACCCGGTTCAGGATCACGCCCGCGACCTGCACGGTGCCCATGTGCGTTCCGCCCGCGCTCCACGCCGTGTCGCCGAAGGAGCGGAAACCGTGCAGCAGCGCGGCCAGCGACCGGGACTGCCCCCGGACGTCGACGACCAGCACCACCGGTGCCCCCAGGGTCGCCGCGACCTGCGCGGTGGACCCGGCGCCGTCGGCGATCCGGCCGTCGAACAGCCCCATCACGCCCTCGACGACGGCGACGTCGGCGTCCCGGGCGCCGTGCCGGGCCAGCGGCGCGAGCCGGTCGGCGCCCTGCAGCACGACGTCGAGGTTCCGCCCCGGGCGGCCCGCGGCCAGGGTGTGGTAGCCGGGGTCGATGTAGTCCGGCCCGATCTTGAACGGTGCGACCCGGGTGCCGCGCCGCGACAGCGCGGCCATCAGTCCGGTCGCGACCGTGGTCTTCCCGCTCCCCGACGACGGCGCCGCGACGACCAGCGCGCGGGCCGTGGTCACCACTCGATCCCCCGCTGGCCCTTCTGTCCGGCGTCCATCGGGTGCTTGACCTTCGTCGTCTCCATGACCAGGTCGGCGGCCTCGATCAGGGCCGGCGGGGCGTCCCGCCCGGTGATGATGACGTGCTGCCGGCCGGGCCGCTCGACCAGCACGTCGACGACCTCGTCGACGTCGATCCAGCCCCACTTGAGCGGGTAGGTGAACTCGTCGAGCACGTAGACGCGGTGCGCCTCGGTCTCGATCCGGCGGCGGATCTCGGCCCAGCCCTCGGCGGCGTCGGCGGCGTGGTCGGTCTCGGTGCCGGCCTTGCGCGACCAGGACCAGCCCGAGCCCATCTTGTGCCACTCGACGGGCCCGCCCTGCCCGGTCCGCTCGTGGACCTCGCCCAGGGCGCGGAACGCCTCCTCCTCGCCGACCTTCCACTTCGCCGACTTCACGAACTGGAACACCCCGATCGACCAGCCCTGGTTCCAGCCGCGCAGCGCCATCCCGAACGCGGCGGTCGACTTCCCCTTCATCACCCCGGTGTGCACCACCAGCAGCGGCCGGTTGCGACGCTGGCGGGTGGTCAGCCCGTCGGTGGGGGTGACGGACACCTGTCCCTGCGGCACGGTGGTCTCCTCTCAGGCGGCGCGGGCGGACCGGGTCGCCCGGACCAGGTCGCCCACGCTGTCGGCGGTCAGCTCGTCGAGGGTCACCAGCTCGCCGCCCGCGGCGGCGGCGAGCGGCGCGGCGAGCCCGAGGCGGACGTGGCCCGCCTCGCAGTCGACGACGACGGTGTGCACCCCGTCCGCGGCCAGCAGTCCGGCGGCACGGCGGGAGTCGGCGACGGGGTCCCCGCCGTCGCGGGCGGCGACGGTGGCCCGCCCGTCGGTGAGCAGCACGACCAGCGGGCGGCGGCGCGGGTCGCGGCGGCGCTCGGCGTCGAGCACGGCGCGGGCCCTGAGCAGCCCGCCGGCCAGCGGGGTCCGCCCGCCGGTGCGCAGCCGGGACAGGCGCTGCTGGGCGGTCGGCACCGACGACGTCGGCGGCAGCGCCAGCTCCGCCTCCCGGGCCCGGAAGGTGACCAGCCCGACCTTGTCCCGGCGCTGGTAGGCGTCGCGGAGCAGGCCCAGCACGGCCCCCGAGACGGCGGTCATCCGCTTGCGCGCGGCCATCGAGCCGGACGCGTCGACGACGAACAGCACCAGGTTCCCCTCGCGGCCCTCCCGCTCGGCGCGGCGCAGGTCGTCGCGGTGGACCAGCAGGCCCGGCCCGCGGCGCCCGCGCCCGGCCTGGTGCGGCGCGGCGGCGAGCACGGTCGCGGGCAGGTGCAGGTCCGCGGCACGGGTGGTCCCGGCCCCGGACGGCCGGACGACGCGACCGGCGTCGGTGCGGGCCCGGGAGCGGCGGCCCGGCGCGCCCGCGCCCAGCCCGGGGACGGTGAACTTGCGGACCGTCGCCCGGTGCAGCCGCGCGGCGTCCCCGACGACGACGGCCCGGCCGTCCCCGCCGTCGCCGCCGGCCGGGGCCCCGGCGGTCTCCGGGGCCCGGTCGTCGCCGGGCGCCGCCGGGTCGGTGGCGTCGTCGGTGCCGTCGGCACCGTCCGAGCCGGGTGCCTCGGCGCGCTCGCCGGCGCCGGTCCCGCCGTCGCCGCGCGGGTCGCCGCCCGCGGGGGGTGCGTCCCCGGTCCCGTCGGCGTCGTCGGGCTCCTCGCCGGCGTCCGGGCCGTCCTGCGGCTCGGCCGGGTCGTCGGGGCCGGGGCCGCCGGGGTCCGGGTCGTCGTCGGGGTCCGGCTCGTCCTCGGGGCCCAGGTGGTCCTCGGCGTCGGCGAGGGCGCGGTCCAGCTCGGCCGGGTCCAGGCCGGGCTCGTCGAACGGGTCGCGACGGCGGCGGTGCGGCAACGCGAGCCGGGCGGCGACGCGCACGTCGTCGGCGGTCACCGCGTCGCGGCCCTCCCAGGCGGCGTGCGCGGCCGCGGCCCGGGTGATGACCAGGTCGGCGCGCATGCCGTCGACGTCGAACCGGGCGCACACGAACGCGATCCGCCGCAGCTCCCGGTCGCTCACCGCGACGGCCGAGACGTGGGCCTGCGCGGCGCGGAGCCGGGCCGCGGTCGCGTTCTCGTCCGGGGCGAAGCGGGCGACGAACCCGGCCGGGTCGTCCTCGAACGCCATCCGTCGCCGGGTCACCTCGACCCGGGTGTCGACGTCGCGGCTGGCCCGCACCTCCACGGTCAGCCCGAACCGGTCGAGCAGCTGCGGGCGCAGCTCGCCCTCCTCCGGGTTCATGGTGCCGACCAGCAGGAACCGGGCCGCGTGCGAGACGGAGACGCCGTCGCGCTCGACGTGCGCGCGGCCCATCGCGGCGGCGTCGAGCAGCAGGTCGACGAGGTGGTCGTGCAGCAGGTTGACCTCGTCGACGTAGAGCACCCCGCGGTGGGCGTCGGCGAGCAGGCCGGGCTGGTAGGCGCGGCGGCCCTCGGACAGCGCCTTCTCCAGGTCGAGCGAGCCGACCAGGCGGTCCTCGGTCGCGCCGACGGGCAGCTCGACCAGCCGGGCCGGGCGACGCCCGCCCGCCGCGCCCGCCGGGTGCGGGCCGTCGGGGCAGGACGGGTCCGGCGCGGCGGGGTCGCAGCCGAACCGGCAGGCGTCGACGACCTCGTGCGAGGGCAGCAGCGAGGCCAGCGCGCGCACCGCCGTGGACTTCGCGGTGCCCTTCTCCCCACGCACCAGGACACCGCCCACACCCGGGTGCACGGCGTTGAGCAGCAGCGCCAGCCGCAGGTCGTCGTGGCCGACGACGGCGGAGAACGGGAAACGGGGAGGTCCGGCGGCGGGGGCGGTGCTCGTGCTCACGCGGGTGAGGCTGCCAGACCGGAGGTCAGCACCGGGAGGCCCGGCGGCGCACCGTGTCCGATGACATGTTCAAGTGACGACGTGTCGAGGTGGTGTTCGACCAGGTCGGCCAGCAGATCCACCTGCCGGCTCCGCTCGGCCGCGAACGACGTGTCCTGCGCCACCACGAACCCCGTCCGTCCTGCCTCTCCGGCGAGGCGGGTGAGCAGCAGCCGTCGGAAGCCGTCGTTCTCGGCGAGGCCGTGCCAGTGGGTACCCAGGACGTGGCCGCGGTCGCTGCCCTCGTCCCCGATCAGGCCGGGATCGCCGGAGCGCACGACGCGGCCGTGGTGGATCTCGTAGCCGGTGACGGTCTCGCCCCACGCCGTCGCCGTGGGGGTGGCGAGGTGCTTGACCGGGTCGAACGCGATCTCCAGGTCCAGCAGACCCAGCCCGGCGACGGTCGTGCCGGGAGCGGCCTCGGCGCCGTCGGGGTCGGAGACGGTGTGCCCGAGCATCTGGTAGCCACCGCAGATCCCCAGCACCGGGCGCCCGGACCCGGCGTGCGCGCGCACCGCGTCGGCCATCCCGGACGCCCGCAGCCAGGCCAGGTCCGACACGGTCGCCTTGGTGCCGGGCAGCACGACGACGTCGGTGTCGGCGATCCGCGACGGCTCGGTCACGTACCGCACGGCGACGCCCGGTTCGCAGGCCAGCGCCTCGGCGTCGGTGGCGTTGGAGATCCGCGGGAACCGGACGACGGCGACCCGCAGCCACTGCCCGCCGCGCGGCGGGGCCGGGTGCCCGAGCACCCCGTCGGCGACGGCCGAGAGCGAGTCCTCGGCGTCGAGCCAGAGTCCCTCGGCGAAGGGCAGCACGCCCAGCGTCGGCCGCCCGGTGAGCTCGCGCAGCCGGTCGAGGCCGGGTTCGAGCAGGCGCGGGTCCCCGCGGAACTTGTTGATCACAAAGCCGGCGACCAGCGCCTGGTCGGCCGGGTCGAGCACGGCGAGGGTGCCGAACAGGTGCGCGAGCACCCCGCCGCGGTCGATGTCGCCGACGACCAGCACCGGCAGGTCGTTGCGCCGGGCGAAGCCCATGTTGGCGAGGTCGGTGGCCCGCAGGTTGATCTCCGCCGGCGAGCCCGCGCCCTCGCAGACCACGACGTCGTGCCGGGCGCGCAGCCGGGCCAGGGAGTCGGCGACGACGTCGGACAGCGCCGCGGTGCGGTGCCGGTAGGACAGCGCCGACACCTGGCCGTCGGCGCGGCCGCGCACCACGACCTGCGAGGTCCGGTCCCCACCGGGCTTGAGCAGCACCGGGTTCAGGTCGACCGAGGGGGCGATGCCGCTGGCGAAGGCCTGCATCGCCTGCGCGCGGCCGATCTCGCCGCCGTCCGGGGTGACGACCGAGTTGTTGCTCATGTTCTGCGCCTTGAACGGCGCCACCGAGACCCCGCGCCGGTGCAGCCACCGGCAGACACCCGCGACGACGGCGCTCTTGCCCGCGTCCGACGTCGTCCCCGCGACGAGGACCGCTCCCTGAACCACCACGGCGGGAAGTATCGCCCCGGCGGGACCGGCCGCGGGCGCGGCTACCCTGGGCCGCGTGCGTTTCCTGCTGCGTCCCGGGTGGATCGCGTTCGTCGTTGCGGTGCTGGCCTTCGCCGTCGCCTGCTACACGCTGCTCGCGCCGTGGCAGTTCGACCGGGAGTCCGAGCGCTCGGCGCAGAGCCGGGCCATCGCCACCGCCGACGCGACCCCCGCGGTCGGGTTCGACACGCTCGTCCCGCCGGGTACGGCGATCGGCGCCGACGACCAGTGGCGCCGGGTCGCCCTGACCGGCACCTTCGACCGCGCCGCGGAGACCCTGGTCCGCCTGCGGGTCGTCGACGGCGCGCCCGCCTTCGAGGTGCTGACGCCGCTGCGGCTCACCGACGGCCGGACCGTCGTGGTGAACCGGGGGTCGGTCCCGGCCGCGGACCGGGGCGCCGTCCCCGACTACGCCGCCGCGCCCACCGGGCCGGTGACCGTCGAGGGCAGGCTGCGCCTGGACGAGACCGACCCGCAGGGCCGCCCGCCGCTGGTCGAGAACGGCACCCGCCAGGTCTACGTGTCCGACTCCCGCTCGGTCGCCGCCGCCACCGGCCTGACGCCGGTCGAGGGCGTCGTCGTCCTGGAGGCCGGCCGGCCCGGCGTGCTGGACCCGATCCCGGTCGAGCCGGTCGGGGGCGGAGCGCCGTTCAGCAACTTCTCCTACGCCCTGCAGTGGCTGACCTTCGGCGCCGTCGCCCTGGTCGCGCTGGGCCTGTTCATCCGACTGGAGCTGTTGCAGCGCAACGGGAAGCGTGAGAAGGCGGGCAGCCTGCGGGACCAGCTCTCGGGCCGCGACGGCTTCGGCGACGAGCCCGTTCCCGCCGACCGGGCCGACGGCAGCACCCCCGGCACCACCCGCGACGCCGCCGCCGGGTCCGGTCCGGGCTCGGGCTGACCCCGCAGCGCGGTACACCCGCCCCGGGCCGCCGCCCTGCGGGGTCCGAGGTGCGGCGTCAGCGTGCCGCGCCGGGCTCCCGGATGCTGTGGGCCGGCTCGCGGACGCCGCGCCGGGCTCCCGGGGTGCTGCGGCTGGATTCGCTTACCCGGTAAGCGGATTCGTCCGTCCGACACGGTGGCCCGCCGGCCGTTCCCCGCCGGCCGTTCCCCGCCGGCCGTTCCCCGCCGGCCGCGACCCTCCGGGACGGTTCCCTCCGAATTCGCTTACCCGGTAAGCGGATTCCCGCGCTCCACCCTCTCCGACCGGGTGGCCGTGAAGACCCGCCGGACTCCGGCGCCACACCACCCCGGAGCGCCGGACCCGCGGACCGCGCACGGTGTCTGCCGGGGCGTCGCCGGGCCGGTCGGAGCAGGCCGGGCCCGGGGCGGACGGTGCCGGTCCGGGGCGACCGGCTCAGCCGCGCCGCCGCCCCAGCACCGCCGCCGTCGCGACGGCGAGCAGTCCGGCCGCCCCGGCCACCAGCCGGGACAGCCGCGCGACACGGTGCAGGTCGGCCACCCGGGGCGGGTGCCCGTCGCCGAGCGACGGGCGGTCCTCGGTGCCGTGGGCGTAGACGGTCGGCCCGCCCAGGCGCAGCCCGAGCGCGCCGGCGGCGCTCGCCTCGACCGGGCCGGCGTTCGGGCTGGGGTGCCCGGCGGCGTCGCGGCGCCAGACCTGCAGCGCGGTCGCCCGCGAGCCGCCCACCAGCGGCGCGACGGCCACGGTGAGCACCGCGGTGACCCGGGCCGGGGCCAGGTTGGCCACGTCGTCGAGGCGGGCCGCGGCCCACCCGAAGCGGGCGTGCCGGGCGGAGCGGTAGCCGACCATCGCGTCGAGGGTGTTCACCGCGCGGTAGCCCAGCAGCCCCGGGATCCCGGCGACCGCGCCCCACACCAGCGGCCCGACGACGGCGTCGGAGGTGTTCTCGGCCAGCGACTCGGTCCCGGCGCGGGCCATGCCGTCGGCGTCGAGCAGCTCCGGGTCGCGCGCGCACAGGTGCGGGATCCGGGCGCGGGCGGCGGCCAGGTCACCGGCGTCGAGCGACGCCGCCAGCGCGGCGCCCTCGCCCACCAGCGAGGTCCCGCCGAGCACCGCCCAGGTGGCGACGGCGGTCAGCCCGGCCCGCACGACGGGCTCGGCCCGGGCGCCCGCACGTGTCGCGCCCGCCTCGGCGAGGGCCCCCGCCGCGACCGCCGACCCGACCAGGATCGCGGTGTAGGCCACCCCGGGTGCGACGGCGTCGCGGTGCATCCGGCCCTCCAGCCGGGCGGCGAGCGTGCCGAAGCCGGCGACCGGGTGCCACCGGCGCGGGTCGCCGAGCAGTGCGTCGGCGACGATCCCGGCGGCCAGTCCGGCCGCGCGGCCACGTGTTCCCATGCGCCGAACCTAGAGCGGCGCGCGCGCAGGGTGCGGGCAGGCCGGGCAGGATCATGGGCATGCGCACGGACCTCAAGCCGGACGAGATGGGCAGCGGCCCGTTCTACAAGCTCCTGACCAGCGTCGTCGTCCCCCGGCCGATCGCCTGGGTCTCCACCCGCTCGGCCGACGGCGTCGACAACCTCGCCCCGCACTCGTTCTTCACGGTGTCCTGCGTGGACCCGCCCATGATCCAGTTCACGTCGGTCGGGAAGAAGGACTCGCTGCGCAACGTGTCGCAGACCCGTGAGTTCGTCGTCTGCCTGGCGAACGAGCCGATGTTCGAGAAGATCAACGCGACCGGCACCGACTTCCCCGCCCGGATCAGCGAGTTCTCCTCGGTCGGGCTGACGGCCGAGGCGTCGTCGGTCGTCGCCCCGCCGCGGGTCGCGGAGTCACCGGTCGCGCTGGAGTGCCGGCTGCACGCCGCGATCGAGCTCGGCGACAGCACGGTGGTGATCGGCCGGGTCGTGCACGCCGCGATCGAGGAGAGCGTGTTCGTCACCGACGAGCGCGGCAACTCCCTGCCCGACATCCGGCGGCTCGCCCCACTGGCCCGCCTGGGCCGCAACGAGTGGTCGCGGATGGGCGAGATCCTGGAGATCACCCGGATCCCCTACCAGCAGTGGCCGGGTCACTTCGGCGACGACTGACCCGGCCCCCGCCGGGTCAGAGGGTGTACTCGGTGGGCGGCGTCGCGTTCGGGTCGGCGTGGATCTCGCCCTCCCGGCCGCGCAGCTCGACCCGGCGGATCTTGCCGGAGATCGTCTTCGGCAGCTCGAAGAACTCGAGCCTGCGGATCCGCTTGTAGGGCGCGAGGTTGTCGTAGGCGAACTGCAGGATCGCCTTCGCCGTCTCCTCGGTCGGCTCGTGCCCGTTGGCGAGCACCACGTAGGCCTTCGGCACGGCGAGGCGGACCGGATCCGGGGACGGCACGACCGCGGCCTCGGCGACCGCCGTGTGCTCGATCAGCACGCTCTCCAGCTCGAACGGGCTGATCCGGTAGTCGCTGGCCTTGAACACGTCGTCGGCCCGGCCGACGTAGGTGATGTAGCCCGACTCGTCGCGGGAGCCGACGTCGCCGGTGTGGTAGTACCCGCCGGCCATGGCCTCGGCGTTGCGCTCCGGGTCGTCGGCGTAGCCCACCATCAGCCCGGTCGGGCGGTGGTCGAGGTCCAGGCAGATCTCGCCCTCGTCGGCGACCTTCCCGGTGGCCGGGTCGACCAGTGCGACGACGAACCCGGGGATCGGCCTGCCCATCGAGCCCGGCTTGACCGGCTGCCCGGGCGGGTTGCCGATCTGCACCGAGGACTCGGTCTGGCCGAACCCGTCGCGGATGCGCAGGCCCCACGCCTTCTCGACCTGCTCGATGACCTCGGGGTTGAGCGGCTCCCCCGCCCCGACGACCTTGGACGGCGGCGTCGCCAGCCCGGACAGGTCGGCCTGGATCAGCATCCGCCACACCGTCGGCGGGGCGCAGAAGCTGGTCACGCCGCAGGAGTCCAGGACCGACAGGACGGACTCCGCGTCGAACCGGGCGTAGTTCATGACGAGCACCGTCGCCTCGGCGATCCACGGCGCGAACACGTTCGACCAGGCGTGCTTGGCCCAGCCGGGCGAGGAGATGTTGAGGTGCACGTCGCCGGGCTCGAGGCCGATCCAGTACATCGTCGACAGGTGCCCGACCGGGTAGGACGTGTGGGTGTGCTCCACCAGCTTCGGCTTCGCCGTGGTGCCGGAGGTGAAGTACAGCAGCAGCGTGTCCGACGCCTTGGTGGTGCCGTCCGGGGTGAACTCGGCGGCGGCCGAGTAGGCCTCGCCGGTGTAGTCGCGCCAGCCCGCCACGGCGCCGCGGACGGCGATGCGGGTGTAGTCGCCGTCGACGTCGTCGAACTTGCCGGCGTCGTCCGCCCCGACGACGACGTGCGCGGCCCGCCCGCGGTCCACCCGGTCCTGCAGGTCGGCCGGGGTGAGCAGGGTGGTCGCGGGGATGACCACGGCGCCCAGCTTCATCGCCGCCAGCAGCGTCTCCCACAGCTCCAGCTGGTTGCCGAGCATCAGGATGATCCGGTCGCCGCGGGCGACGCCCTGCTCGCGCAGCCAGTTCGCGACCCGGTGGGACCGCTCGGACAGCTCCGCCCACGTCCAGTGCGCCTGCGAGCCGTCCTGTTCGACGATCCACAGCGCCGTGCGCGCGCCCCGCTCGGGGTCGGCGGCGACGACGTCGAAGTGGTCGAGCGCGAAGTTGAACTCCTCGAGGTCCGGCCAGCGGAAGTCGCGGTAGGCCGTGTCGTAGTCCTCGCGGTGGGTCAGCAGGAAGTCGCGGGCGGCGAGGAACTTCTCCGTCGCCGGGCTGCCGGTCGCCATGGGGTGCACCTCGGTGGGCTCGTGCGGGGGGCCCGTGCCCCGGGCCCGTCGTGCGGGGCCGCCCCGTGCGGCCGTACCGCGACCCTAGTCACTCCGCCGGTGGGTCGGCAGGGTCCCGCGGGCCGGGCGCGGCCGGTGCGGCGCCGATCACGCGATGGTGGCGGCGAGGCCGGCCGTCCCGGACGGGCCGGTGATCGTAGGGTGCCCGCGTGACCGTGCCGAACCTGCCGAAGGTGACGACCCCCGACGTGTCGGTGTCCCGCCTGCGGGTGGGCCGGTACGGGCCGCGGCTGCTGCTGCGCGGCCTGCTCGTGGGGCTCGCGCTGGTGATCCTCGTACTGCTGCTGGCCGGCTGCGGCAACGCCGAGCTGCCCGCGGCGTGGCGCACCCCGTCGCCGGTCCCGACGACGTCGCCGACCGCCACCCCGACACCGACCCCGACGCCCACGCCGACGACGACCCCCACGCCGAGCCGCACCGCCGACCCGTCCCGCACGACGGCCGCGCCCGCACCCGGGCGCGGCGGCACCGACGGCGGCGGCACCGGGTCCGGCCGGACCGACGCCCCGGGGGCGGCCGCGGCGACCTCGCCGATGTGGCCCGCGGGCGACGCGGCGACCGCGCGGCGGATGCAGCAGCAGTCCGACGCCGGCGGCGACCCGTGGCTGCTCGACCCGGAGGAGGTCACGATCTCCTACGTCGGCAGCGAGCTCGGCTACCGGAACCCGACCGTCACCCGCCTCGGCAACGGCGTGTACGCCGCAACCGACGGCCGGTCGGCGCAGCGCTCGACCATCCGGCTCACCCAGCCGGTCCGCTCCGGCACCGGCGGGATCTGGGTGGTCGACCGCGTCGACCGCGGCTGACCCCGAGCGGACGCCACGCACCGGGACCCAGCGTCACCGGGACCCGCACCGGACGGTGCCGCTCGCCGGAACCCGGCCTCGCGTTACACCCTTTGCGCGCCTTGGGTACCGTGAGGTGAATGACAGTTGGCGCGAACGAGTGAAAACCGGCGCCGGGTGCAGCGTCCGGGCCCGTTCCGACGATGTTCCGTGTGAGGCCGTCGCGGTACCGCGGCGGTCGGGGGGTCCAGGAGAGGCGGAGCACGATGGCCAGCGAGTCGGTCCAGCAGGACGTCTTCACCGTGTTGCACGGGCAGGCGTCGCCGATCGTGAGCCGCTGGGCGTACCGCGCCTCGGACCCGTTCGCGATCTCGTTCTCGGTGCGCCGCTCCTCCGACCGCTGGATCGAGTGGCTCGTCGCCCGCGACCTCGTGATCGAGGGCCTGACCACTCCCACCGGCATCGGTGACATCCGGATGGCGCCGCGGCGGATCGACGGCTACGACGTCGTCGAGCTGGAGATCCGCTCCGACGGCGGGTCCGCCGTCCTGGAGGTCGACCGCGACCTGCTGGCCCAGTTCGTCGACTCGACGCTGGAGATCGTCGACCTCGGTGAGGAGCACGACCACCTCGACATCGACGGTGCCATCGCCCGCCTGACCGGCAGCGCGGCGGGTCCCACCACCCCCTGAGCACCGACCCCGACCGACGACGAGGGCCCCGGACCGCACGACGCGGTACCGGGGCCCTCGTGTCCGCGGGTGTCCCGGCGCTCAGCCGTTCTGCTCGGCCCACTCGGGGTCGGTCCTGTGCTCATACTCGTTCCGCAGGCTTCTCTCGGCGTCCCGCTCGGCGTCGGCCGCCGCCTCGTCGGCGTGGTCGGCGTCGCGCGCGAGCTGGTCGCTGACCTCCGGATCCCCGACCGGGGACTCGTCGACCACCGGCACGATGCCCTCGTCGACGTCGTGCACGGCGGCCTCCTCGGCGCTGGCCGCGCCGCCGTCGATGCCCACGTCGGTCCCGGCGCCGTCGACGGCCGGGTCGTCCGCGGCGGAGTCGGTGGCGGCCGTCAGCCGCCCGGAGCGGGCCGGGTCGCCCTCGGGCAGCTCGTCGGGCAGCTCCCGGGCCAGCCGCGCCTCGTGCGACTCGCCCTCCTCCTGGCCCGCCGCGGTCACCGCGTTGTCCTCGACGCCGTAGGGGCGGTCCGGCGGGACGTAGCCGGAGTCCAGCGGGTCGGTGTCCGACGGACCGGTCAGCGCCTCGTCGGTGTCCAGCTGCATCGCCGACGCCATGTCCGGCGCCTCCGGCTGGAACTCGTTCTCGTCACCTGAAGCGGATGCCATCGGTCGCGGGTCTCCTCGGTGTGGCCGTAGGTCGGACGGTGTTCGGTATCGACCGTGCGTACCCCGCGTCGTGCCGCGGCATGCGCCGACGACCGGACGCTACGGTCGCCGACACCGGGCCCGCCGTGACCGGTCCCCCGCCGCACCCGTCGTACGAAGGAGCACTCCCCCGTGACCGCCGCCCCGTCCGCCCGTTCCGGTGACAGCACCCGCAGCGCCCTGCTCGCCGCCGCCGCGGACCTGTTCACCGAGCACGGCTACGACCGCACCTCGGTCCGCGCGATCGCCGACCGGGCCGGGGTGAACCAGGCGCTGCTCTTCCGCTACTTCGGCAGCAAGGACGCCCTGTTCGCCCGCGTCGCCGCCGAGCGCGCCCTCGCCGTGCTGCACGACGGCCCGCCCGAGGAGCTCCTGACCCGCCTGCTGCGGTCGATCCTCGACGGCGGCGACGGGCCCGAGCGCGACCTGTTCGGGCCCGTCGTGCGCTCGGCCGGGACCTCGGAGGCGGCCGCGGCCGTGCGGGTGGAGCTGGCCGGGGCGTTCACCGAGGCGTTCGCCGCGCAGGCCGCCGGCGCCGCCGACCGGGCCGACGCCGAGCTGCGCGCCGAGCTGGTCCTGACCTGGCTGCTCGGGCTGAGCCTGGTCCAGCCGCTGCTGCCCGGGGGCGCGGTCGGGCGGGCCGACCCGGACGCGGTGCTGGACCACGTCACGCGCGCCGCCCGCACCCTGCTGGAGACGCCCGGGCTCAGCCGGTGAGCCGGCCCACCTCGGCGCGGAACCGCTCGCGCTGGGCCGGGGTCTCCCGGGTCCGCGACAGGTAGTGCGCCGGGCGCGGCGTGCGGTCGTGCCAGAACCGGCCGGTCCCGACCGCCGACGACGGCGCGGCCGCGAGCCACACCGCGGTGTCCGCGCCCTGGGCCGGGGTGCGCAGCACGGGGCCGACGACCTTGTCGAACAGCGGCAGCGACCCGGTGACGCCCGGGGTGCGGGCCCAGCCGGGGTGCAGTGCGTGCACGGTGACGTGCCGGGGGGCCAGCTCGTCGGCGAGCAGCCCGGTCAGGACGACCTGCATCCGCTTGGTGCGGGCGTAGGCCGCGGTGCCGCCGTAGTCACCGGTGCGGAACTGCAGGTCGTCGTCGCGCAGGGGCTGGGCGTACATGCCTCCCGACGACATGATGATCACCCGGGAGTCGGTGCCCGAGCGTTCGGCGCCCGCCGCCAGGGTGTCGGCGAGCAGCCGGGTCAGCAGCAGCGGTCCGAGGACGTGCACGGCCAGGGTCAGCTCGTTGCCCTCGGAGGTCTCGCTGCGCTCGGCCGGGAGCAGCCCGGCGTTGTGCACCAGCACGTCCAGGGCGTCGACCTCGGCGGCGAACCGGGTCGCGAACGCGCGCACGTCGGCGAGCTCGCCGAGGTCGCAGACCTGCACCGGGAGCCGGTCGCGGGACAGGCCCGGCACGGCGGCCAGGATCCGGTCCTGCGCCGCGACGCCCTTGTCCCGGGAGCGGACGAGCAGGTGCACCGTCGCGCCGAGCCGGACGAGCCCGGTCGCGATCGCCTCCCCCAGCCCGCCGCCCGCACCGGTGACGAGCGCGGTGCGTCCGGCCAGGGCGCCGCGGGGCGGGTCGGCGCGGTCACCGCTCCACCCCGGGCGCCGCAGGAGGTACCCGATCCGCGAGTAGCCGGGGACCAGGGTGCGGTCGAGGACGGTGTCGAGAGCGCTGCCGAGCACGGACCGATCCGACCACAGCGCCGCGCTGCCCGCGCGTCGATCAGCCCTGCAGACCCGGACCGGAGACGTAGGGGGTGCCGGGGACGTTCGCCGTCGGGAGCTTCGGGACGGCGTCGGTGACCGGGTCGGCGGTGGAGATCCGCTCCATGGCGCCGCAGCTGGACAGCGAGTACGACAGCGGGTTCACCGGCGGGGCGGTGGCCTTGTCGAAGCCGTGCTCGACCTTGCGGATCGACATGGTGCCGCCGGTCAGCTTGTACATGTTCCCCGACGGGTTGGGCGCCTCGAGGGTGCCGTTGCCGTTCTCGTCGACCTCCCACTCGCCGACGGTCTGGCCGCCGGGCAGCGGGTTGGTGCCGTCGAGGATGCAGGGGTTGTTGTTGGTGGCGCTGGAGGTCGCGCCGTAGAAGAACGACACGTAGCGGGCGTCCGGGTCCATGCCGGTCGCGGTACCGGACACGGTGTCGGAGTCGACGGTGGCGGTCCCGGCGACGCCGTCGGTGTTCTTCGACGCCAGGTCGACCTGCGTGGGCCCGGTGCTCGGCCCGCCGACGACCCCGGCCACGTCCGGCAGGCCGCCGAGCCCCGAGTAGTCGGGCAGGCCCGCCGTGCGCGCGACGCCGGACAGGTCCGGCAGCGGGCCGTCCCTTCCGGTCAGCGGGGTGGTGTCGGGCAGGCCCGCGATCTCGTTGAGGCCCTCCAGTGGGCCGCCCGCGGTGACGCCGGGGACGTCCGGGAGCTCGTCGGTGCTGCCGTCGGTGACGCCGGGGACCGACGGCAGCTCCGGCAGGACGTCGCCGAGGCCGGTGAGGGTGTCGGTCGGGCCGGCCGGCGGGCTGTTGCCGGTGTCGGTGCCGACGACGGTGCCCGCGGTGCCCACCGCGGTGTCGACCAGCGAGCCGGCCTGCCCGGCGCCGGGCACCGAGGCACCGGCGTCGGACAGGGTCTGCGCCGGGTCGGGCAGCGACGTCAGGGGCTTCGTGGGGGTGTTCAGGTCGACGCCCTCGCCGAGGCCGCCCGTGAGGTCGCCGAGGCCGGGGACCGCGTCGAGCGGACCGGTCGACGGGGCGGCGGCGTCCTCCGTGCCGGACGGGGCGGCGGAGTCCGTCGAACCGGACGAGCCCGCGGAGTCCCGGTCCGACCCCTCGGACTCCTGGTCCGACTTCCCGGAGCCCTTCCCCGACTTCCCGGAGGCCTCACCCGACTTCCCCGAGCCCGTGTCCGACTTCCGGGAGCCCTCGTCCGACGTGTCGCGGCCCGGGCCGTCGTCGGCCGAGGAACCCGAGGAACCCGAGGAACCCGGGGAGCCCGATCCCGCGCCGTCCGTTCCCAGCACCGAGCCGACGACGTCCGCCCCGGTCACCAGGTCACCCGGGCCCCCGGAGGAGGATCCCGACGAGTCCGCGGAGTCGGAGCAGGACCCGCCGACCGGACCGGTGCCCTCCGGGCAGTCCGCCGCGGCTCCCGGCGAGTCGTCGTCGGAGCCCGTCCCGGCGAACGCCGTCCCGGCCGTCCCCCCGGAGGTCAGCAGCAGTGCCGCGAGCGCGGCGGGGGCGGCGACCCGGCGCGCGGTGCCGGTGGAGGGAGCGGCGTGCCTGCGCCGCCCGCGGAGGGACCTGCCGGCGGCCACCGCCGCGGCGACGCCGGTCGAACGGTGGCCGGTCCGGGTGTGCTTGCCCATCTCGAGCGGTCCTTCCGCCTCGCCGCGGGCGAGGGTGCTGGGGAGCGGTGGAGGACGGCGCGGGCACCGGCGCGGCCGGGGTGCGGGGGGCACCCCCGGGGAGCGGCCGGATCGTGCCGGGTCACCCGGCTCGTCCGGTTCGGGACGTTACGAAACGGTGACCCGTCGAGGTTGCTTTCCTGAGAGGACATCGACGACCCGGGCGATCACGGGTCGGCTCCGGACGCCGAGTGACGGGCCAGCTGGACCGAACGGCTCAGCGATCTACGACGAACACGCTCCGTGTTCTCAGGATCGCCGGAGGACCCCTCCGTTCAACGAGCGGGCGACGCCGGCGTGACGGGTCGGCGCAGATCCGCCACCGCTCGTACTCGCGGCGCGTGGCCGCCGCCCGGACGGGGGACTAGCCGAGGCGCTCGCGGACGGCGTCGAGGTTGCGTTCCATCCCCGTCCGCCACTCCCGCAGCCGGCCCTCGACGATCCGCTCCTCCTTGTCCGGCCACCGCTCGATCGCCTGCGTGAGACCCGACGGCCCCGGGCCCATCCGGGCCCACTGGCGCAGCGCGGTGCCGTCGCCGTCGGGGGTGAGCTCGAACCGCCACACGGCGGTCTCCCCGCCGTCGGCATCGGCCTCGACGGTCCACTCGAACAGCCGCCCCGGCTCCCAGCCGGTCACGGTGGACACCGTGGTCCAGCCGCCGCGGGCCTCGTGGTGGTGGTGCCCGCGCAGCTTCGACCCGGGGCCCGGGACGTCGCCGTCGAGCCACTCGGCGCGCTGCATCTCGGTCGACACCCGGGCCAGGAACTCCGGGTCGGTCACCAGCTCCCACACCGCCTCGGGCGGTGCGGCGACCCGGGCGGTGGCCTCGGTGGTGGGTCCGTCGGCGTAGCGCATGCGACCTCCTCGTCGTCGGGCCGCGGCGGGTCAGCGCTCGTCGGCACCCCGGCGCAGCAGGTAGGTGTCCATGATCCACCCCTTGTTCTCCCGGGCCTCGGCCCGAACCTTCAGGATCTCGTCGGTCACCTCGACGAGCGGCCCGGCGACGAGCAGCTCGTCGGGCGTGCCCAGGTAGGCGCCCCAGAAGATGTGCAGCTCACGGCGCTGCTCGTCGGGCAGCGTGGCGAAGGCGGTGCGGCCGTCGAGCATCACGACGACGTCGTCGACGTCGGTGGGCATCCCCTCGGCGATCCGGCGCCCGGTGGTGATCAGGACGGGGCGCCCGACCCGGTTCAGGATCAGCCGGTGGGCGGCGGCGAGGGCGGCGACGCTGGAGATCCCGGCGACCGACTCGACCGACCACTGCTCCCCCGCGCCGGCGAGGACCCGGTCGAGCAGGCGCAGTGTCCCGTCGTAGAGGGAGGGGTCGCCCCAGACCAGGAACGCACCGGTCTGCCCGTCGGCCAGCTCGGCGTCGAGCATCTCGCGGTAGAGCCGGGCACGGCGGTCCTGCCAGTCGACCACGACGTCGCGGTACCGCTCGTCGTCGCGCTCGACCTCGGTGCCGCGGTCCCGGCCCACCTCGGGCGCGGTGACCAGCCGGTACCCGCCGTCCGGGCGGTGGCGGCGCAGGATCTCCGTGCGCAGGGCCAGCAGATCGTCCTGCGCCCCCCCGGCGTCGAGCCCCTTGTCGATGACGAAGACGACGTCGGCCTGCTGCAGTGCGTGGACCGCCTGGAGGGTGAGGTGGTCGGGGTCACCTGCCCCGATCCCGATCACGAGAACCGTGCGCACCGGTGTGACCGTAACGGACCCCGCGCACTCCCCGGCACTCCCCCGATCGGCTGGTACCCCCGCCCGGTGTCGCCCGATGCGCGCAGCGTCCGACCCCGTCACGCGGCGTCGTCACTCGGTAGTGTCATGGTGACCGGCGAGCCACGACCGGGTCACCGGCCGACCGCCGACGACCGACCCCGCAGCGCCACCCCGGGAGGCCACGTCACCGTGCCCACCAGCGAACACAGCAGGACCCTGACGATCGGACACCTCGTCGAGTCGCTCGACGACCGTGGCGTCGCCGCCGCGCTCGGTGACCTCGCCGCCGCGGCCCCGGACGCCGGGTTCCGGGTGGTGGTCGTCGCGCTGGCCCCGTCCGGGCACTCCGACGTCGCCGAGCGCATGGCCCGCGCCGGGGCGCCACCGGTCGAGCTGAACGTCGCGCCGTGGGACCCGCGTGCCGTGCTGAAGGTCCTCGCCGCGTTCCGGGAGCACGGTGTCGACCTGGTGCACACCCACGGCGCCCGGCCCGACGTCGTGGGCTCGGCCGCCGCGGCCCGGCTGCGGGTGCCCGCGGTGTCCACGCTGCACCACATCCACGAGCACCCCGCCGACCGCGGCGACCAGCTCCGGCGGACCGCGAAGACGTTGGCGCGCAAGCGGTTCATGAATCGCACGATCGCGACGTCCGCCCTGCAGCGCGACTGGTACCGCCGCGCCGCCGGGTCCACCGAGGGCCTGTCGGTGATCCCGGACGGCGCCGCCGACCCGGGCGAGGGCACGCCCGAGGAGCGGGAGCGTCTGCGGCGCGGGCTCGGCGTGGACGACCACGAGGTCGTCGCCGTCTCGGTCGCGCCGATGCGCCGCGGCCAGGGGCAGGACATGCTGCTCGACGCCGTCGCCGGGATCGGACCGGACGAGCCGCTCACCGTGGTGCTCGGCGGCGACGGGCCGCTGCGGCCGTGGCTGGAGTCGCGCGTCGCCGCCGACGAGGCCCTGTCCGGCCGGGTGGCGTTCCGCCGCAGCACCGACCCGGTCGCGCTGCTCCGCGCCGCCGACGTGCAGCTGCACACGACCCGGCACGACACGATGCCCCGCATGCTGTTGCTCGGCCACGGCACCGGGACCCCGGCGGTCGCGACGCGGGTCGGCGGGATCCCGGAGATCGTGACCCGCGAGACCGGGCTGCTGGCCCCGGTCGACGCCACCCGGATCGCCGACGAGCTGGTGCGGCTGACCCGCGACGCCGAGCTGCGCGCCCGGCTCGGGGCCGGGGCCCGGCGGCGGTTCCTCGACCGGTTCGCGGCGGCGCCGTGGGCGGCCCGGCTCGGCGACGTCTACCGCAGCGCGGCCGGGGTGGCGGGCGCGCCCGCTCCCGCCGAGCTGGACACGCCGGAGCCGGTGGGCCGGGGCTGAGCCGAGCTGCGGCGGGCCGGGCCGGCTCAGTGCGGGACGGGCGCGGGCCGGTCGGCGACCGGGTTCTCCAGGGTCCCGACGCCGTCGATCTCGACGGTGACCCGGTCCCCCGCGGTCATCGGCCCGACCCCGCCGGGGCTGCCGGTGAGCACGACGTCACCGGGCTGCAGCGTGATCCAGCGGGTCACGTGGGCGAGGATCCGCGCGACGTCGAAGATCATCGCCCCGGTGTCGGACTCCTGGACGGTGCGGCCGTTCAGCGTGGTCCGCAGCCCCCACGGCCCCGCGCCCGGCTCGGTCTCGATGCACGGCCCGAGCGGGCAGAAGGTGTCCGCGCTCTTCGCCCGCGCCCACTGCCCGTCGGCGCGGTAGTCGTGCGCGGTGACGTCGTTGGCGCAGGTCAGGCCGAGCACGTGCGACCAGGCGGTGCGTTCGTCCAGGTCACGGGCCCGGCGGCCGATCACCACCGCGAGCTCGCCCTCGTACTCCAGCCGCTGCACCCCGGCCGGGCGCAGCACCGGCTTCCCCGGTCCGACGACGGCATTGGGCGCCTTGAGGAACAGCGCGGGCCGCTCCGGGCGGGGGCGCCCCTTCTCGGCGAGCTGGCAGGGGTAGTTGCTCCCGACGCACACGATGGTGCGGGGGTCGCAGGGGGCGAGCAGGACGACCTCGGCGAGCCGCCCGGCGACCGCCCCCGGCCCGGACGGGCCCAGCTCGCGGACGACGTCGCCGTCGCCGCCGGTCTCGACCCGCCCCGTGCGGGGGCCCTGGCCGGAGTCGTAGCGGACCAGTCGCATCCGCTCACACCGTCCCGGCCGGGCCGAGTGCCTCGCGCACCAGCTCCAGCGGGTGCCAGGCGGTGCGCCCGGCGCCGTGGAAGATCTGCTGGCGGCAGGAGACGCCGGTCGCGGCGACCAGGGTGTCGGCGGACTCGGCGTCGATCGCCGGGAGCAGCCGGTCCCGCCCGACCTCCATCGAGGTCGCGTAGTGCTCGGCCTCGAAGCCGAACGAGCCCGCCATCCCGCAGCAGCCGGAGTCGATCTCGGAGACCTCCAGCCCGGGGATGCGGCGCAGCAGCGCGAGCGTCGCCGCGGTCCCGACCTCGGCCTTCTGGTGGCAGTGCCCGTGGTAGGCCACGCGCCGCCCGCTCAGCGCCGACCGCTCCGGCAGGACCAGACGGCCCTCGTCGAGCGCCTCGACGAGCAGCTCCTCGACCTGGCGGACCCGCTCGCCCACCGACCGGGCCTCGGCGCTGTCCGGGAGCAGGGCGAGGGTCTCGTCGCGCAGGGTGAACACGCACGACGGCTCGCAGCCGACGATCGGTGCGTCGGCCGGGGTGTCCCGGGCGAGCGAGGTGACCAGGCCGGTCGCCTTGCGGCGGGCGTCGTCGAGCAGTCCCTTGGACAGGCTGGACCGGCCGCAGCAGCCGCCGCCGGCCAGCTCGACCCGCCACCCGGCGCGCTCCAGCAGGCCGATGGCGGCCCGCCCGATGTGCGGCTCGGTGAAGGTGGTGAACGAGTCGGCCAGCCACACGACGGTCCCGGCCGGTGCCCCGGCCCGCGCGGGGTCACGGCGCCGGTACCACCGCACCAGGTTGTCCCGGTCGAAGCGCGGCAGCGGGCGGCGCGCGGTGATCCCGACGGTCCGCTCGGCGAGCCGGCGCAGCACCCCGACCCGGCCGGGCAGGTTGGACAGCGGCGCGGTCGCCGACCCGAGCCGGTTCAGCGTGCGGATGGCGCCGAACAGCCGCGAGCGCAGCGGCGTGCCGTGCACCGCGTGCTGCTGGTGGAGCGCCTCGGCCTTGGGCGAGGTCTTCACCGATCCGCTGCTCACCGGCCGGGACTTCTTCTGGGACGCCCCGCACCCGACCCTGCCCGCGGTCCGCCAGCTGGGGTCGCCGATGCGCTTCTCCCGCACCCCCGCGCGGCGGGGCACCGCCGGGCCCCCGCTCGGCGCGGCGACCGACGACGTCCTCGCCGAGCTGTCCGACCCCGCCCGCGGGGGCCACGCGTGAGCCCGGAGGTGACCGCGGAGCTCGCGGCCGGGGTGCTCACCGTGACCTTCCGCCGTCCCGAGCGGCGCAACGCACTGACCTGGGACATGTACGAGGGGCTGGTGGCGGCGTGCGAGCGGGCCGATGCCGACCCGGAGGTCCGGGCGCTCGTCGTGCGCGGCGAGGGCGGCCGGGCCTTCGCCGCGGGCACCGACATCGGCCAGTTCCGCGCGTTCGCCTCGGGCGCCGACGGGGTGGCCTACGAGCGCCGGGGCACCGCCGTGCTCGACCGGGTCCGCGCCGTCGGCGTGCCCACCGTGGCCGCGGTCGCCGGGTACTGCGTCGGCGGCGGGCTGGGCATCGCCTGCGCGGCCGACCTGCGCATCGCGACGCCCGGGTCCCGGTTCGGCGTGCCGATCGCCCGCACGCTGGGCAACTGCCTGTCCGCGCGGACCCTGGACCTGATGGTCGAGGCCCTGGGCCGACCGCTGACGGCGGACCTGCTGCTCACCGCGCGGATGCTGGAGACAGTGGAGGCCGCGCGGGTGCCGGGGTTCCTGCACGCCGTCGTCGACGACCTCGACGCGGGACTGGACGCGCTCACCGGGCGGCTCACCACCGGCGCACCGCTGACGATCTGGGCGACCAAACGGCTGCTGGACGACCGGTCCGCCGACGACACCGCGGTGGTCGACCGGGTCTACGGATCGACCGACTTCCGCACGACGGTCGCCGGGTTCGGGCAGGGCGGCACCCCGAGCTGGACCGGGACCTGATCCCGGGCTCCGGCCCGCCGTCGGACCGCCGACCCCGGGGCCGGCGCCCGGTGGCGGGCCCGCCGGGCCCGGACCGCGGTCAGCGCCGCCGCAGCGGCCGGGCCGGGCCGGTCAGCGGCGGGGTCGTCCCACCCTCGGCCTGCACCTGGCGGCGCGCCTGGAGGTAGAGCACCGGACCGGACACCAGCCCGCGCAGCTTGCGGGCGCCCGCGCCGCCCGGCAGCGCGGCGACGTCCTGCGGCGCCGGGCGCTCCTCGGTCGCGATCGGGGCCGGACCCGGGGTCGGGCCGGGCGCGCCGACCGCGGTGGGCGCGGGCTCCTGCCGGGCCCGCGCGACCGTGGCCGGCGTCGAGGACTCGCGGCGCACGATGTCGCGCAGCCGCCCCAGCGCGGCCGGGAACCGGCGCACCGCCAGCCGGCGCGCCCGCGGATCCAGCGCGACCTTGCCCAGGAACGCGCCCAGACCCAGCGCATAGCCGCCCATCTGCTCACGCAGCTCCCCCGGCGACGGCCGGTGGTGGTGCCACACCCAGGCCGAGGGCAGGTAGGCCAGGGTGCCGCCGTCGAGCACGATCCGGACCAGCAGCTCGATGTCCTCGCCTCCGCGGGTGGGCCGGCCCGGGCCGAGCGCCTCGTCGAACCCGCCGAGCGCACGGACCGGCTCGGCACGCACCGCCAGGTTGGCCCCGATCCCGAACAGGCCCGGGGAGAACGGGAACACCGGGGAGTCCGCGGGCGGGTCGTCGAGCCGGAACCGGCGCGGCAGGAAGCCCTTGTTCCAGGCCAGCGCGACGTCGGCGGCCCGCTCCTCGGGCGTCTCCAGCCGCGCGGCGAGCACCGGCCCGCTCAGCGCGGTGAGACCGGGGTCCTCGGCGAAGGACCCGGCGATCCGCGACGCCCACCGCGGGTCGGGCTCGGTGTCGTCGTCGGTGAACGCGACGACCGCGGTGCGGGCCTCGGCGAGGCCGCGGTTGCGCCCGACCGAGACACCGCGGCGCGGCTCGCGGACGTAGCGGACCCGCGGGTCCGCGCAGTCACGGACGACCTCGCGGGTGCGCTCGTCGGGCGGATCGTTGTCGACGACGAGCACGGTCACGTCCGGGTGGTCGCCTGCCAGCACCGCGGCCAGGCAGCGGCGCACGCTGTCCGGCCGCCCCCGCGTCGCGACCACGACGGTGAGCGGCTCGGCCGACACCGCAGGCTCCCCCGGCGGCTCACGCCCGGCGACGGCCGCGGCGGCCCGGGCCAGGTCGGCGGCGCGCGCCCGGCCCTCGTGCAGCGGGACGTCGGCCTGCCCGACGGGCACGCCGCCGTCGGTCACCAGCAGCCGGGCCGAGCCGAACCGCGGCGGGACGACGAGGTCACCGGCCACACGACCCGTGCCGTGCACGGCACGGTGGTGGGCGAGCTCGCCCACCCAGACGGGGCCGCCTGCTCGGTCCGGCACTGCTGCGACCTCCCGGGTCGTGGGTCCTCGTCGGTGGGTCCGTGTCGGTGGTCCGGCCCCGGGACCCGTCCGCCCGCGGACGTGACCCCGTGTGCCTACGTCGCGGACCGCCGCCCGGTTCACCGTGTGCGGCCGACGTCACGTTGCGCCGCACCGGGCACCGGACCACGGCGTCGAGCCGGCCGGTGCGCGCCGCACCGGTCACGGCCGGCACGCGCCCCGATCGTCCCAGAGCACCCGGCACCCGCGCTCACCAGGCACGGGACGCCTCCCGCGTGCTGCTCCGTCCGCCACGGTCCGGACCGCCTCCCGGCGCAGTCACCGGACGGGGTGCCGCCCGGGCGCCGCCGGCGGGTGTGCCGGGTTCGTGACGAGCTGGTCCGTCCGGGGCTTTTCCCGGTCACGGTGCGCACCGCGACACCGGCCCGGACGCACCGTTCGGCGCAGCACACCGACCGTACGACCCGAACGGCGCACCGCACCCACCGTTGGACGTGGGTCCGGTGCGTGGGTCGCTCCGGACCGGCCGTTCGCCGCACACCCGGCGAGCCCGGTCGGTGTGCGTGTCACGGAGCGGTTACGGTCCCTCCTGGCTGGTCGACGAGATGTCGGCTGGTGCGCCTGGTCGGTCCCCCGCTCCCCGCTGGCCGACACTCCCCCTGGCGCCCACCCAGCACGCAGCGGGCGGAGCCGTGTCCGGTCACGAGGACCGGGGCGGATCCGGGGTGGCGAGGACCCCCGAATGACCACTGCACTCACCCCGGACCTCCATACATCCGAGAGCGACGTCCCCCGGCGTCGCCGGGACCGTGACGCCGGCGCGGGCATCTCCGCCGCCGATCTGCTCGCGCGGTACTCCGAGGCCGGTTTCGACACCCCCGCGCCCGGCAGCCGCCGAGCCCGCCGTTCCGAGGCCCCCGGCCCGGACCTGGAGCGCATCGACACCCCCGCGACCGGCCTCCCCGCCGCGTCCGGCGTCGACACCGTCATCACCCGCGACGTGCCGGACACCCCCGCCGGCGTCACCTCGCGGACCGCCATCGGCCTGCTCCGCGGCACCTCGGACACCGGGCCGCTCGGGCGTCACCCGCGCGCGGTCGTCGCGACCATGTCGGCCACCCTGGTCGGCGCCACCGCGGTCATGGGCGTCGTGTCGACGCTCAGCTCGCCGGAGCAGTCCCCCGAGACCTCCGCGGACATGGACCTCACCGGCGCGGCCAACGAGGCCACGATGAAGCTGTCGGTCCCGGCCGCGGGCTCCGAGCACGGCGGCACCGGCACCAGCGACGCCGCGTCCACCCTGACCAGCGGTTTCGAGCACGTCACCGCGTCGGTCCCGCAGGCGTTCGAGAAGGCCGACGCGGCCCGCATCGCCGCGGTCGCCCAGAAGGAGGCCGCCGCGAAGGCGGCCGAGGCCCGTGCGAAGGCCGCCGAGGCGGCCGCCCGCAACGGCGGCGGCGGTGACGACGACGGTGACGGCGGCGGCCTCGGTGACATCGTCGGCGGTCTGACCGGTTCCTCGGACGGCGCCCAGGCGCTCGCCCAGGCCAAGCAGCAGCTCGGCAAGCCCTACAAGTGGGGCGCCACCGGCCCGAGCGCGTTCGACTGCTCCGGTCTGATGGTCTGGGCGTTCGAGCAGATCGGCGTCGACCTGCCGCGCACCTCCAGCGCGCAGTCGCAGATGGACGGCACCCCGGTCTCCAAGAGCCAGCTCAAGCCCGGCGACCTGGTGTTCTTCTACTCGCCGGTGAGCCACGTCGGCATCTACGCCGGCAACGGCAAGGTGCTCCACGCCTCCACCAGCGGCGAGCCGGTCAAGTACTCCGACATCGACGCGATGCCGTTCCACAACGCGGTCCGGGTCTGACCGACCGCGTCACCGACGTCCGAGGCCGGTGCCCCTGGGGAGGGGTACCGGCCTCGACGCACGTCGGGGCGGAGCACGTCCGCGGTCCACGTCCCGCTCGATGATCCGCGCGCAGATCCGCCGGACGCGCGCTTCCGGACGCGCGCGGACGACGGATCACCGCGCGTTCCGCAGCCGCCGTCCGACCCCGGCTACAGCGAACGCAGCCGCTCCGCGACCGCCTCGGGCAGCACATCGGAGATGAACGCGCCCGCGCCGGACTCCGATCCCGCCAGGTACTTGATCTTCCCGGGCGCCCGGCGGATCGAGTGCAGCCGCAGGTGCAGCCGGGCGTCGGAGCGACCGTCGGACTCCAGCACCGGGGCCTGGTTCCAGCCCGCGACGTAGGGCAGCTCGTCGTCGTAGAGGGCGTCGAGGCGGCGCAGCACGTCGAGGTAGAGGGTCGCGAACTCGGCGCGCTGGGCCTCGTCGAGGGCGGGCAGGTCCGGGGTCGGCCGGTGCGGGTACAGGTGCACCTCGACCGGCCAGCGCGCCGCCTGCGGCACGAACGCCGTCCAGTGCTCCCCCGCGACGACGACCCGCTCCCCCGCCCGCTCGGCGGCCAGCTGCGTGTCGAACAGGTTCTCCCCGGTCGCCTCCCGGTGCGCGGCGACGTGGGCGAGCATCCGCTGCGGGAACGGCGGGACGTAGGGGTAGGCGTAGATCTGACCGTGCGGGTGGGACAGCGTCACGCCGATCTCGGCGCCCCGGTTCTCGAACGGGAAGACGTAGCGGACCCCCGGCCGGGCGCCCAGCTCGGCGGTCCGGTCGGCCCACGCGTCCAGCACCAGGCGGGCGCGGTCGGGCGTCAGCCGGGAGAACGGGGTGTCGTGGTCGTCGGTGAAGCAGACGACCTCGCACCGGCCCGACGCCGCCTGCGGCACCGCGCCCGGCTCGGGAAGCGGGGCGCCGGGTGCCGACCCGAACGACGGGAACCGGTTCTCGAACGCGACGACGCCGTACTCCGGGCTCGGCACCTCGGTGTGGCGGCCGTCGCGGCTGGGACACAGCGGGCACTGGTCGGCCGGCGGTTTGTAGGTCCGGTCCTGGCGGTGCGCGGCGATCGTCACCCACTCCCCGGCCAGCGCGTCGTAGCGCAGCTGGGAGGCGGGCACGACCCGCGGGAGGTCGCGGGCGTCGACGAGATCGGCCGGGTCGCGGGGGGCGTGGTCGGGGCCGTCGAACCAGATGACCTCCCGGCCGTCGGCCATCCGGGTGGTCAGCTTCTGCACCTTCTGCACGGACGTCACCTTCCGGGGCGGGCAATGATCACGTGGTCGACCTCGCCCTCGAGGACCGCACGGTCGGCGTCGGCCAGACCGGAGTCGGTCACGAGGACGTCGGCCTCGGACAGCTCGGCGATCGTCGAGATCCCGACGGTGCCCCACTTGGTGTGGTCGGCGACGACCACGAGCCTGCTGCCGGACTCGATGAGGGCGCGGTTGGTGTCGCGCTCGGTGAGGTTCGGGGTGGAGAAGCCCGCCGCGGCGCTCATGCCGTGCACCCCGAGGAACACCGTCTCCAGGTTCAGCGAGCGCAGCGCGGTGATCGCGACCGGGCCGACCAGTGCCTCCGAGGGCGTCCGCACGCCCCCGGTGAGGATCACCGTGGTCCCGCGGGCGTCGGCACCACCGGTGTGGAACGCGTCGGCGACGGCGACGGAGTTGGTCACCACGGTCAGCCGCGGCACGGCGGCGAGCAGCTGGGCGAGCCGCCAGGTCGTCGTGCCCGCGGACAGGCCGATCGCGGCGCCGGGGGTCACCAGCTCGGCGGCCGCGGCGGCGATGGCGTCCTTCTCCTCCAGCTCGCACACCGACTTCGCGGCGAACCCGGGCTCGGAGGTGGTGTGCTCGCCGACGGCCGTCGCGCCGCCGTGCACCTTGTCCACCAGGCGTCGCCGGGCCAGCACGTCGAGGTCGCGGCGCACGGTCATCTCGGACACGCCGAGGTGGTCGGCGAGCTCGGACACCCGCACCGCGCCGCGGGTGCGGACCTGCTCCACGATCACCTCGCGCCGCTGCTCGGCGAGCAGGCTCATCGCGTCCGGGCCGGACACCGTCGGGACTTCACCCGCACAGAATGCAACACAACCGAACGTGCGGCAAGGGTCGACCCTGCGTGTCGAGACCCGGTCGAACCGTGCGCGGAGGTCACCGAGCGGTCTCGAATTCGAGCGAAAGTGTTCACTTCTGATCGAGTGCGGTCTAGCTTGTGCGTTGGTCCGCGCAACGTGCCGTCGTGCACCACCGGCCGGCGGACCGGCAGCACACGCACTCGACGGCGAGGAGCTACCCGAGATGGATCATCACGAGACGGCCCGGCGGGCCCCGGGGACGTCCCGGGAGGACGCGGCATGACCGCCCAGGAGGTCCTGCGCCTCAACCCGAACCTGGTCGACTACCTGCTGGTCGCGTTCTACTTCGTACTGGTGCTCGGCATCGGCTTCGCGGCGCGGCGCTCGGTGTCCTCCAGTCTCGACTTCCTGCTGTCCGGCCGGTCGATGCCGGCCTGGATCACCGGCCTGGCGTTCATTCGGCCAACCTGGGTGCGATCGAGCTGATCGGCATGGTGGCCAACGGGGCCCAGTTCGGCATCCCGACGGTGCACTACTACTGGCTGGGCGCGATCCCGGCGATGGTGTTCCTCGGCATCGTGATGATGCCGTTCTACTACGGCTCCAAGGCCCGCAGCGTCCCGGAGTTCCTGCTCAAGCGGTTCAACAAGACCACCCAGCGGGTGCAGGCGGTGATCTTCGCGGTCGCCTCGATCCTGATCGCCGGGGTCAACCTGTTCTCCCTGGGCCTGGTCCTGGAGGCGCTGCTCGGCTGGTCGCTGTACCTGGCGATCCCGGTCGCGGCCGTCGTCGTCCTGGGCTACATCTCCCTCGGCGGCCTGTCCGCCGCGATCTACACCGAGGTCCTGCAGTTCTTCGTGATCCTCGCGCTGCTGATCCCGCTGACCGTCGGCGGGCTCAACCGGGTCGGCGGCTGGGACGGGCTGACCCGCGCGGTCACCGAGGGCCCCAGCGGCGGCGCCGACCTGAACGCCTGGCCCGGCACCCCGCTCACCGAGATCGCGAACCCGTTCCTGTCGGTGCTCGGCATCGTGTTCGGCCTCGGGTTCGTGCTGTCCTTCGGCTACTGGACGACGAACTTCGCCGAGGTCCAGCGCGCCCTGTCGGCCAAGTCGATGTCCGCCGCGCGGCGCACCCCGATCATCGGTGCGTTCCCGAAGGCGCTGGTCGTGCTGGTCATCGTGACCCCGGGCATGATCGCCGGGATCCTGGTCCCGCAGATCGCCGCGGTGAAGTCCGGCGGCGGCGACGCCGTCGAGGGCATCACCTACAACAACGCGCTGTCGCTGCTGATGAAGGAGGTCCTGCCCAACGGGATCCTCGGCGTCGCGATCGCGGGTCTGCTGGCCGCGTTCATGGCCGGCATGGCGGCGAACATCAGCTCGTTCAACACCGTGTTCACCTACGACATCTGGCAGGACTGGGTGCGCCCGGGCCGCGCCGACCGCTACTACCTCGGCGTCGGCCGGCTGGTCACGATCGTCGGCTGTGTGCTCGCGATCGGCACCGCGTTCATCGCGTCCGGGTCGGCGAACCTGATGGACTACATCCAGTCGCTGTTCAGCTTCTTCAACGCGCCGCTGTTCGCGATCTTCATCCTCGGCCTGTTCTGGAAGCGGATGACCGGGCCGTCGGCCTGGATCGGCCTGCTCTCCGGCACCACCGCGGCGGTGCTGGTCGACATCCTGGTCCGCACCGACGTCTGGACGATGTCCAGCCAGGCGGGCAGCTTCGTCGGCGCCATCGCGGCGTTCGTCGTCGGTGTCGGCGTGTCCGCGGGGGTCTCGATGGTGACCACCCCGAAGCCGGACGCCGAGCTGGTCGGGCTGACCTGGAGCCTGACCCCGAAGGAGGCGCGCACCCACTCCACCGACGGTGACGACGCCGGCTGGTACCGCAGTCCGAACGTCCTCGGCGCGCTGGTGCTGGCCCTGACCGTCGTCCTCTACGTCGTGTTCGGCTGAGCGGAGACCTGCGATGAGCTCGAAGAGTGAGAACCACCCCGACCACGGGACCGACGCCCCGGTGTCCTCGACCGCGGCGAACCTGTTCGACCTGCGCTCGGTGATCGCCCTGCTGTTCGGGGTCTACGGCATCGTCCTGCTGGTCATGGGGATCGTGTCGGGCAACGACCCGGAGAACCTCGCCAAGACCGGCGGGACGAACCTCAACCTCGACACCGGCATCGGCATGCTGGTCATCGGGGCGTTGTTCGTGCTGTGGGTGTACCTGCGACCGCTGAAGCTGGCCGCGCCGGAGCAGCAGGACTGACCGCACTCCCCCGGCCGGGGGCGCCCTCAGCGCTCCCGGTCGGCGGGGGTCGGGTAGACCGGGTTGAACGCCGCGAGGGTGTGGTCGTCGATCCGGCGCGCCACGCGGGCCAGACCGGACAGCAGGACGCGGAGGGTGTCGCTCATGGGTGGGGGTCCCTTCGATGTCGGCGGTGGAACCGCCCGGCAAGGACGAGGGAGCCCGCCGGGTGAGGCGGGCGGCCTCGTCACCGGACGCCTCCAGGATGCACTGAATCGATCCCGATGCGCCGCCGATCGCGAGCGCGGTCACGGTGTGAGGCCGGTCGCGGCGTGCGGGTGATCGCCCGCGACGGGAGCGCGGAGACCGAGATCGCCCGGTCGCGCTTCCTCTGCACCGTCGCCCGGGTCGCCGACACCGACGCCGCCCGGGCCGTGATCGACCGCGTCCGCCGGGCCGGGCCGGACGCCACCCACCACTGCACCGCGCTGCGCATCGGCGACCCCGGCACCGGCGACCTCACCGCCCGCAGCAGCGACGACGGCGAGCCCTCGGGCACCGCCGGCGCCCCGATGCTGGAGGTGCTCACCCGCCGCGGGCTGACCGACGTCGTCGCCGTCGTCTCGCGCTGGTTCGGCGGGACGAAGCTCGGCGCGGGCGGGCTGGTCCGCGCGTACTCCGGCGCCCTGACCGCGGCCCTGGACGCGGTCGGCGAGCTGCGCCGGGTCCGGCACCGGGAGCTGCTGCTCGCCGTCGGCCACGACCGCGCCGGGCGCCTCGAGCACGATCTGCGCCACTCCCCGTACCGGCTGTGCGACGTCACGCACGGCACGGACGTCACGCTGACCGTGGCCGTCACCGAGCCGGAGACCGGCACCTTCGCCGACTGGCTCGCCGAGCACACCGGCGGCGACGTCGAGGCGCTCGACGCCGGCCCGCGCGACCTGTACCTACCCTGAGCGCGTGCACATCCGCGCCGCCACCGACGACGACCTCCCCGCGATCCTCGACGTGCTCCGGCCGATCTTCGCCGAGGGCCGCACCTACACCGTCCCGCCGGACGCCGACGACGCCTGGATCACCCGGATGTGGATGCTCCCGCCGCCGGCGCGGATCGTCGTGGCGGTGCGGGACGGCCGGGTCGTCGGCACCGCGAAGACCGGTCCCAACCAGGCCGGGCCGGGCTCGCACGTCGCGACCGCGAGCTTCGCCGTCGACGCGGGCGAGGCCGGGCGCGGCACCGGCCGCGCGCTCGGCGAGCACGTGCTGGCCCTCGCCCGCGCGGACGGGTACGCCGCGATGCAGTTCAACGCCGTCGTGGCGACCAACACCCGCGCGGTCGCGCTGTGGCACTCGCTGGGCTTCGCCACGGTCGGCACGGTGCCCGACGCCTTCACCCTGCCCGACGGCACGACCACCGGCCTGCATGTGATGCACCGCTCCGTGTGAGCCGCACGGCCTGCACCGTTGCAGCTCTGTACCAGCGGAGTTAGTCGTGCCTACACTGCGTCTTCGCCGGACCTCATCACCTCGCGGGGGCGCACATGACGAGCACGGACACGGCCGCAGCGGCGGCACCGGTCAGCGTGGAACAGCTGCGCCGGCGCGGCTGGCGCGGCAGGCTCGCCGTCCTCGGGCCCGCGTTCGTCGCCGCCGTCGCCTACGTCGACCCGGGCAACTTCGCGACGAACTTCTCCGCCGGTGCCGGCTACGGCTACCTGCTGGTCTGGGTGATCGTCGTCGCCAACCTGATGGCGATGCTCATCCAGTCGCTCTCGGCCAAGCTCGGACTCGCGACGGGTGCGAACCTGCCCGAGCTGTGCCGCGAGCACCTCACCCCGTGGCGGAACCGCTTCATGTGGGCCCAGGCCGAGCTCGTCGCGATCGCGACCGACCTGGCCGAGGTGATCGGTGGCGCGGTCGCGCTGCACCTGCTGTTCGGGATCCCGCTGTTCACCGGCGGGGTGATCACCGGCGTGATCGCCTTCGTGCTGCTGGGCCTGCAGTCGCGCGGGCACCGGCCGTTCGAGCGGGCGATCGTGTTCCTGCTCGCGATCATCATGGTCGGGCTGGTGTCCACCGTGGTGCGCACCGACGTCGACGGTCCCGCGCTGGCCGCGGGCCTGGTCCCCGGCTTCGACGGCGTCGGCTCGCTGGTGCTCGCCACCGGCATCCTGGGCGCCACCGTGATGCCGCACGTGATCTACCTGCACTCCGCGCTGGCCCAGGGCCGCCTGGTCGCCCGCAGCCCCGAGGACACCCGGTTCCTGCTGCGGGTCGGGCGCACCGACATCGCGCTCGGGATGGGCGTGGCCGGGCTGGTCAACCTGTCGATGCTGGTCGTGGCGGCCGCCCTGTTCGCCGGGACCGACGTGCCCGGCACCGACACCCTGGAGGGGATCTTCGCCGGGCTGGGCACCGAGCTCGACGCCGTCGCCGCGTACGGGTTCGCGATCGCGCTGCTCGCCTCGGGGTTCGCGTCCTCGGGCGTGGGGACCTACGCCGGGCAGGTCATCATGGCCGGGTTCCTGCGCCGCCGGATCCCGCTGCTGCTGCGCAGGCTGCTGACCCTCGCGCCCGCCCTGGTCGTGCTCGGCGTGGGGATCGACCCGACGCAGGCGCTGGTGCTGTCCCAGGTCGTGCTGTCGTTCGGCATCCCGTTCGCGCTGGTCCCGCTGGTGTGGCTGACCGCCCGCCGCGAGGTGATGGGCGACCTGGTCAACCACCGCGCCACCACGACCGCGGCGGTCGTCGTCGCCGCGGTCGTGGTGGGGCTGAACGCCTTCCTGATCTGGGAGGCCTTCGTCGCCTGAGTCAGCGGCCGCGCCAGACCGGGTCGCGCTTCTCGGCGAACGCGGTCGCGCCCTCGCGGGCGTCCTCCGAGGTCAGGACCGGGCCGATGATCGCGTCGTGGCGCTCCCAGCGGTCGGCGCCCCAGTCCGGGCTCTCCCGCACGATCCGCTTCGACGCGGCGACGCCGAGCGGCCCGTTCACCGCGATCCGCGCGGCCAGCTCCAGCGCGGCCTCGAGCGCGGTGCCGTCGTCGACGACGGAGTTGACGAGCCCGGCGGCCTCGGCCCGCGCCGCGTCGATCGGGTCGCCGGTCAGCAGCATCTCCAGCGCCAGCGCCCGGGGCACCCGGTTCGCCAGCTCCAGCGCTCCGCCCGCGGCGGCGACCAGGGACCGCGTGACCTCCGGCACCCCGAAGCGGGCACCGCGACCGGCGACGACGAGGTCGCAGGCCAGCATGATCTCGAAACCGCCGGCCAGGGCCCAGCCCTCGACGGCGGCGATCATCGGGGTGACCGGCGGGACCCGGGTGATCCCGCACAACCCGCGCCCGGGCACCGACGGACGCTCGCCGCGCAGGAACGCCTTGAGGTCCATCCCGGCCGAGAACACCCCGCCCGACCCGGTCAGCACACCGACCCGCAGGTCCGGGTCGGCGTCGAGCTCGTCGACGGCCGCGGCGACCGAGCGCGCGACGTTCTCGTTCAGCGCGTTCCTGGCGCGGGGCCGGTTGATCGTGATCAGCAGGACACCGTCCCGCCGCTCGACCAGCACCTCCTCCTCGGACGCGCCGGGGCCGGGAGGAGTCAGCTCTGACCGCTCGGTCATGGGGCCACCCTAGATCGCGGGGGCGACCACCGGAACCGAGTGCTCCCAGTCCGCGAGCAGCGTCCGCAGCGCGGTCACCAGTGCCAGCGGCTGGTCGATCATCACGTGGTGCCCGGCCCCGGGGATCTCGACGACCGGCGCCGCCCGGCCCATCCGGTCGACGACCATCTCCCCCATGTCGGCCGGGACCAGGCCGTGCTCGGCCCGGAACAGCGCGATCCGGCAGCCGGGCCGCCCGAGGTCGCCGGGGGTCAGCGAGATGCCCGCGAAGATGGCCGGGTCGAACTTCCAGCTCCAGCCGCCGTCGACCGCGCGGACGCTGTGCTCGGCGATGTGACGGCGCACGTAGGGCAGATCGCCGGACTGCTCGGGGATGGTGCGGAACCGCGCGATCAGCGCCTCGCGGTCGGGGTGCACCTTCGCCGGGCCGAACGCCCGCTGCTCACGGGCCGCCCGCTCCTCCGGCGACCGGTCCCGGACCGGGGAGTCGACGGCGACGGCGCCGGCCAGCTCGTCGCCGTAGCGCAGCGCCGCGGTGAGCGTCACGAACCCGCCCATGCTGTGCCCGATGAGCGTCGGCCGGGGGCCGAGGCCCGAGGCGTCGACCACGGCGCGCAGTTCGACGGCCCAGCGGTCCAGGTCGTAGGACGGTGCCCGACCCGAGTCGCCGTGCCCGGACAGGTCGACCGCCACGACCCGGCGCGTGCCCTCGGCGAGCAGCGGAGCGATGTGGTCCCACCAGTGCAGGTGCGCCGCACCGCCGTGCACCAGGAGCACGCCGGGCCCGCCCGGGGTACCCCAGCTGCGGAAGCGGACCTCGACGCCGTCGCTCTCGGTGCGGCCGGGCTCCCCCGGCTCGGCGAGTGCGTCGGTGAACCAGGCGGGCGGAGCGGTGGACACGCGGGGACCTCTGTTCGTGGGACGGGGACGACCGTTCGAACCTACGCCTCTCCTCAGTTCTGACCACGCCGGGTAACGGGACGCGGGGGCCGGGCGACCTGCGTCACCGAGGGCCGACGAGGAGGCGCGATGACCGGAACGGCGACGGGGACGGTGGTGCGGGCCGTGCCCCGCGACCCCGGGGGGTGGGACCGCACCGACCGGCTCCTGGGGTGCGCACTGGTGTCGCTCGCGCGTGACGCGGACGCCCCGGCGGGGACCGCGGACGCGGTGCGCGGCTGGCGCCGGATGGCCGGTCCGCTGGGCGCCGCCCAGCACCGCCCCGGGTACGGCCCCGGGCCGTGCCCGGACCTGTGCCTGGTCCCGGTCGGGCCGGCCGACGTCGCCGCGCTCGGCCGGCTCGCCGCCGCCCTCGGCGCCCGGACGCTGCCCGGCGCCGACGACGGGCCGCTGCGCCGGGCGGCCGCCGCGGCCGGTACCACGGCCCCGGCGCTGGTGCTGGAGCTCGCCCGGGTGCACGGCGTCCTGGACCTCGACCTCGGCGCCGACGGGGAGCTGCTCTACGCGCTGGCCGGGGTCCGCACCGCGGGGACCACGGCCGCGGCCGCGCACGACGCGGTGGCCGCCCGGGTCGGGGCGATGTGGGCGGCCGGTCGGGCGCCGCACCCCACCCGCACCGACGACGACCGGGGCTGACCCGCCGGCACGGTGATCGTCTTCTGCGAGGGGTGCGGTGCCGGATCCGGCACCGCACCCCTCGTTCGTCGCGATCACCGGGTCCCGCCCGGCCACCCGGGACGGACGACGCGTCAGGGGTGGCGTCTTGTTGACACGTTTTCTACGATGACGGTGTGTCTCACAACGAGGTGGAGTCCGCGAGCCGCACCCGGACGGTGACCACGCAGGACGGCCTGGAGCTGGTCGTGGAGGACCGGGGCGACCCGTCGCACCCGACGGTCGTCGCGGTGCACGGCTACCCCGACGACCGGCACGTGTGGGACCGCGTCGCCGCGGACCTCGCCGCCGACCACCACGTCGTCACCTACGACGTGCGCGGCCACGGTGGCTCGGCCGCCCCCGGCGCCCCGGCCGGCTACGACCTGGAGCTCCTCGCCGCGGACCTGCGCACGGTGGCCGACGCCGTCTCCCCCGACGCCCCGGTGCACCTGCTCGCCCACGACTGGGGCTCGATCCAGACCTGGCACGCCGTCACGGGCGAGGACGGCACCCCCTCGGCGATGGACGGCCGGGTCGCGTCGTTCACCTCGATCTCCGGCCCGTGCCTGGACCACGTGGCGCTGTTCCTGCGCCGCCGCGGGCTCCGCGACCTGCGGCCGGTGCTCATCCAGGCGCTGCACTCCTGGTACACCCTGGCGTTCCGGGTGCCGGTGCTGCCCGAGCTGATGATCCGCAGCGGGCTGCTCGGCGCGATGGTGGCGCGGACCGAACGGATCCCGCGCCCCTCGGTGCGCGACGCGGTCAACGGCCTGGAGCTCTACCGGCGCAACCTGCCGCGGCGGCTCGGCCGCCCGCAGCCGCGCCGCACCGACGTCCCGGTGCAGATCCTGGCTCCGCAGGGCGACGCCTACGTCACCCCCGCGATGGCGACGAGCGCCGCCGGGTACGCCCCCGACCTGCGGGTCCGCTACCTGCCCGGCGGGCACTGGATCGTCCGCACGCGCGCGGGCGTGATCGCCCGGTGTGTCCGCGAGCTCGTCGCCGAGCGCAGCGGCGGGACCGCCGCGCCCGCGCTGGCGCGGGCGGGGGCCCGGGGCGCCGCCCTGGTCCGCACCGGCGGACGGCCGGGCCGGGCGTCGCGCTGGGAGGGGTCGCTCGCCGTCGTCACCGGGGCGGGCAGCGGGATCGGCCGCGAGATCGCCCGCCAGGTCGCCGACCTGGGGGGCCGGGTCGTCGTCGCCGACGTCTCCGGGACCGGCGCCGCGGAGACCGTCGACCTGGTGACCCGGCGGCACGGGCCCGGGCGCGCGGTGGCCGCGGTCGTCGACGTCGCCGACGAGGCCGCGCTCGCCGCGCTCGCCGAGCGGGTCGCCGCCGAGCACGGGGTGCCCGACCTCGTCGTCAACAACGCCGGGATCGCCGTCGCCGGGTCGTTCGCCGACACCACGGCGCAGGAGTGGCAGCGGATCGTCGATGTGAACCTGTGGGGCGTCGTGCACGGCTGCCGGCACTTCGGCGCGCTGCTCGCCGCGCACGGCGAGGGCGGCACGATCGTCAACACCGCCTCGGCGGCGGCGTACCTGCCGTCGCGTTCGCTGCCGGCCTACGCCACGACCAAGGCGGCGGTGCTGATGCTGTCGCAGTGCCTGCGCGCCGAGCTGGCGGGCGCCGGGGTCGGGGTCACCGCCCTGTGCCCCGGGTTCGTCGACACCCCGATCACCGGGGCGACCCGCTTCGCCGGCACCGACGACGCCACCCAGGCCGCCCGCCGTCGCGACGCCGCGGCCGCCTACACCCGGCGCGGGTACACCCCGCAGCGCGTCGCCGCCCGGCTGGTCCGCGCCGTCGAGCGGGACCTGCCGATCGCCCCGGTCACCGCCGAGGCGCACGTCGGGCTGCTCGCGTCCCGGCTGTCCCCCGGCCTCGTCCGCGCGCTCGCCCGCGTCGACGGCACCCGCTGAGAACCGTCCGAGAGGAGAACCGCCGTGAACAGCCCCGCCGCCGGTGACCCGGCCGCCGACCGCATCGCCCTGCAGGCCCGCGACGTCCGCTTCGACTTCGCCGAGCTGCGGACCGACTGGATCCCCGACGAGCCGTTCGCCTCGCACCTGATCGACGTGCTGCACCTGCTGCTGCCCGAGGGCGAGCGCTGGTTCGTGGAGGTCTTCTCCCGCGCGCTGCCGATGGTCCGTGACGAGGCGCTGGCCGAGGACGTGCGCGGGTTCATCGGCCAGGAGGCCGTGCACGCGACCTCGCACCAGGGGGCGCTGGACCACCTCGTCGAGGCGGGCGTCGACGTGACCCGCTTCGTCGAGCAGGTCGAGTGGATCTTCAAGGAGCTGCTCGGCGACCGCGGCCTGAACGGCGACGCGGCCCGGGAGTGGCTGGTGGAGCGGGTCGGGCTGATCGCGGCGATCGAGCACTTCACCGCCGTCCTCGGCTCCTGGATCCTCGACTCCGCCGCGCTGGACGCGGCCGGGGCCGACCCGCACATGCTGGACATGCTGCGCTGGCACGGCGCCGAGGAGGTCGAGCACCGCAACGTCGCGCACGACCTCTACACCCACCTCGACGGCCGCTGGCTGCGCCGGATCCGGGCGATGGCGGTGGCCGGCCCGGCGCTGGCGAAGCTGTGGGTCGACGGCACCCGGCACCTGTGCGCCCGCGACCCGCACCTGCGCGGGACACCGCAGCGCCGGGCCCGGCTGCGCGACTACCTGCGGGACTCCCGGCGCGGGCTGGTGCCCGGACCGTGGCTGTTCACCCGCGCCGTCCTGACCTACCTGAGCCCGCGGTTCCACCCGGCCGCGCACGGCGACACCGACGCCGCGGTGGCCTACCTCGCGGTCTCCCCCGCCGCCCGCGCCGCCGAGGCGGGCCACGCCGGCCCGGCCGGGGGGTCCGCGGCATGAGTCCCGCGCTGCTGCCCGGCACGGGCTCGACCGCGCCGCCGCCGCACCCGAACCGCGGGGCCACCGCGCTGTCGGTGCTCACCGCGGTGACCCAGACCCTCGCGACGGCCGGTGCCCGGCGCCGCCGCCCGGTCACCCCGGTGGACCGCACCCTGCTCGTCGAGGTGCACGCCGTGCGCCGTCCCTGCCCCGACGTCGCCGAGCTCGACCTCGTCCCGGCGGGCACCGAGCCGCTGCCGGGCTGGCGCCCCGGCGCGCACGTCGACGTCGAGCTGCCCTCGGGGGTCATGCGGCAGTACTCGCTGTGCGGCGACCCGGACGACCGATCGGTGTACCGGATCGCGGTACGGAGGGTGCCCGGGGGCACCGGCTCGCACGAGATGCACGCCCTGCGCCCCGGGGTGCGGCTACGGCTGCACGGCCCGCGCAACGCCTTCCCGCTGGCCACGGCGCCGTCGTACCTGTTCGTCGCCGGCGGCATCGGGATCACCCCGATCGCGCCGATGGTCCGGGCCGCGCACGCCGCCGGGGTGGGGTGGCGGCTGGTGCACACCGGCCGGGACCGGGCGTCGATGCCGCTGTCGGACGCACTCGCCGCGCTGGCCCCGGAGCGGGTCCTGCGCCGCCCCGACGACATCGCGGGTGTCCCGTCGGCGGCCGAGCTGCTGTCCGGGACCGACGCCGACGCCGCCGTCTACTGCTGCGGCCCGCCGCCGATGATCGAGTCGCTGCGCCGGGCGCTGCCCGCCGGGCAGCGGTTCCACTCCGAGCGGTTCTCCCCGCCCCCGATCCCCGACGGCCGCCCGTTCACCGTCCGGATCGCCGGTGGCCCGGACGTCGCGGTCCCCGCCGACCGCACCGCGCTGGACGCGGTCCGCGCGCTGCGCCCGGACGTGCCGTACTCGTGCCGGCAGGGGTTCTGCGGGACCTGCCACGTGCGGCTCGTGGAGGGCACGACCGTGGGCGACCCGGCCGGGCCGGGCCTGACCGCACTGTGCGTCGGGCGGGCCGCGGACGGGACGATCGTCGTCGATCTCGGGCGCTGAGGCGTGGGATCCGTACCCTCGTCGGTGATGACCTCACCCGCACGTCCACCCCGGCGCATGACGCCCGAGGCCCGCCGCGCACAGCTCGTGTCCGCCGCGCTCGACCTCTACGGCGCCCGCTCGCCGGAGGAGGTGGCCGTCGAGGACGTCACCCGGGCCGCGGACGTGTCCCGGGCGCTGTTCTACCGGTACTTCTCCGGGATGGAGGAGCTGCACGTCGCGGCGCTGGGCAGCGTCGCCGAGGAGCTCATCGACCGGGTCGCGCTGCCCACCGACGGTCCGCTGGACGGGCAGCTGGCCGACGCGCTGGACGTGTTCCTCGACGTCGTCGGCCGGCACTCACGGGCCTACATCGCGCTGCTGCGCAGCGGTTCGGTCGTCTCCACCGGGGAGACCGACGCCATGGTCGACGGCGTGCGCGACCACATCGTGGACCTGCTGTGCGTGCGCGGCGGCGTCCCCGACCCGACCCCGCTGCAGCTGATGACCCTGCGCGGCTGGGTCGCGCTGGTCGAGGGCTCGGTGCTGGTGTGGCTGGAGGCGGGCCGGGTGCCCGCCCACGCCGAGCTGCGGGACTGGCTGGTGGAGCAGCTGTTCGCGATGCTCGGGGTCACCGTCGCCCGCGACCCGGACGCTCAGTTCTCCACGACGCCGAGCGCGTTGGGCACCAGCCGGTAGGCGTCCTCGGACGGACTGTTCACGACCTGGTCGCGGAACACCATCGTCGAGGAGCCGCCGCCGTCGAGGTTGACGCCGTCGACGGCGCCCGCCCGGCGCAGCTGCTCGGCGGTCTCGGCCAGGGTGATCCCGACCGAGGTCGACTCGCGGCCGTCGGCGGTGAGCAGGATCAGCCGTCCCTGCGCGGTGAGGCCCGCGGCGCTGCGCGGGTCGCGCGAGCGGGCGTCCAGCCCGGCGACGGGTGCGCCGTCGCGCAGGATCGGTGACGCCCCGACCGCGGTCCGCGGCACGGTCCCCGACGCGGCGGTGAGCGCCTGCCGCACGGCGACCCGGTCGCCGACGGCGAGCCCGCGCAGCGCGGCGGCGCCCTGGTCGCGGCCGGCGAGGACCTGTTCCCCGGCCGGGACCGCTCCCCCGCCGGGCGGGCCGACGGCGGTGACCGCGCCGTCGCGGACCACGACCTCGACCCGGTCCGGTGCGCACGGCGCGTCCCGGTCGGTGTCGCTGCCGCACAGCGTGGCGGCCCGGTCGCCCGCCCAGTCGGGGGTGAACAGCCCGATCCCGCCGACGGGCACGGCGTAGGCGTTGAGGGTGTCGATGCGCAGGCGGCCCTTCGGCCCGGTCGCGGACGCGTCGAGGGTGAGCCGGTCCAGGCGGGGGGTGCCGTCGTCGTCGATCGCGAGGACGTCGCCCTGCCGGGCGCCGGGGACGCCCGGGGCGAGCCGCCGCCCGGGCGGCACGGCGGAGGTGAGCGCCCGGCCGTCGCGGACCGAGGGGCCGGCCGGGGCGTTGCTGCGGGCCAGGTCGAAGAAGTCGCCGTTGATCGCGGCGACGGCGCCGCCGCGCCGGGCGTGCGCGGGCACCGAGGACCGCTCCCCGACCGTCGCGCCGGTGAGCAGGGTGGCGCGCAGCTCGGCCCGGTCCAGGTCGGCGACGACGATGTCGACGGTCACCGGCCCGGCCGGGGTGTCGACCCGCTCCTCGCGGTGGGTGACCGCCGGGGCCTGCGGGCCCGGGGCGACGGGCGCCGCGGCCGTGCCCGTGGCAGGGGCGGCACCGGGTCCGGCGGAGGCGGGACCGGCCGCCGCGGACGCCGCGACGGGGTGCGCCTCCCGGGCGGGGGCCGCGGACGCCTGCTGGGTGACCGGCACCAGTACCCCGACCACGACCGCCGCCGCCACCGCCGCGCCCCGGCCGCCCGTCCACCCCACCATGCCCGCACTCCCCCGATCGTCACCCCGGCCGGGACCGAGGTGAACACGGCGGTACGGCGACGGCGCGGGGCGTCACGCGTCGGTGGTGCAGGGCCACCCGGTCGGGGTCGGATCGTCCCCCTGCGGGGGCCCGACTCCGCGCAGCGCGACCGTCGGCGCCGTGATCACCGGGAGTGGAGCGGCCGGGTGAGGGAGCTGCTCCCCGCGCCCCACTCCCGGTGGTCGTGACAGGGGGTCAGAGCGTGCGGTGCGCCGCCCCGGGGTGGTCCTTCGCGAGCCGGGCGCCGTCGCCGGTGCCGTAGCGCTCGCGCAGGGTGGGGCCGCCCGCGTCGGCGGTGGGCATCCGGCCGCGGCGGCGCAGCTCGGGCACGACGTGGGTGACGACGTCGGCCATCGTCCCCGGGGTGACGGCGTAGGCCAGGTTGAAGCCGTCGAGGTCGGCCTCCTCGGCCCAGCGCTCCAGCTCGTCGGCGACCGTCGCCCCGGACCCGACGACGAGCGGCCCGCGCCCGCCGACGGTGATGAACTCGGCGAGCTCCCCCACCGTCCAGTCGCGGTCCGGCCCGGTGAACGAGGCCAGCGCCGAGCGGGTCGCGTCGGTCTGCACGTACTCGAGCTTCTGCTCCGGCGACGCCCCGGCCAGGTCGACGCCGGACCAGCCGCCGAACAGCGCCAGCGCCGCGGACGGGTCGGTCAGCTCCAGGTACTCGGCCAGCGTCGCGCGGGCGGCCTCGTCGGTCTCCCCGGCGATCGCGGTGAGCATCGCGAAGACCTTCACCGAGCGCGGGTCCCGCCCGGCGCGGGCGGCCTCGGCGCGCACCGCGTCGACCGAGCGGCGGACCACCGCGGGCGACGGGCCGGACACGAACACGGCCTCGGCGTGGGTTCCGGCGAACCGAGCACCGCGCGGCGACGCGCCCGCCTGGAAGATCACCGGGGTGCGCTGCGGGGACGGCTCGGACAGGAACGGGCCGGGCACGTCGAACCAGCGGCCGTGGTGGGCGATGTCGTGCACCCGCTCCGGCTCGGTGAACACGCCGCGGGCGCGGTCGCGGACCACGGCGTCGTCGTCCCAGGAGCCCTCCCACAGCTTGTAGCAGACCTCCAGGAACTCCTCGGCGAGCTCGTAGCGCTCGTCGTGCGGGATCTGCCCGGACCGGCCGAGGTTGCGCGCCGCGGAGTCCAGGTAGGACGTGACGACGTTCCACGCGACCCGTCCGCGGGTGAGGTGGTCGAGGGTGGTGAGCCGCCGCGCCAGCGCGTAGGGGTGCTCGTAGGCGACCGAGACGGTCACCCCGAACCCCAGCCGCGAGGTCACCCCGGCCATCGCGGGGACGAGCAGCAGCGGGTCGGCGAGCGGCACCTGCGCGGCGGCGCGGACGGCGGCGTCGCGGGAGCCGCCGAAGACGTCGTAGACGCCGAGGACGTCGGCGAGGAACAGCGCGTCGAAGCCGCCGTCCTCCAGCATCCGGGCCAGCGAGGTCCAGTGGTCGAGGTCGGTGTAGCGGTGCCCCTCGTCGGAGGGGTGGCGCCACAGCCCGGCGGACTGGTGGCCGACGCAGGCCATGTCGAAGGCGTTGAGCAGGATGCGGCCGGTCATGCCGACACCTTCTCCCGGGCGGTGCGCAGCCCGCCGCGGTGGGTCTCGGGGAGCAGGACGGTGGAGACGACGCAGATCGCGAACAGCACCCCGAAGTACCCCCAGATCAGCCATGGGGTCCCGCCGCCCGCGTAGAGCAGCGCGGTGGCGACCAGCGGCGTCGTGCCGCCGATGACCGACCCGATCTGATAGCCCAGCGACGCCCCGCTGTAGCGCAGCCGGGTGTCGAACAGCTCGCCGTACCAGGCGGCCTGCGGGCCGTACATCGCGTCGTGGAAGAGGTTGACCAGCACCACCATGCCGACCACGACCAGGGCGGTGGACCCGGTGTCGAGCAGCAGGAAGAAGGCCCCGAGGAACAGCGGCGCGCCGATCGCGCCGACCAGGTAGACCGGCTTGCGGCCGACCCGGTCGGACAGGACCGCCCACAGCGGCGTCGAGAACAGCCCGATCGCCGACGCGATGATCACCGCGGTCAGCCCGGCGCCCTCGGCGGCGCCGGAGTCGCCCTGGGCCAGGTAGGTCAGCGCGAACGTCGTCGCCAGGATGTAGACGGAGTTCTGGGCGATCCGGCTGCCGACGGTCAGCAGCACGGTGCGCCACTCGGTGCGCAGCACCTCCAGCACCGGGCGGCGGGACAGCGTCCCGGCGTCGCGGGCGGCGGTGAACACCGCGGGGTCGGCCAGGGTGAGCCGGATGGCCAGCCCCACCACGACGAGCACCGCGCTGAGCAGGAACGGGATCCGCCAGGCCCCGGCGAGGAACGCCTCCTTGCCGGCGATCGCGAGCACCGCGGTGTAGACGCCCGACGCGAGCAGCATCCCGGCCGAGGAGCCGATCTGCGGGAAGCTGCCGAACAGGCCGCGCCGGCGCTCGGTCTCGGCGTGCTCGACGGCCATCAGCACCGCACCGGCCCACTCCGCGCCCACGGCGAGCCCCTGGGCCAGCCGCAGCACCACCAGCAGCACCGGGGCCAGCAGCCCGACGGTCGGGTAGGTCGGCAGCAGCCCGATGAGCGTCGTCGCGACGCCCATCAGCACCAGCGACCCGACCAGGACGGCGCGGCGGCCGATCCGGTCGCCCAGGTGCCCGGCGACGACGGCGCCGACCGGCCGCGCCCCGAACCCGGCGGCGTAGGTCGCGAACGACGCCAGCACGCCGGTCGCCGGGTCGGCGTCGGTGAAGAACAGCGGGGCGAACACCAGCGCCGCGGCGGTGGCGTAGAGGTAGAAGTCGTACCACTCGATGGTGGTCCCGACGAGGCTCGCGACGGCGGCGCGGCGCGGGGTGGCGCCGGACGCCGGGGCGGGGTCGGACACGGCGGAGCTGGACACGGGACCTGCCGGTGGGTGAGGCGGAGCGGGGAGTCGGTGCGCGGGGTCGCCGGTCAGCGACAGGCGTGCGACGACAGGCGGCCGTGGTCCAGCCACCGCCGGCGGGTCAGCTCCGAGTGCTCCACCTCGCCCACCCGAACAGACGACGCCCGCCCGGCGCAACGGTGCGGGACCGGGGTCACCTCCGCCCCGGCCACCCGGGTCGGTCCGTCAGGTCCGCGGGCGGAGCGGGCCGGTGCGGCGGGACGTGGCCGGGTGGTCGTCCGAGACGATGTCGGTGAGGTCCGCCGCGTCACCCGGCGGTCGCGAACCGCCGGGTGCGCACCGTCACACCGCCGTCCGGGCGGCCGCCCGCGATGGCGGCCGCCCGGATGCAGGCGTGCGTCCACATGTTGAACTGCACCTCCTTGGCCACCCGCAGGGTGTTGTAGAGCACGTGCGACAGGCGGTCCCCGGGCCGCGCCCAGGACTCGATGTCGAAGCGCAGCATCTCCGGGTGGTCCGGGTCACGACGGGTGCGGAACTCGATCCGGCCGGCCTCCAGGTGCCCGTCCAGGGTGACGAAGGAGAACTCGGTCGGCCCGGCGGCGGCCACCCGAACCGGACCGTCCCACGGGCCGGGCATGCGGATCAGGAACTCGTCGCCGACGGCCATCCCGCCGGCCTCCCCGCGGGTGCGGCGGAACACCGCGAACTCCGGTGACCAGCGGTCGGGGTCCGCGGCGAGGCGCGTCATGAGCTCCTCGGGGCCGAGCCGGGACCCGCGGATGCGCACGGTGTAGCGCCGGTGCAGCAGGGTGCCGTACCCGTCCGACGGGCGCTGCACGTCGTCGGCGCCGGCGCCCTGCGGCGAGGCGGGCGGCAGGTCCCCCAGGTCCCCGACGACGTCGCTGCGGTGGATCGGTGTGGTGCGCCAGAAGTAGCGCCACGACACCAGCAGCAGACCCGCCGGCCAGCGCAGCAGCGCCGACACCCGCCGGGACCGCCGGTCACCGGTCACCGGGGTGGACCGTTCGGTCGTCGTGGCCCTCGTCGAAGTCCGCACGGCGTACGCATACCCCCTGTGCGGGGATTACATCCGCCCGGAGCGGGGAACGGACCGCCATGACGGTCGGACGTGTCCTGCACCGGGTCGGGTTGCGCGGTGCCCAGCTCCAGTGGTTCTCCCTCGGCTCGGTGGGCTTCTCCATCGCGCTGTGGCTGCGCGCGAAGACCGTGGACCAGGACGAGCGCGGCAACGCCGAACGCCGCGCGGTCTTCGTCGGCCTGTGGCCGTCGATGTTCTGGCTGATCGGCGACTCGATGCGGCGCGAGGAGAAGGGCCGTCGGTCCTGAAGCGCCCCGCACCCGGGGACCGTCGCACCGACCTGGACGGGCTCGCCGCACGCGGCGTGAACTTCGACGACGCCGAGACCCCCACCGACACCCACGACCCGCGCTGGCACGTCGACCACGGCCGGGCCCTGATCGGCACCGAGCCGCCCGGCGACCCGGTCCCCGACGGCCCCTGGGAACGTGCCTGCGCGGTGCTGCGCGACTACCAGTTCACCGCCCCGAACCGGCTGCGCGGCGTGTTCCGCCCGTCCGACCCGCTGCTGGGGCGGGACATGCTGCTGGAGGGCCGGTTCGGGCCGATGCGCTTCCACCTCGGCGTCCGCGTCACCGGGCTGGTCGACGAGACCGTCGACGGCCGGCGCGTCTGGGGCTGGACCTACGAGACCCTGCACGGGCACCTGGAGGAGGGCCGGCTCACCTACGAGGTGGTCAAGGACCTCGCGACCGGCGACGTCGAGTTCGTCATCCGCGCGTTCTCCCGGCCCGCGCGCATTCCGAACCCGCTGTTCCGGCTCGGCTTCGGACTGTTCGGCCGCGCGGTGCAGCTGGAGTTCTACCATCGGGCCGGGCAGCGGGTCCGCGAGCTCGTGGCCGACGCGGCGGCGGGCAGGCCGCCGCCGCAGCCGCTGCCGGGTGCCGACGGCGTGACCGTCGCCCCGCAGAACGGCGGGCGGCACTGGACTGACCCGTTCGCCGTACTCGTCCGGCACCCGGGTGTCTGACCCGGGTGCGCGATCCGGTGAGGGGGAGTTTCCGATGGACGAGCAGATCCGACGTCCCAACCCGTTCCGCTGGGTGGCCTACGCCTTCGGTGCCCGGCTGCCGGCCCGGAACCGGCGCTGGGTGCTGCACGACGTCACGACCCGCACCTGGGTGCTGCGCCACCTCGTCCGCACGACGGTCCAGCTGATCCCGCTGCTGGTCCTGCTGTACCTGGTGGTGCCCGGCCCGGCGTGGGTGCGGCTGGGCGCCATCGCCTCCGGCGCGGTGATCGGCTACTTCTACTCGCTGGTCTACGTGGTCGAGGCGTGCGAGACCCGGGTGCTGAAGGCCGGCTACCCGGTGGGGGCGGCCGCGTCGACCCGGGAGGCGCGGCGCGCCGAGCAGCACGTCGACGCCCGGCTGCGTCACGACCGGGAGTTCGGGACGGACCGCGACCGGGACGACCGCCGGGGGTGAGCACCCCCGCCGCGGCGCGCCCCGGCCGCGGTCACGCCGCGCCGTCGAGCCGGTCCCCGCACGCCGCGGCGCCCCGTCCCGACGCGCGGCCCCCGGTGCCCGGGGTGCCGCGCGGCGTCACGGGGCGCCCCGGGTGGAGCGGGGTCAGGGGATGACGACCGGCCCGGTGGTCGGGGCGGGGTCGTCGGCCCAGCGGTGGCCGGTCTCGCGCGGGGTGACGCCGTCCTCGGACCACGCGGCCAGCAGCTGCGCGACCTTGGCGTGCATGACGGTGCGCAGCCGGTCGAAGGAGTTCTGCGGGTCGTCGTCGACCTCACCGAGCAGCAGCCACCAGGCCCAGGCCACCGCGCCGGCGTTGGCGACGAAGTCCGGCAGCACCGGCACGCCGCGGGCGGCGAGCATGGCCTCGGCCTCCGGGGTGGTCGCGGCGTTCGCGGCCTCGACGACCACGCGGGCGCGGACGTCGTAGGAGTTGTCCGGGGTGATCGCGTAGGAGATCGCGGCCGGCACCAGGATGTCGACCTCGGCGGAGAGGATCGCGGTGCGCGGGAGCTGCTCGACACCGGCGGGCAGCCGGGTACGGTCGATCTCGCCGAAGCCGTCGCGCAGGTCCAGCAGCGCGGGCACGTCGAGCCCGTCGGCGCAGTGCAGGGTGCCCGCGGCGTCGGCCAGCGTGGTGACCTTCATCCCGGCCTCGTACAGGTAGTAGGCGGCCGCGCCGCCCATCGTGCCGACGCCCTGGATCGCGACCGTGGTGTCGGCCGGGATCTGGCCCCAGGACACCGCGGAGGCCAGGCAGGCGTGCGCGACGCCGTAGCCGCCGATCACGTCGCCCAGCTCGAACCCGCCGTCGACCTCCGCGGTCAGCCCGGTGCGCACCCGCTCCAGGGTGGCGGCCGGGTCGGCGGCGCGGCTGATCGCGGCGTGGTAGCTCTGGCCGAGGCCGATCTTCTCGAAGACCTCGTCGATCAGGTGCTGCGGGACGCCGAGGTCCTCCGCGGTCACCCAGTGCGCGTCGATCCAGGGGCGCATGGCCTCGCAGAACCGCTCAAGCACCTCGACGGCGCGCGGGTCCTTCGGGTCGAAGTCGATGCCGCCCTTGGCCCCGCCGATCGGCAGGTCGAAGGTGGCGGTCTTGTTCGCCATGCCGCGTGCGAGGTCCTCGACCTCGGACAACGTACAGCCGGCCCGCATCCGGGTACCGCCGGTGGCGAGCCCCGCTCGCAGGGTGTGCACGACCAGGTAGCCGACGGCGCCGGTCACGGTGTCGTTCCACTGCAGGCGCATGTACGGCTCGGGGCGGCGGACGACCGGAGCGACGGTGTGCGCCGGGGCGCCGGAGACGTACGGGGCCGCGGCCGCCGTCTGCGGGGTGCTCCCGGTCGGGTTCTGCATCGTCGTCATGGCGACCCACCTCCTGCTCGTGCTGCACCGGTCGTCGCCGCCAGGGGCCGTTCCGGTCTCGTCGACATCGCGGACCTCGTCGTCCCCCGGCCGCAGTCGTTCCCGACCGGTGGCCCCAGGTTGCGGTCGCACCCGGCCCCGCGTCCATTTACGGATCATTCACGGCGCTGTTCACCGTTCCTGCACAGCGCAATAGGCTCAGCCACATGGAGCTGTCCCTGTCTCGGCTGCGGATGCTGCGTGAGCTGCACCGGCGGGGAACCATCACGGCGGCGGCGACGGCGCTGCACTACACGGCGTCGGCGGTGTCCCAGCAGCTCGCGCAGCTCGAGCGCGACGTCGGGACCCGCCTGTTCGAACGACGAGGTCGCCGGGTCCAGCTCACCGACCTCGGGGTCCTGCTGGCCGAGCACGCCGAGGAGATCCTCGCCTCGGTCGAGCGCGCCACCCAGGCCCTGGAGGAGGCGGGCGAGACCGTCGCGGCCAAGCTCACCGCCGGGGTGTGGGCCTCGGTCGCCTCGGGCCTGCTGCCCGACGCGCTGACCGCGCTGGCCCGCACCCACCCGGGTGTCGAGGTCCGCACCCGCGAGCTCGCCCCGGAGGAGACCGCTGCCGCGGTGCGCGACGGCGAGCTCGACCTGTCGTTCGTCATCGACTACTCGAACTACCCGATGACGTGGGACAAGGGCCTGGAGCGGGCGGTCATCGCCGTCGAGCGGGTCTACGCGGCGGTGCCCGCCGGGGCGGTGCCGGCCGCGAGCGTGATGTTGTCGGAGCTGGCCGAGCACCCGTGGATCGTGTCGCCCGCCCGGTCGCACTTCGGGCAGGCGGCCCGGCTGGCCTGCCAGAGCGCGGGCTTCGAGCCGCGGATCGACCACGAGGTCGAGGAGCAGGCCACCGCGATGGCGATGGTCGCGGCCGGGCTCGGCGTCACCCTGGTGACCGACCTGGGCCTGGCGCTGCGCCCGCCGGGGGTCGACATCGTCGCGCTCGGCGACGCCCTGACCCGCACGGTCTCACTGGCCTACCGCACCACCACCGCACGACGCGCCGCGCTGCCGCTGGTGATCGAGGCGGTCCGGACCGCGGCGGCGCAGAAGGGGCTCGGCGCCGACGCCCCGATCCCGGTGCAGCCGGAGTCGCTCGGCCTGGCCTGACCCGTTCCGCGGCGGAATCGTCGGAACCCGGTCGAACCGTTTCCGCCGCCGGTTCCGAAGAACGGTCGTGCTGACCGAGAACCGGACCGAGGGAAACGGGCACCTGGCCCTTCCGTCGCGTTCCGTGGCGATCCTGGTGGAACTGCTGGCGATCGCCGCGGCGGTGGCATCGGGGCACCTCGTGGCGGCCCTGGTGGCGCCGGCGTCGTCGCCCTTCGTGGCCGTCGGCGACGCGGTCGTGCGGCTCTCGCCGCAGCCGGTCGTGGAGTTCGCCAAGTCCGCGTTCGGGACGGCCGACAAGCCGGTCCTGCTCGCCGGGATCGGCGTGCTGCTGGTGCTGCTCGGCGCACTGGCCGGGCTCGCGGCGCGACGACGGCCCGCGGTGGGGACCGCGGCCGTCGCCGCGCTGGGGCTGCTCGCGGTGGCCGCGGTGCTGACCGGTCCGGTGCCGACCGCGACCGACCTGGCCGCGCCGGTCGTCGCACTGGTGGTGGGCGTGGCGGTGCAGCGGGGGCTGGACCGCCTCGCCCGCCGTCACGGTGGGACCCGCACCGGGAGCGGCGGGAGCGGTGACGGGGTCCCCCGGCGCACCGTGCTCGCGGGGGCCTCGGCCGCCGTCGCCGCCGGGACGCTCGTCGCGGGCGGGGCCGGCCTGGCGCTGTCCTCCTCGGGCAGCGGGATCGCGGCCTCGCGGGTCGCACTGACCGGCAGGCTGGCCGCGGCGACGCTCGCCGAGACCGCCCCGCCGGTACCCGCGTCGGCCGCGTTCCCCCAGCTCGGCACCGTCCCGTTCGTGACGCCGAACGCCGACTTCTACCGCATCGACGTCGCCCTCACGATCCCGGCCGTGCGGGCCGAGGACTGGTCGCTGCGGGTGCACGGCCGGGTCGGGCGCGAGCTCGTCCTCACCGTCGACGACCTGCTGCGACGGCCGCTCGTGCAGCGCACGATCACGATGACCTGCGTGTCCAACACGGTCGGCGGGAACCTGGTGTCCACCGCGGACTTCGTCGGCGTCGAGCTGGCCCCGCTGCTGCTGGAGGCCGGGGTCGACCCGTCCGCGGACCAGATCGTCTCCACCAGCCGCGACGGCTGGACGGCGGGCACCCCGACCGCGACCGTGCTCGAACCCGGCCGGGGCGCGCTGCTCGCACTCGGCATGAACGGCGAGGCGCTGCCGGTCGAGCACGGCTTCCCGGTGCGCATGGTCGTCCCGGGGCTCTACGGCTACGTCTCGGCCACCAAGTGGCTCGCCGACATCGAGCTGACGACCTTCGCCGAGCGCAGCGTGTACTGGCGCGACCGTGGCTGGGCCGAGCGCGCCCCGATCAAGACCCAGTGCCGCATCGACGCCCCGGTCGGCTTCTCGAAGCTCCCGGCCGGACGTGTGCAGGTCGCCGGGGTCGCGTGGGCGCAGCCGGTCGGGATCACCGCCGTCGAGGTCCGCGCCGACGACGGCCCGTGGGTGCGGGCCGAGCTGGCCACCGAGGTCAACCCGAACACCTGGCGGATGTGGCGGGCCGAGCTCGACCTCTCCCCCGGCAGCCACACCCTCACCGCCCGCGCCACCGACCGCCGCGGGCTCGTCCAGACCGACGTCCGCGTCGAACCGATCCCGGACGGCGCGACGGGCTGGCCCAGCACCATCGTCACCGTCGTCTGAACCGATTCCCGAGGCTCTCGGAAAAAAGATCCGGAAATCTCCCGGAAACCCCGAACCGCCCGGCCCCACAGCCCGAACAACTCATCGACAGTCCACACAGGACAGACAGTTTCCTCGAAAGGGAATTCAGCCATGCGCGCCTCTCGCACCCTCGCCACCGTCGGCCTGCTCGCCGCCCTCTCGCTCGGCCTCACCGCCTGTGGCGGCGGCAGCGACTCCTCCACCCCGCCGGCCGCGGCCCCCGCCTCCTCCTCGGCCCCGGCGACCACCGCCGCCGCCGACGGCGTCACCACCAACGACGACGTCTTCGGCCCGGCCTGCAGCCAGCTGCCGCAGGGCGACGAGCCCGGCTCGCTGAACTCGATGGGCCCGCAGCCGGTCGCCACCGCCGCGAGCACCAACCCGCTGCTGACCACGCTGGTCACCGCCGTCGGCAAGGTCCCCGGCCTGGCCGACACCCTGAACCAGCAGCAGGGCATCACCGTCTTCGCCCCGGCGAACGACGCCTTCACCGCGGTGCAGAAGCAGCTCGGCGAGGAGAAGTTCAACGCCCTGCTGGCCGACACCACCGCGCTGCAGGGCCTGCTCTCCTACCACGTGACCCCGGAGCGCCTGGACGCCGCGGGCATCGTGGAGAAGAAGACCCTGACCGAGCTGGCCGGCGGTGACCTCACCATCGGCGGCACCGCCGAGGCCCCCACCGTCACCGACGGGCAGGGCAACACCGCCAACATCCTCTGCGGCAACATCCCGACCGCGAACGCCACCGTATTCGTGATCGACAAGGTCCTCATGCCCAAGAGCTGACGACCGACAGCACGACACGACGGGCCCGGGGTGCGAACCCCGGGCCCGTCGTCGTACGAACACCCTGGTGTGACCGCGACCCCGATCCGCCCCGCCGAGTCCCTCACCCGGCCGCGGGCGGTGGTCACCGGCCTGCTCGGCGTCGGCTCGGCCCTCGCCGTGGGCGACCTCGTCGCGGGGCTGGCGGCGCCGGCGTCGTCGCCGTTCCTCACCGTCGGCGACCAGTTCGTCCGGCTGACCCCGGAGTGGCTGAAGCAGTTCGCGATCGCCACGTTCGGCACCGCCGACAAGCTCGCGCTGCTGACCGGGATGGCGCTGGTGATCACCGGGCTGGCCGTGGCCGCCGGGCTCCTGGCCCGGCGACGACCCGCCCCGGGCGTGGCGGTCGTCGTCGCGATGGGGGTGACCGCCCTGATCACCACGGTGCTCGCGCCCGCGGTCCGGCCGGTCGACCTGCTCGCCCCCGCCGTGGCGCTCCTCGTCGGGCCGACGGTGTTCCTCGCGGTGCACGCCGCGTTCACCCGGGCGGCCCGGGACGGCCTGGGCGCCGCCGCGCCGCTGTCGCGCCGGCGGGCCCTCTCGCTGGCCGGCGGGGTCGCCGTCGTGTCGCTGGGGGCGACCGTCGCCGGGCGGCTGCTCGCCGCCGCGCCGTCGACGTCCGGGCCCGCGGCACTCGCGCTGCCGCCCGCCCCGCCGGTACCGGCGCTCCCGCCGGACGCGACCCTGCCGGGCGCACCGGCCTGGCTGACCCCGACCGCGGACTTCTACCGGATCGACACCGCGCTGCAGGTCCCGCGGGTCGACACCGCGTCGTGGACCCTGCGGGTGCACGGCATGGTCGAGCGCGAGCTGACCCTCTCCCTGGACCAGCTGCGGGCCCGCCGGGTCATCGAGGTGCCGATCACGATGGTGTGCGTGTCCAACCCGGTCGGCGGCGCGCTGATCTCCAACGCGCGGTTCACCGGGGTGCGCCTGGCCGACCTGCTCGCCGAGGCCGGGGTCGGACCCGGGGCCCAGCAGCTGCTGTCCACCAGCGTCGACGGGTTCACCACCGGCACCCCGGTCGACGTCGTCACCGACGGCCGCGACGCCCTGCTCGCGTTCGGCATGAACGGCGAGGCGCTGCCGGTCGAGCACGGCTTCCCGGTGCGCATGGTCGTCCCCGGCCTCTACGGCTACGTCTCCGGCTGCAAGTGGATCACCGACATCGAGGTGACCACCTGGGACGCGGCCACCCCGTACTGGGCCGAGCGCGGCTGGGCCCGCGAGGGCCCGGTGAAGACCCAGTCCCGCATCGACACCCCGGCGGCCGGGGCGTCGGTCCCGGCCGGGCGGGTCGTCGTCGCCGGGACGTCGTGGGCGCCGCACGTCGGCATCACCCGGGTCGAGGTCGCCGTCGACGGCGGGACCTGGGTCCCGGCCCGCCTCGGCGCCGACGTCGCTGCCGACACCTGGCGGATGTGGCGCACCGAGATCGAACTGGGACCCGGCGAGCACACCCTGCGCGTGCGCGCGACCGACCGGACCGGCACGGTGCAGACGGAACGGGAACAGGTCTCGATCCCCGACGGCGCGACCGGCCGGCACACGGTGCCGGTCACCGCGGTCTGACGGGCGGGCCGGCCCCGCCGCGCTCCCCCGCCGAGTCGATCCGGAAGTCGATGCACCCCTCAGACCACCCCGCCCCGCCGTCCGTCCCCCGCCGCCTGGTGGTCGCGACCCTGCTCGCCGGCCTGCTCGCGGGCCTGCTCGCCGCGCTGGTGCCGTTCGCCCCCGTCGACACCCGCAGCACGACCGTGACCTGGCCCCGGGCGGGCGAACAGCCGGTGTCGACGACGGCGGCGTTCCAGCCCTACGCGCCGGAGGCGGTGCGCGTCGACGTCGGCTGCCGGGTGCTGCGCACCGCGCTGGCCCGCTCCGCCGACACCGGGACGGCGACGACCGTCGTGGCCTCGGAGCGGCCCGGTGCCACCGGGATCGGGTTCGCCGTGCTCACCGGACCGGGCGGGGAGCTGCGGGTCCTGGTCGGGGGCCGTGAGCTGCTGCGCGCCCCCGTCCCGCCCGGCGACGCCTGCGGGCTGGTCCTCGACACCGACGAGGCCGGGTCCCGGGTCACCCTCGGCGACGCCGCCCCGCGCGCCTTCCCCGGCGACGTCGTGCGCGCGGTCGCCGCGTTCACCACCCAGCTCTCCCCCGCCGACGCCGACGGCCTGCGGGTCACCGCGCGCACCGCGGACTGGTTCGCCGCCGCGTCGTCGCCGGCCAAGACCGTGCTGCTCGGGTTGCAGTGGCTCGCCGCCGCCGTCGCCGCGGTGCTGCTGGCCCGCCTGGCCGGTGACCGGTTCCGGCGCCGCCGGGGCGCGGCCCGGCTCCGGCGGGCCCGGCTGGCCGCGGTGGGCACCCCGGCCGGGATCGGGCGGGCCGCCGCGGACGTGCTCGTCGTCGGCACCCTCGCGGTGTGGACGGTGCTCGGGCCGCTGTCCACCGACGACGGCTTCACCGAGGCGATCGCGCGCAACGCGACCGGCACCGCGACGGGCGACTTCGGCAACGTCTACCGCTGGGGCAACGCCTCGGAGGCGCCGTACACGCTGGTGATCCGCCTGGTCCGGGCGCTGGCCGAGACCGGGGTGGGGCCGCTGGCGCTGCGCGTGCCCTCGGTGCTCGCCGGGATCGCGGTGTGGCTGCTGCTGTCGCGGGTCGCGCTGCCCGCGGTGCTGGCACGCCACCACCGCCGGGCCCGGGTGCGGGGCACGCTCGGCGTGGCGCTGCTGGCGTGGTGGCTGCCGCTGAACCTCGGGGTCCGGCCGGAGCCGTTCGCGGCGCTCGCGACGACCGCGGCGCTGTGCTGTGCGCTGCGCGCCGCCGCCCGGCCCGGGCGCCGCGGCGGGACGTGGACCGCGGCCGCCGCACTGGCCTCGGGGCTGGCGCTGGCGGTGACGCCGTCGGCGGTGACCGTCGCCGGTCCGCTGGTGCTGCTGCTCCCGGCGCTGTGGCGGCGGGTCACCCGCCACGGCGGCGGGGGGCTCGCCGTCGGGGTCGCGGCGACCGTCGCCGCGGCCGGGATCGCCGCGGCCGGGCTCACCCCCGTCTTCACCGGGCAGAGCCTGTACACGGTCGCGCGGGCCACCGAGATGCACCGGTTCTACGGCCCGGCCACACCGTGGTTCCAGGAGCTGCGCCGCTGGAGCTACCTGCTGGGGTTCGGCACCGAGCAGGGCGGCCTCGGCCGCCGGGTGCCGGTGCTGCTCGCCGTCGCGATGCTGGTCGCGGCGCTGCCGCTGGTCGCCCGCGGCGCGCACCGGTGGCGTCCCGGTCTGCGGTGGACACCGGTCCCCCTGGCCGGGCTCGCACTCGGGTTCGTGCTGCTCACCCCGGCGCCGTCGAAGTGGACCCACTACTTCGGGACGCTCGCCGGGACCGGGGCGCTCGCCGTCGCCGCGGGGGCGGTGCTGGTGGTGACCGCGGCCCGGCGGCCCGCCGACCCGACCGTGCGCGGCGCGGCCGCCGCCGGGACCCTGGCGGCGGTCGCGCTGGCCGCGTCGGCCTTCGCCGGACGCAACGAGTGGTTCCTGTGGTCGGGCTGGGGTGTGCCGCGCGCCGCCGGGCCGTTCGCGCCGCTGGACTCGCCCGCGGTGTGGGCCGTGGTGGCCGTCGCGGGGCTGACCGTGTCGGCCGTCGCGGTGCACCGGGCGGGCCGCGGGCGACACCGGACGCGGCGGGACTCCACGGCCCGGGCCGCGGCGGCACTGCCCGCCGGGATCGTCGTGGCCGCCCTGGTCACCGGGGTGTCGGTGGTGGTGGCGTCGTTCGTCGTCGCCCCGGTGCACCAGGGCGGGGGCTACAGCGTCGGCGGACAGATGTGGAGCGAGCTGACCGGCCGCGACACCTGCGGGATCCTCGACCACGTCACGGTCCCGGTCGACGCGGGCGCGCTGCCCGCCGCGGGCGGCGTCGACACCCTCACCGGGTTCACACAGGGCCGCGGCTGGGTCGACGCCCCGCCACGCGGCGGGCTCGCCTGGGGCAGTCTCGACGGCGGACCGGGCACCACCGGCGAGGTTCGGACCCGCTGGTTCGCCGTCGCGCCGGGACCGGGCGACCGGGTGCTGTCGGTCGACGTCGCCGGGCGGACCGGGCAGGGCAACACCCTGGAGCTGGAGTACGCCCGCGCCGGGTCGCCGGGCCCGGACGGTCGGGTGTCGCTCGACGACACCGCCACCGGTGCCCGCGGCACCTACCCCACCGAGCGGGTGCAGGAGGCCGTGCCGCTGGACCGGCCGGGCTGGCGCACCGTGCGGGTGCCCGCCTCCGCGTTCCCGGCGGACGTCGACCGGGTGCGGGTGCACGCCGTCGACACCGCCGTCGGGCCGGGCGGCTGGGTGGCCGCGGCCGCCCCGCGGATGCTCACCCCGGCGCCGGTCGTGCCGATGCTGCGCGACGCCGACGGCCCGGTCTACGTCGACTGGTCGATCCTCTGGTCGGCGCCCTGCCTGCGCGACCTGCCCGCCGTCCGGGCCGGGCTCGTGCAGACCCCGCGCTACCTGGTGCTGGGCCCGTCGTCGCTGGGGTTCGCCGTGGACGTGTCGTTCGCCGACGTCGCCGGGGGCAGCTTCGCGGCGATGCGCCGCACCACCACCGAGCAGGTCGTCGCGACCCGGGTCGACACCGCCGACGACCCGGACCAGGCCGACTGGGGCTCGGTCACCCGGATCGACACCGACCTCGCCGTCGACGCCTACGACGTCACCTCGGTCCCGGTGCGCCGCTGGGGCTGGGAGGGCGACCGGACCCCGCTCGGGTACCCGGCTCTCCCGCCGCCGTGACCACCCTCCGGTCGGAGGGGCCCCGCGACGCGTCCGGCTGATAGACACATGCGGACACCCGCACGCAACGAAGCGAGGGACACCGTGGCCTTCCCCGGTCTGCAGCACGTCGCCCTGACCGTGAGCGACCTCGACCGCAGCACGCGCTGGTACGCGGCGCTGTTCGGCGCGGAGCCCGTGCTGGACGAGGACGAGGAGGGCGGCCGCTTCCACCACACCGTCTTCGCCCTCGACGGCGGGATGCTGTTCGGTCTGCACACCCACCAGGGCCGCGAGTCGGGCGAGCCGTTCAGCGAGGAGCGCACCGGCCTCGACCACGTCGGATTCGCGGTCGGCTCGCACGCCGAGCTGGAGCAGTGGGCGCAGAAGCTCACCGAGCTCGGCATCGCCCACGAGGGCGTCAAGAAGGCGCACTACGGCAGCGGCGTCTCCTTCCGCGACCCGGACAACATCGCCCTGGAGTTCTTCACCGGGCCGGAGTGAGCCGGCGCGGGGCGTGTCCGGACACGCCCCACCGCACGCCCACCCGGTGGACGGCTCCTTGCCCTTGACCGGGTATCGCGATCGAATCATGCGGTGATGCGCACTCTGCTGGAGCCGTTCTGGCCGGGCCGGCGTGTCGTGGCGTTCGACGAGCTGTGTCGGTGGGCCGCGTAGCGACCCCGAGGGGTCGCCGCGTGGCCGCCCCGTGCCCCGTGCGCGGGTACGACGCCCGCGCCACCGACCACCCACCCCGGAGGACCCCGTGTCCGTCACCGACGACCTGCTCGAGAACAACGCCCGCTACGCCGAGAGCTTCTCCGGCCCGCTCCCGCTGCCGCCGGCCCGCAAGGTCGCCGTCGTCGCCTGCATGGACGCCCGGCTGGACGTGTACCGGATCCTCGGCCTGGCCGAGGGCGACGCCCACGTCATCCGCAATGCCGGCGGTGTCGTCACCGACGACGAGATCCGGTCGCTCGCGATCAGCCAGCGGCTGCTGGGGACCGAGGAGATCATCCTCATCCACCACACCGACTGCGGGATGCTGACCTTCACCGACGACGCGTTCAAGGCCTCGATCCGCGACGAGACCGGCATCAAGCCGCAGTGGGCCGCCGAGGCCTTCGACGACCTCGACGCCGACGTCCGCCAGTCGGTCGCCCGGATCCGGGCGAACCCGTTCGTCCCGCGCACCGACGCCGTCCGCGGCTTCGTGTTCGACGTCGCGACCGGGCGGCTCAACGAGGTCAAGTAGCCCCCGGCACGCGGGGCGCGGCTGCCGCGGGTCAGGACGGCAGCAGCACCAGGACCGCCGCGCCCGGCACCCCGGCCTCGCCCAGCAGGTAGGCGGTCCGGTCGACGCCGCCCAGACGCACCCGGGGCCGCCCGAACGCGCCGACACCGCGGCACTCCCACAGCGGCGCCCGTTCCGGCGCGTCGGTGCGCAGGGCGTCGCGGACCCCGCGCGTGCCCGGGTCCGTCGGGTCGAGGTCCGAGGCCATCCGGAACCGGCGGTGCAGCGCGGCGAGCAGCTCGTCGGGACCGGGGCCGGGGCACGTCAGCACCGACGGGCCGGGGCCCGGCTCGAACCGGGCCCGCGCCGCGGGGTCGGCCGCCAGCTGCCACAGCACGTGGCGCCGCCCCGGGTCGCCGTCGGCGGGACGGCCGACCGCCACCTCCCACGTGTCGTTGGCGGCGACGACGCCGAGCCGCGCGTCGAGCAGCACCGCCGGGTGGCCGGGCCAGCTCGCGAGCACCGGGGCCAGCTCCTCCGGCGCGGTGCCCACGGCCGGACCGTCGTCGCGGGACAGCCGGGTCAGGTGCGCGACCCCGGGTGCGTCGATGCCGAGCACCCGGCCGACCGCGGTGAGGACCTCGTCGGAGGCGGTGACCCGGCCCTGCTCGAGCCACGTGTACCAGGTCAGGCCCACTCCGGCGAGCGCCGCGACCTCCTCGCGACGCAGCCCCGGCGTGCGCCGCCGACCGCGGTCGGGCAGTCCCAGCGTCGCCGGGGCGACCCGCTCCCGGTACGAGCGCAGGCAGGCGCCGAGTTCACGGCGGCGGTCGGCCGTCGCGGCCCGGGGCCGGGCCGTCGCCGATCCTGTCACCACGGGTACCCCCATCGGTTCGCTCCTGGTCCGGGCCCGGCCGTCGTCGCACGGTGGGCCCATGATCGGTATCGGTGTCAACCTCGCGGCCGGGCTCGAGGATTCCGGGTCGGCGAACCTGGTCGAGGAGATCGTGGGTCGCGCCCGGGCGGTCGCCGCGGCCGGGCTGCGGTCGGTGTGGCTGCCCCAGGGCTACGGCTACGACGCGCTCACCCTGTACGCCGCCGTCGCCCGGGAGGTCCCGGACGTCGAGCTGGGCGCGTCGGTCGTGGTCGTGCAGCCCCGGCACCCGCGGGTGCTGGCCGCGCAGGCGCTGACCGTGCAGGCGGCATCGGGCGGGCGCCTCACGCTGGGGCTCGGGGTCAGCCACCCGGGGCTGCTGGAGGTGTACGGGCTGCCGTTCGCACGGCCGGTGTCGGCGCTGTCGGAGCACCTCGACGTGCTGGCCCCGCTGCTGCGCGGCGAGCGGGTGCCCGGCGCGTCCGGGCCGGGGTCGGACCCGGCGGACACCGCGGTGCCCGGGTCGGAACCGGAGGTCCCGGTGCTGCTGGGCGCGCTGGGGCCGCGGATGCTGCGGCTGGCGGGTGAGCGGACCGCGGGCACGATCACCTTCCTCACCGGGCCGCGGACGGTGTCCGGGCACGTCCGGCCGCTGCTCGACGCCGCCGCGGCCGGACGGCCGTCGCCGCGGGTGGTGGTCGGGGTGCCGGTGTCGGCGACGGCCGAACCGGACCGGGTGCGGGCCGCGGCGGCCCGCGACTACGCAGGCTACGCCCGGCTGCCGTCCTACGCGGGGGTGCTGGAACGGGAGGGGCTGAGCTCGCCGGGCGGGCTCGTCGTCGCCGGGGACGAGGACGTGATCGCCGCCGGGATAGCCCGCTACGCCGACGCCGGCGCCACCGACCTGCTCGTCAGCCCGCTGGGCGACGCCGCCGAGCGGGCCCGCACGGTGGCCGTCCTCGGCCGGCTCGCGACGTCCTGAGCGCCGCGCCGAGATGCAGCCCAGCGGGCGCACGGGGTCACCCCGCACCCCCTGAGCTGCATCTCGGCGTCACCGGTCGGCCGGGACACGGCGGGTGTGCCGCGTCCCGGCGGAACGGGTCAGGCGACGCGCGGGCGGCGGCGCAGCGCCGTCCGGGCCGCCGCGAGCTGCTGGGCCACCTCGGCGGTGATCAGCTCGGCGTGCAGGGCGTCGTTGCCCGGGTCGCCGCCGCCGCGCAACGCGCGGTGCCGGCGGACGAGGGCGTCGAGCCCGTCGAGCAGCTGGGTGCCCGGATCGGCGGAGGGCAGGGTCGGAATGCTCATCGTGTCTCCTGGTGACGAGGGTGTCGGTGTCGATCCGTCGGGTCGATCGACCGGCCGACACAGCGTCGAGGAGATCCGCACGTAGTCGATGTGACGCCGCCGGGACAGGACGGTGCGGGTCACTGCACCACCCCCGCCCGTCTACCGGCGATCGCAGCGAGCAGCTCTCGGGTGTAGTCGTCCCGCGGGTCGTCGAACAGCTCCGCCGTGGCCCGCAGCTCGCGGAGCCGGCCGTCGCGCAGGACGCCGGTGCGGTGCGCGACCCGCCGGACCACGGCGAGGTCGTGCGAGATGAACAGGTAGGACAGGCCGTCGCGCTCCTGCAGCTCGGCGAGCAGCTCCAGCACCTGGGCCTGCACCGCGACGTCGAGCGCGGACACCGGCTCGTCGGCGACGACGAGGTCCGGCGACAGCGCCAGCGCCCGCGCGATCGCGACGCGTTGGCGCTGCCCGCCGGACAGCTCCCCGGGCCGCCGGTCGAGCATCCCGGACGGCAGCGCGACCCGGTCGAGGAGCTCCGCGGCACGGTCGGCCCGCTCGGCGGCCGAACCGACGGAGAACGCGCGCAGCGGCTCGGTGACGATCTCGCGCACGGCGAACCGCGGGTCCAGCGAGGCGTAGGGGTTCTGGTAGATCAGCTGGGCGCGACGGCGCAGCGCCCGCCACGCCTCACCGCGGACGCGGGTCACGTCGTCGCCGCCGAGCAGCACCTGCCCGGAGGTGGGGTCCTCCAGGCGCAGCAGCAGCCGGGCCGTCGTCGACTTGCCCGATCCGGACTCCCCGACCAGCGCGACGGTCTCGCCGCGGGCGATCGTGAACGACACCCCGTCGACGGCGCGGTGGGTGCGCCGGGTCCAGGAGCCGCGGGCCCGCGGCAGCGGGAACTCCTTCACCAGGTCGCGGACCTCGGCGACCGGGGTCCCCGCGGTGTCGACGGGCGGCAGCACCGGCGGGGCGGTGCCGGCGTGCGGCGCAGGCGGAACGCGCATCGGTAGCGCGAGGCCGGGGGCGGCGGCGAGCAGCTCCCTGGTGTAGGGGTCCCGGGCGCCGGCGAGCAGCTCGGCCGGGGTGCCCTGTTCCACGACCCGCCCGTGCCGCATGACGACGATCCGGTCGGCCCGGTCGGTGGCGACGGCGAGGTCGTGGGTGATCAGCAGCAGCGCGGTGCCGAGGTCGCGGCGCAGCGCGTCGAGGTGGTCGAGGATCCGCCGGGCCACGGTGGCGTCCAGCGCGCTGGTCGGCTCGTCGGCGACGACCAGCGCGGGCCCGGCGGCGATGGCGACCGCGATGAGCACGCGCTGGCGCATCCCGCCGGACAGCTGGTGCGGGTACTGCCCGGCGCGGGTGTCCGGATCGTCGAGACCGGCCTGCCCCAGCAGCTCGACGGCGCGGGCCGGTGCGGTGCGGCGGTCGGCGAGCCCGTGGGTGCGCAGCACCTCCGCGACCTGCACACCGACCTTCTGCACCGGGTTCAGCGCGACGCCCGGGTCCTGCGGGACGAGCCCGATCCGGGCGCCGCGCACCGACCGGTACGCGCGCTCGGGCAGCCCGGTGAGGGTGGTGCCGTCGAGGGAGACGGTGCCCGCGGTGACGGCGCCGGCGGCGGGCAGCAGCCCGAGCACCGCGGCGGCCAGTGTGGTCTTGCCCGACCCGGACTCCCCGACGACGGCGACGACCTCCCCCGGCGCGACGGTCAGGTCGACGCCGCGCACGGCGTGCACCGTCCCGCCGCTCCCGGTGTAGGTGACGGTCAGCTTCGCGACCTGCAACAGCTCGCTCACTGTGTCCGCTCCCATCCTGACCGCCCCCACTCGCCGTCCAGGGCGCGGGAGATGCGGTTGACCGACAGCACGGTCGCGGCGATGACCAGGCCGGGCATCGCGCACACCCACCAGGCGACGGCCAGGTAGTTGCGGCCGTCGGCGACCAGCGAGCCCCACTCCGAGGCCGGTGGCGCGGCGCCGTAGCCGAGGAAGCTCAGCGCGGACACCGCGAGGATCGCCAGGCCGAACTCCAGCACCGCGAGCACGACGACCGGTCCGGCCGCGTTGGGGAGCACGTGCCGCCACAGCGAGACGTACCAGCGGGTGCCGACGGCGCGCGCGGCCTCGACGTAGAGCGCGCGGCGCACCCGCAGCGTCTCGGCGCGCATCACCCGGGCGAAGCTCGCGACGCTCGCCACCCCGACCGCGATCGCGACCTTCACCGTCCCGAAGCCGAGCGCGGTGATCAGCGCGAGCGACAGCAGGATCGCGGGGATGGCGAGCAGCACGTCGACGCCGCGCATGAGGACCTCGTCGACCCAGCCGCCGGCGAACCCGGCGAGCAGCCCGATCAGTCCGCCCGCGACGAGCGCGACGGCGACCGCGATCACGGTGGCCTGCAGCGAGAGCGAGGCGCCGTGCACGACCCGGGTCCACACGTCGCGGCCGAGGTGGTCGGTGCCGAACCAGTGGCCGGGCCCGGGCGGGGAGAGCCGGCGCGCGGTGTCGCCGACGGCGGGGTCCCCGGGGGCGAGCAGCGACGGCACGAACGCCGCGGTCAGCACGAGCAGCACGACCGCCACGGCGAGCACCAGCCCGGGCCGGGACCGCAGGAACCGTCCGAGCCGGGCCCGGGGGCGGACGGGCGGGGGCGGTGTGTCGCGGACGCCGGGCGCGGCGAGGGGGGCGCGGTCGAGCAGGGTCATCGGGAGCTCCCGGAGGCGACGGCGACCCGCGGGTCGAGCAGCGGGTAGGCCAGGTCGACGAGCAGGTTGACCACGACGAAGGCGAGCGCCGCGAACAGCACGATCCCCTGGACCACGGGGATGTCCTGCGCCCCGACCGAGGCGACGGTGAGCCGGCCCAGCCCGGGCCGGGTGAACACCGTCTCGACGACGACGGACCCGGCGAGCAGGTTCCCGACGACGTAGCCGAGCACGGTGAGGGCGGGGATCGCGGCGTTGCCCAGCGCGTGGCGCAGGTGCACCGCGGCCTCGCCCACCCCCTTGGCGCGGGCGGTGGTCACGTACGGCGAGTCGAGTGCCTGGGTGAGGCTCTTGGCCAGTACCTGGGCGACGAGCGCACCGGTCGGGAGCCCGAGGGTGACCGCCGGGAGGATCAGCGACTCCGGACCGCGGTCGCCGACCGAGGGCAGCCAGCCCAGGGAGAACGAGAACAGCTGCACGAGCATCAGCCCGACCCAGAACACCGGCAGCGACACGGCCAGCGACGGCAGCGACGACAGCACCTGCCGCAGCCACGGCGACCCGGCCCAGGTCGCGGCGAGCGCGACCGCGGTGCCCCCGACGACCGCCACGACCAGCCCGGCGGCGGCGATCTGCAGGGTCGGCGGAAGTGCTTCGGCGACGGCGGTCCGCACGTCCTGCCCGGTGGCGAACGAGGTCCCGAGGTCGCCGTGCAGCGCCGCCCAGAGCTTCGTCACGTACTGCACCGGCAGCGGCTGGTCGAGGCCGTAGCGGGCACGCAGGGCGTCGAGCTCGGCCACGCTCGGCTGCTCGCCGTCCCCCCCGGCCGTCATGGTGGCGACCGGGTCCCCGGGCAGCAGGTAGAGGACCACGAACGACACCGTCCACGCGGCCCAGAGGACGACGGCGGCGAGCCCGAGGCGTCGCAGCAGGTACTGCAGGGTCATCGCGAGTCCGACTTCCAGGTGTCGTGCAGCTGGATGCGGGACGATGCGTCGAAGGCGATGTCGTGGGTGCCGGGCCCGACCGCCAGCACAGTGGTCAGCTCCACCACGGGCGCGGTGACGAACTGCTCGGTGAGCAGTCGCTGGGCCTGCGCCACCGACCGGGCCCGCTCGGCCGGATCGACGGCGGCCGACTGCCCGGCGAGCGCTGCGTCCAGCGGTCCCGGCTTCAGCCGGTAGTAGTTGTTGCCACCGGTCCAGTAGCTGGTGCGCAGGATGTCCGGGTCGGCCCGGGTGATGTTGCCCCACAGCGCGACGAAGTCACCGTTCTGCTGGGTCGACGGCACGTCGGCGATCGGGATCTCCCGCAGCTGGAGGTCGATGCCGATCCGCCGGAGCTGCTGCTGGATCAGCTCCAGGCTGGGCTTGGCGGTCGCGATGTTCTGCGCGAAGGTCAGCGGCAGGGTGAGCCTCTGTCCGTCTCTGACCCGGACGCCGTCCGGGCCGGGGGCCCAGCCGTCGCGGTCCAGCACCGCGGTCGCGGCGGACGGGTCGTAGCCGACCTGTGCGGACTGGTCGACGTAGGACGGTGTCGTCGACGCCAGCGGCGCGGTGGCCGTGCGGGTCTGGCTGGGGTAGACGGCGGTCACGACCTCGTCGCGGTCGATCCCCCGGCTGACCGCCTCGCGGACCGCGGGGTCGGCGCCCAGGGGGGTCGCCTGGTTGAAGCCGAGGCCGAACGGGATGCCCGGGTTGGAGCGGGCGACGAGCTGCGCGCCGGCGCCGGTGAGCGGAGCCTCGTCCTGCTGGCCGACCGAGGCGATGGCGTCGACCTCCCCGGACTGCAGACTGCCCGACCGCACGCCCGACTCGGGAACGACGCGGAACTCGGCCCGGTCGAGCCAGGCCTCGCCGGGATGGGTGAACAACGAGGAGCCCCAGTCGTAGCCGACCCGCTTCGCGAGCACCGTGACGTCGTTCTTGGCGTAGCGCTCGAGGGTGAACGGTCCGGACCCGACGACACCGGCGCAGCGCTGCTCGTCGGTCTCGGCGACGCTGGCGGGCGAGAGCAGACCGAGACTGTGCGTCGAGGTGGCCTGCAGGAACTGCGCGTTCGGACGCTGGAACCTGACGGTGAACTCGGTCGGACTCGTGACGTCGGTGCCCGCGTACCCGCTGAGGTATCCCTTGGGCAGCACGCCACGCGCGCCGAGGGAGGGGATCCGGTCGAGGTTCGCCTTCACCGCGGCCGCGTCGACGGGGGCGCCGTCGGAGAACGTGGCGCCCGGTCGCAGGGTGAAGGTCCAGGCGGTGCCGTCCGGGTTCGACGACCAGCGGGTCGCCAGCCACGGGACGAGCTGCCCGGTCTCGGGATCCTGGTCGGTGAGCGAGTCCACGACCTGACGCAGGGAGTAGATGGAGTCGTTGGACCCGACCTGCTGCGGGTCGGCGCAGCCCTGGTCGGAGGAGACGGCGAACACCAGTGTCCCGCCGGGACGGGGCGGGCCCGCGTCGGCGGTGGTGCCACCGGCTCCGGAACCGCAGGCGGTCAGGGTGAGCGCGGTGGCGGCGAGCAGCACCGCCGACCGTCCGTCGGGCAGGTCCCGCCACCATCCGAGACGACGGCGCTTCACGAGGCCACCGCCGGCCGGCGCTCGCCGAACCGCGACGGGCTCGCGAGACCGAGGTTGTCGCGCAGCGTCGCCCCCGGGGTGTAGTCGGTCCGGAACACACCGCGCTCCTGCAGGATCGGGACGACCTTCTCCACGACCTCGTCGAGGCCGGACGGGCTGACGTGGGAGCCGAGGATGAACCCGTCGGAGGCGTCGTCCTGCACGTAGCGGTCGATCTCGTCGGCGACGTGGGTCGGGGTCCCGACGAACACCGCGCGGTCGACGACGTGCTTGACGGTGTCGCGCAGCGAGTACCCGTGGGCGGCGGCGAGCTCGCGCCAGGCGGCGACGGTCGCGTGGGCGTCCTGGGTCAGCGGGGCCCGGCCCTCGATCCACTTCGGGGCGTCGGGGGTGGGCTCGACGTCGGGCAGCGGGCCGTCCGGGTCGTAGGCGGACAGGTCCCGGTTCCACACCATCTCGGCGAGCACGATCGAGGTCCACGGGTCGACCTGCAGGTCGTGGATGTGCGCGTGGCGCTCGCGGGCCTCGGCGGCGGTGTCGCCGAGGACGACGCCCGCGCTGGGCAGGATCCGCACCTCGTCGGGGTCGCGGCCGGCCCTGCGGACGCGGGCCTTGACGTCGTCGTAGAAGGCGCGGGCCTCGTCGAACTTCTGGTAGCGGGAGAAGATCGCGTCGGCCGACGCGGCGGCGAAGTCGCGCCCGGCCGGGGACTCGCCTGCCTGCAGCACCACCGGGTGGCCCTGCGGGCTGCGCGGGGTGGTGAAGCGCCCGGCGATGTCGAACTGGTTGCCGGACACGGCGAAGTCGCCGACGTGGCCGTCGCGCAGGAAGGTCCCCTCGGCCGGGTCGGCGACGACCGCGTCGGAGCCCCAGGAGTCCCACAGCGCGCGGACCGCGGCGAGGGCCTCCCCCGCGCGCTCGTAGCGCTGGTGGTGGCCGAGGTAGGCGCCGCGGCGGAAGTTCTCCCCGGTCGGGGCGTCGGAGCTGGTGACGACGTTCCACGCGGCGCGGCCACCGGAGAGCAGGTCGAGCGTGGCGAACTTGCGGGCCAGCTCGTAGGGCTCGTTGAACGTCGAGTTGACGGTGCCGGCGAGCCCGACGTGCTCGGTGACCGCGGCCAACGCGGCGAGCACGGTGAAGGTGTCCGGGCGCCCCACGACGTCCTGGTCGAACACCTCGCCGCCGCGGGTGCGCAGCCGCAGCCCCTCGGCGAGGAACAGCAGGTCGAGCTTCCCGCGCTCGGCGGTGCGCCCCCAGTGCTCGAAGGACTCCCAGTCGATGTGGCTGCCGGAGGCGGGGTCGCTCCAGACGGTGTCGTGGTTGACGCCCGGGAAGTAGGCGCCGAGCACGATCTGCTTCCTGCCGGTGCTGGTCATGCGGTCGCTCCGGAGAGTGCGGGGTTGAACGCGGTCACGGCGTCGACCCGGGCTCCTGCGGCGTAGCGGCTGACCGGGCGGGTCAGCCCGAAGCGCGCACGCAGGGTGGTCTCGCCGTAGGCGGTGCGGAAGGCGCCGCGGGCCTGCAGCTCGGGCACCAGACCCTCGACGACCGCGTCGAGGTCGGTCGGGAGGACGGCCGGGCGCAGGCGGTAGCCGTCGAGGCCGGCACGGCGCCAGGACAGCAGGGTGTCGGCGAGGCCGGCCGGGGTGGTGGCGAGGACGGCGGCGTCGGAGGAGAGCGGGTCGAGGGCGTCGAGGCGGGCGAGCCGGTCGCGGGCGGCGCGCTCGGTCGCCTCCAGGACCACGACGACGTCACCGAGGATCCGCAGCGGCGGCGCGGTGCGGCCCACGGCGGCCTCGGCGGCCCGGACCTGGGCGACGACGCGGGCGGCGTCGTCGGCGTCGTGCGGGGTGGTGAACACGACGTCGCCGACGCGGGCGGCGAGCAGCGCCGGGTCGTAGCCGTGCGCCAGCGACACGACCAGCGGCTGGCCCTGCGGTGGCCGCGGCACGATCGACGGCCCGGCGACGCCGAAGTGCTCCCCGGCGAAGTCGACCCGGTGCAGCCGGTCCCGGTCGACGAAGCGGCCGGTCAGCGCGTCGCGGATCTCGGCGTCGTCCTCCCAGGAGTCCCAGAGCCTGCGCACGACCTCGACGGCGTCGGCGGCCTCGCCGAACAGCTCGGCGACGAGCTCCCGGGCGGCCGGGGTGCCCAGGTCCTCGCGGCGGATGCCGGGGACGGTGCGGCGCCCGAAGTGGGCTGCCTCGTCGGCGCGGACCGAGGTCTGCACCCGCCAGCCGGCGCGGCCGTGGCTGTCGTGGTCGAGCGTCGACAGCGCGGACGCGACGTGGAACGGCTCGGTGTGGGTGGTGGTGACGGTCGGGACCAGCCCGATCCGCGACGTCGTCGGGGCGAGGAAGGCGGCGACCAGCGAGGCGTCGAGGCGGCCCTGCACCCGGTCGGTGCGGCGGCCGGCGCCGCTCAGGTGGTCCCCGGACTGCAGTCCGAGGGCGTCCTCGATCGTCAGGAGGTCCAGCAGCCCGCGCTCGGCGGTGCGGGCCAGGTCGGTCCAGTAGCGGGCGGAGAACAGCTCGCGGGGTCGGGCGCCGGGGTCGCGCCAGGCGGCGGGGTGCCAGCCGGCGCCGTCGAGGGCGACGGCCAGGTGCAGCGGCCGGCCTGGCGTGTCCGATGTGGACATGAGGGCATCGCTTCCTCGTCGCACGGAGGTGCGACGGAACGGGGTGGGGCGTCACGGGACTCCGACGGCCACCGGACGGCGGGGCGCCGACGGGCGGCGCACGACGCGGACGGGGCGGCGTCAGCCCCGACAGGCGGCGCCGGCCACCCGCATCAGGTCGACGTGCCGCCGGTACCGGGGGTGGTGCGCGCCGCGCACCTGCTCCGCGATCGACCGCATGGTGTCCTCCATCGAACCCGGCTGGAGCACCCGCACCCGCGTGCTGCGGGGGGTTGCTGCGGCGTCGTCGAGCCGGGTCTCTCGGCCGCTCCGGATGGTGTGCGATCCGACTGTAGGGATCCGGTGCCCGACGGTGTCAACCCGCGGAGCCGGGCAGTGATCCCCGCCGCACCGAATCTCCCGACCTGCGGAATCGCCACCTCGGACCGCCTCGACCTGTCCGGACATCTCGACCGTTTTCCTGGGGGGTGGACTCCGGGTTGTCCGGGGAGGTGACCACGCCGCACCCTGGTCGGGTGACGACGAGCCGACGGAGGCCCTCGCGCCCCGGTCGGTTACCACGGGGCGTGACCGAGCCCGCCCCCCACGAGCCGACCCGTGCCGCCCGGCGCGCGGTGCCGGTGCGCCCGACCGGCCTCGAGCCGTTCTGGCCGAGCCGGCGCGCACCCGCCTACAGCGAGCTCTGTCGCTGAGCGGTCTCCCGCCCCGCGGGCCGTAACGCCACGCCCCCGGCGTGCGAGGCACCCGCCGGACCGGGAATCGCCCGCCGGACACCACTCCGGCCCGCCACCCGTCCCGAACCCCGGCACGCCCCCCAGGGCCGGCCGGCCCCGGCGCGCAGCGGTCGTCACCGACCGCCCGCCGCCCCCACGGAAGGACCCCGTCCCGCGATGTCCCCGCACGTCCTGCGCTCCGGATCCCGGGCGCGCACCGCCGCCGTCCTGCTCGCGCTGCTCACCGCGCTCGGGCTGCTGGCCGGCTGCTCCCGCGCCGACGAGAGCACCACCGCCGCGGGCGCCACCTCCCCCGCGACCGAGGTCCGCCTCGGCTACTTCCCGAACATCACCCACGCCCCCGCGCTGGTCGGGGTGAAGCAGGGCCTGTTCGCCGCCGAGCTGGGGAGCACGAAGCTCACCACCCAGACGTTCAACGCCGGCCCGGACCAGGTCAACGCCCTGCTCGGCGGCTCGATCGACGTCGCGTTCATCGGCTCCGGCCCGGCGATCAACGCCTTCACCAAGTCCAACGGCGAGGCCGTGCGCCTGGTCGCGGGCTCCACCTCGGCCGGCGCCCAGCTGGTGACCAGCCCGGACATCACCTCGCCCGAGCAGCTCAAGGGTAAGATCATCGCGACGCCGCAGCTGGGCAACACCCAGGACATCGCGCTGAAGACCTGGCTGTCGGAGAACAAGCTCCCGATCGGGCAGGGCCCGGACGCGGTGACCGTGCAGAACATCGAGAACCCGCAGACCCTCGACCTGTTCAAGCAGGGCAAGGTCGCCGGCGGCTGGCTGCCCGAGCCGTGGAGCTCGCGCCTGGTCGACGCCGGGGCGAAGGTCCTGGTCGACGAGAAGTCCCTGTGGCCCGACGGGAAGTTCCCGACGACCGTCGTCATCGTCCGGACCGAGTTCCTGGCGCAGCACCCGCAGACCGTCGAGGCGATCCTGCGCGGCGAGCAGAAGGCCATCACCCTCATCCGTGAGAACCCCGCGCAGGCGAAGACCGTCTCCAACGAGGCGATCGGCGAGATCACCGGCAAGCCGCTGGCGGCGAACATCCTCGACCGCGCCTTCACCGAGCTGTCCTTCGACTCCGACCCGCTCGCCTCGACCTTCCCGCAGCTGGCGAAGGACTCGGTCACGGCGGGCATCGCGAAGAGCGAGGCGGACCTGACCGGCTTCCTCGACCCGGCCGCGGTCGACGCGGTCCGGACCGGCTCCGGGGAGGCCGCCGTGGACCCGGCCGGTCTCGCCGCCGCGAACTGACCTTTCCGATCGACGAGGGGAACCACCGATGACCGTCGACCTGACCGCCCGGCGCCCGAGGACCCGCGACACGGCCGTGGAACTGTCCGGGGTCGCCAAGACCTTCGGCACCGGCGCCGGGGCGGTGACCGCGCTCAACGGGATCGACCTGCAGGTCGGCGACGGCGAGTTCCTCTGTGTGCTCGGCGCGTCCGGCTGCGGCAAGTCGACGTTGCTGAACCTGCTCGCCGGGCTCGACGAGCCCACCGCGGGCGCGGTCCGGGTCGGGTCGGCGCGGCCGTCGTTCATGTTCCAGGAGGCCGCGCTCATGCCGTGGCTGACCGCGCTGCGCAACGTCGAGCTGCCCCTCAAGCTCGCCGGGCACGGCCGGTCGGCCCGGCGCGAGCGGGCCGAGGAGCTGCTCACCCTGGTGCGACTGGAGGGCCTGGGCGACAAGCGTCCGCACGAGCTGTCCGGCGGCATGCGCCAGCGCGTGTCGCTGGCTCGCGCCCTGGCCGCGGCCACCGGTCTCGGCGACGCCCACGGCGCCGGGGGGCTGCTGCTGATGGACGAGCCGTTCGCCGCGCTCGACGCCATCACCCGCGACGTCCTGCAGGGCGAACTGCTGCGGGTCTGGCGGGCCACCGGGACGACGATCGTGTTCGTGACCCACGACGTCCGCGAGGCCGTCCGGCTGGCCGAGCGGGTCGTGCTGCTGTCGTCGCGGCCGGGGACCGTCGTCCGCGAGTGGACGGTGCCCGCCGGCGGTCACGACGCCGAGCAGCAGGCCGAGCTGCACGACGACATCACCGGACGGCTGCGGGCGGTGATCACCAGCCATGCCGCGTGAGGAGTCCTCGATGACCGTCGTGGACGACGACCGCGACTCCGCGGCCGCCGTCGCCGGGCTCGACGCGCTCGACACGCCCGTCGAGCGGACGACGCCGTGGTGGCAGCGGTTCCTGCGGACCTGGCTGCCGCCGATCGTCGCACTCGTGGCGATCGTGGTGGTCTGGCAGATCGTCTGGGCCTCGGCGGTCACGCCCGAGTACCGGCTGCCCGCCCCGGGCGCGGTGGCCGAGGCGTTCGGCGAGACCGTCGTCAGCGGCGAGATCTGGTCGATCCTGTGGACCTCGATCAGCCGGGCCGCGCTCGGCTTCCTGCTCGCCCTGGTGATCGCCACCCCGCTCGGCGTGGTCGTCGCCAAGGTGCCGCTGGTGCGTGCGGCGATCGGGCCGCTGCTCACCGGTCTCCAGTCGCTGCCGTCGGTGGCCTGGGTCCCGGCCGCGGTGCTGTGGTTCGGGCTGACCAACACCACGATCTTCTTCGTGGTCCTGCTCGGCTCGGTGCCCTCGATCGCGAACGGCCTGGTCGCGGGCATCGACCAGGTGCCGCCGATCCTGCCCCGGGCCGGCCAGGTCCTGGGCGCGACGGGCTACCAGATGGCCCGCTACGTCCTGCTCCCGGCGGCGCTGCCCGGCTACCTCGCCGGCTGCAAGCAGGGCTGGGCGTTCTCGTGGCGCTCGCTGATGGCCGCGGAGATCATCGCGGCCGGTCCCGCACTCGGGGTCGGGCTGGGCGCCTACCTGAAGAACGGCGCCGACGTGAACGACATCGTGCAGGTGTTCGCCGCGATCCTGCTGATCCTCATCGTCGGCATCGGGGTCGAGCTGCTGGTCTTCCGCCCACTGGAGCGACGGGTGCTGCGCGCCCGGGGGCTCGCCCTGACCGTCTGACCCCCCCCCCCCCCCCCGCGACGCCCGAGCGGGCCGTACGCACCCGCCCCGGTGCGTCCGGCCCGCTCGGCCGTCCACAGGTGTCCGGACGTGCCCGGACACCCCGTCCCACCAGGCGAAACCCGGTGACCCCAATCCCAACTCCAAGGGTTGGGTTTGCGCTCCGGGCGGGTTACGGTTCTCCCATGACCGTTCCGGTTCCGCTGACGACACGCGCGCACGTCGACCTCGCGCGCGTCGCCTCGGCGCTCTGTCGCTCCTGACGGCCGATCCCGGGGGCCGGTCCCGACGACCGCTCCCGCGGACCGTTCCCGACGGCCGGGCCGGACACCGACCCACCCGGCCCAGCGGTCCGGGACCGGCACCCCGCCGCAGCACCGCACACCGCGGACCGGCTCGTCGAGCCCACGGCGCCCCGTCCGCCACCACCGCACCCGCCTCCCCGTCCGCGCGACCGCGGACGGTCGACGCGGCGTGCCCGCCGACGTCCCCAGGAGATCCCATGACGATCGCGACACCGCGGGAACGCGCTCCCGCCCCACCCGAGGTCGAGACCCTGCGCACCCGGGCCTCCCGCGGGCCCGACCGGGTGCCGCGCTGGGCGGTCAAGACCGCCTCACCGCTCGTCCTGATCGGGCTGTGGCAGGTGCTGTCGAGCACCGGCGTCCTGCCCCGCGACGTCCTGGCCTCCCCCGCGACGGTCGCGGTCACCGCCGCCGGGATGTGGGCGGACGGGGCGCTGCAGAGCGCGGTCGCCGTGTCGGGCGTCCGTGTGCTGTCGGGCATCGCGATCGGCGTCGTCGCCGCGGTGCTGCTCGCGACCCTGTCCGGGCTGTTCCGCCGCGGCGAGGACGTCATCGACGCCCCCGTCCAGATGCTGCGCACGGTGCCGGTCATCGGGCTCATCCCGCTGCTGATCATCTGGTTCGGCATCGGCGAGGAGCCCAAGGTCGCGCTGATCGCGCTGGCGGTGACCTTCCCGCTCTACATGAACCTGTTCGGTGGCATCCGCAACGTCGACGCGACGCTCGTCGAGGCCGCCCGCACCCTCGGCCTCGGCTGGTTCGGCCAGGTCCGGCACGTGATCCTGCCGTCGGCGATGCCCCAGTTCCTGGTCGGGCTGCGCTACTCGCTCGGCACCGCGTGGCTCGCGCTGGTCTTCGGCGAGACGATCAACGCGACGTCGGGGATCGGCTACGAGATGAACACCGCCCGGGAGTTCTTCCAGACCGACGTGATCGTCGTCTGCCTCGCGCTGTACGCGGTGCTCGGGCTGGTCGGCGACCTCGTCGTGCGCACCCTGGAGAGGGGGCTGCTGTCGTGGCGACCGGCGTTCAGCGGGCGGTGAGACCCGTCTCGGTCCGCGGCCTGAGCCGGCACTTCGGTGACCGGGCCGTCCTGACCGACCTCGACCTGGAGATCCGGCCCGGGGAGTTCGTCGCCCTGCTCGGCGCCTCGGGCTGCGGCAAGTCCACCCTCCTGCGGATCCTGGCCGACCTCGACAACGACGTCAGCGGGGAGGTCACCGTCGCCCGGCGCCGCGCCGTCGGCTTCCAGGCACCACGCCTGCTGCCGTGGAAGAAGGTGTGGCGCAACGTCGTGCTGGGCCTGCCCGGCCGGCCGGACCGCGCCCGCGCCGTGGCCGCGCTGACCGAGGTCGGCCTCGCCCACCGCACCGACGTGTGGCCCAAGGTCCTCTCCGGCGGCGAGGCGCAGCGGGCCGCCCTGGCCCGCGCCCTGGTCCGCGACCCGGACCTGCTGCTGCTCGACGAGCCGTTCTCCGCGCTCGACGCGCTGACCCGGATCACCGCCCGCGGGCTCGTCGACGAGCTGTGGCAGCGCCACCGCTGCGCGGTGCTGCTGGTGACCCACGACGTGGAGGAGGCGCTCGTCCTGGCCGACCGCGTCCTGGTGATGGACGGCGGCCGGATCGCGCACGACGCGCCGGTCCCGTTCCCCCGGCCGCGCGACGTCACCGACCCCGACTTCCAGCACCTGCGGGCCGACCTGCTCGGCAGGCTCGGCGTGCACCGAACCCAGGAGCGAGCGTGAGCATCGAGTTCGTCGGCATGATCGGGACCCAGGAGGTCTCCGAGATCCGGCCCGCCACCGGCCCCGTCCTGGACCCGGCCGTCGTCCGCCGGTTCGCCGCCGCCAACGAGGAGGCCGGCTTCGACAAGGTCCTCATCGGGCACTCCTCGTCGACGCCCGACGGGCTGCAGGTCGCCGCGTACGCCGCCGCGCACACCGACCGGCTCGGCTTCCTGGTCGCGCACCGGCCCGGCTTCACCGCACCCACCCTGGCCGCCCGCCAGTACGCCACGCTGGACCACTTCAGCGGTGGCGGCCGGGTCGCGATGCACGTCATCTCCGGGGGCAGCGACACCGACCAGCGCCGCGACGGCGACTGGCTGGACAAGGACGAGCGCTACGCCCGCACCGACGAGTACCTCTCGGTCGTCCGCCGGGCCTGGACCGACCCCGAGCCCTTCGACCACACCGGCGAGCACTACCGGGTCGCCGGCGTCGCCCAGGAGATCCGTCCGCTCGGCCCGATCCCGGTCTACTTCGGCGGGTCCTCCGACGCCGCGTACCGGGTCGGCGGGCGGCACGCCGACGTCTTCGCCCTCTGGGGCGAGCCCCTCGCCGGGACCGCCGAGCAGATCGCCCGGGTGCACGACGCCGCCCGCGCCGCGGGCCGCACCGAGCCGCCCCGGATCAGCGTGTCCTTCCGCCCGATCCTCGGCGACACCGAGGAGCAGGCGTGGGCCCGCGCGCACGACGTCCGGGACCGGATCGTCGCCGCCCGGGGCGGACACGGCTCGTTCACCGGCACCCGGATGCGGGAGCCGGGTGCCCCGGCCAACGTCGGCTCGCAGCGGCTGCTCGCCGCCGCGGAGGCCGGTGAGCTCCACGACCGCTGCCTGTGGACCGCCACCGCGGCCGCCTCCGGCGCGGCCGGCAACTCCACGGCGCTCGTCGGCACCCCGGACACCGTCGCCGCCGCGCTCGCCGACTACGCCGACATCGGGGTCACCACCCTGCTGATCCGCGGCTACGACCCGGTCGACGACGCCCGCCGCTACGGCAGCGAGCTGCTGCCCGCCGTCCGGGCCGAGCTGGCGCGACGCGGGGTCACCGCCGGGGCGGGGGTCACCGCGTGAGCGCACCCGCCACCACGGGCACGGTCTGGGCGCCCGAGGGCACCTCGCGCGGCACCGTCGTCGCGCTGTCCGGGCGGGGGGAGCACCCCGGGCTGTACGCGCGGCTGGGTCGCAGGCTCGCCGTCGACGGCTGGACCCTCACCGTCCCCGCGCCCGGCGCCGACGCAGGGGAGGTCACCGGCGCGCTGGCCGGGGCGACCGGGGCCCGGGTCCTGCTCGGCTCCGACACCGGCGCGCTGCGGGCGTGGGAGCTCGCCGCCGACCTCGCCCCGGACGGGCTCGTCCTCGCCGGGCTCCCCGCCGCCGACCCCGGCCCGGTGCCCGCCGACCGGGCCGGCGAGCTCGACGCCCGCACCGCCTGCCCGGTGCACCGCGGCCTGCTCGAGTCCGACCCCGACTTCACCTGGGGCGCACTCGCCCTGGCCGCGCCGCCGCTGCCGTCGTCGGCGCTGCCCGACCTGCCGGTGCTGTGGCTGCACGGCGACGCCGACCGCGTCGCCCCGGTCGCGGGCGTCCGGGCGCTGGCCCGGCCCGGCGACGACGTCGCCGTCGTCGTCGACGGGGTGCACGACGTCCTGAACGACCAGTTCCACCGGATCGTCGCCGCGCGGCTCGTGCAGTTCCTGGAACGCCTCGCCAAGGGCGCCCGCTTCGTGGAGGAGACGCCCGCCCGGGCCGTGACGGCCGGACCGGCGCGCCCGCGTCGCGCGGCGCCGCTGAACGTCTCCGCCCGCCTCGACCACGCCCTGCGGGCCCTGGCCGAGCTCGTCGCCGCCGACGGGGAGACCGTCACCTGCGACGCGATGGCGCGCGCCTGCGGGGTGCCGCTGAACTCGCTGGTCAACGTGATGCTGGCGCTGCGGCGCGCCGGCCTGGTCAGCAGCCGCCGCGGCTGCGAGGGCGGCTACCGGCTGGCCCGGCCCGCCGGGGACATCACCGTCGCCGACGTCGTCCTCGCCACCGAGGGCTCGATCGCCACCCTCCGCGACTCCGGCCCCGCCGCACCGCTGTGGGCCGACCTCGAACGCACCGTCGCCGACTTCCTGACCGCCCGCACCCTGACCGCCCTGGAGGGCGATACCCGGTGACCACGCACCCGCACGGGACCGACCCGTTCCACCCCGACCTCGCCCCCACCCCGCCCGACCACGCGCGGGTCCACCTCGTCCGGGGCGCCGACCTGTCCGCCGACACCGCCCAGACCAGCGGGATGTCCCGCCGCGAGGCCGTGAGCGGCCGCACCGTCGGCTCGTCGAAGCTCTGGACGGGCGAGACGCACGTCGCGCCCGCCACGAACTCCGGCGACCACCACCACGGCGAGGCGGAGACCTCGATCTACGTCGTGTCCGGCCGGCCGCGGTTCGTCTTCCACGACGGCACCGGCGAGGTGGTCCTGCAGACCGAGCCCGGCGACTACGTGTTCGTCCCGCCGTGGGTCCCGCACCGCGAGGAGAACCCCGACCCCGAGGTCCCGGCCGTCGTCGTGATCTCCCGCAGCACGCAGGAGGGGATCGTCGTGAACCTCCCCTCGCTCACCCCGCTCACCGACCCGGAGACCACCCCGTGACCCGCCGACCGCTGCTCGCCCTGCCCGCACTGCTCGCCGCGCTGGCGCTGCTGCTCACCGGCTGCTCCGGCGCCGCCGACGACGGCCCGGCCGACCTGTCGCAGGTCACCCTGCGGGTCGGCGACCAGGCCGGTGTCCAGCAGGCCCTCGTCGAGGCCTCCGGCGCGCTCGACGGCGCGCCCTACCGGGTCGAGTGGGCCCAGTTCCCCGCGGCCGCGCCGCTGCTGGAGGCGCTGCGCGGCGAGGCGATCGACGTCGGCATCGCCGGCGACGCACCCACCCTCACCGCGCTGTCCTCCACCGACCGCATCAAGATCGTCGAGGCGACCCGCTCGCCCAGCCAGGGCGGCCTCGCCCTGCTCGTCCCGAAGGACTCGCCGATCCGCTCGGTCGCCGACCTGCGCGGGAAGACCGTGTCGCCGACCACCCAGGGCAGCATCGGCCACTACCTGCTGCTGCGGGCGCTGGAGGAGGCCGGGGTGCGGCCGGACGAGGTGACGATCTCGTTCCTGCAGCCGGTCGACGCGGCGGCCGCGATGAACTCGGGTGCGATCGACGCCTGGTCCACCTGGGACCCCTACACCGCGGTCGCCCAGCAGGAGTCCGGCGCGCGGATCCTGCGCGACGCGAAGGGCCTGGGCACCGGGCTGACCTTCCTCGACGCCAACACCGCCGCCCTCGACGACGCGGGCACCCGCGCCGCGCTGACCGACTTCACCGAGCGCTACGGCCGTGCCCTGCAGTGGGCCCGGGAGAACCAGCGGGAGAACGCCGCGATCTACGCGAAGCTGACCGGGCGCCCGGCGGCGGTCGCCGACCTGATGGCGCAGCGCGCGCTGCGCGACATCGCGCCGCTGTCCCCGGAGCTCGTCGCCGAGCTGCAGGGGGTCGCCGACCGGTACTCCGGCTACGGGGTGCTCCGCAACCCGGTGGACGTCGGGTCCGCGGTCCGGGACCTCGGCGCACCCGCCGGGTCCTGACCCGCCGGACCGGGGGCCGGCGCGACGGCCCCCGGTCAGGTCCGGTAGTCCGCGGCGAACGGCACCGACCGCGCCGCGGGGGCCTCCACGCCGGCCCCGGCGGGCGGGGTCCACAGGCCGCGCCCGCGCAGGATCGGCATGACGCCCTCCCCCATCCACCACGCCTCCTCCAGGTGCGGGTACCCGGACAGCACGAACTCGTCGATGCCGGCCTCGTGGTACTCGGCGATCCGGTCGGCGACCTCGGTGTGGCTGCCGACCAGGGCGGTGCCGGCGCCGCCGCGGACCAGGCCGACCCCGGCCCAGAGGTTCGGGGCGATCGTCAGGTTGTCGGTCGACCCGTTGTGCAGCGCCCGCATCCGGCGCTGTCCCTCGGACTCGCTGGCGGCCAGGCCCGCCTGCACGCCCGCGATCGTGGCCGGATCGAGTGCGTCGAGGAGCGTGTGCGCCTGCGCCCAGGCCTCGTCGGCGGTGTCGCGGGTGATCACGTGCAGCCGGATGCCGAACCGCATGCTGCGCCCGCGCGCGGCGGCGAGCCCGCGGATCCAGTCGATCTTCTCCCGGACGGCGTCGACCGGCTCGCCCCAGGTCAGGTACACGTCGGCGTGCTCGGCGGCGACGTCGCCGGCCGCCGGGGATGACCCGCCGAAGTACACCGGCGGCACCGGGTCGGGCAGCCGGGACAGCGACGCGGACTCCACGCGGACGTATGCGCCGTCGAGGTCGACGGTCTCGCCGCGCCACAGCCGGGTCACGACCGAGAGGAACTCGCCGGTCCGGGCGTAGCGGGCGTCCTTGTCGAGGAAGTCGCCGTAGGCGCGCTGCTCGCGCGACTCGCCGCCGGTGACGACGTTGAGCAGCAGCCGCCCGCCGGAGTGCCGCTGGAAGGTGGCGGCCTGCTGCGCGGCGAGCGTCGGGGAGATCGCCCCGGGGCGGAACGCGACGAGGAACCTCAGCCGCTCGGTGTGGGCGACGAGCATCGCCGTGGTCAGCCAGGCGTCCTCGCACCAGGCGCCGGTGGGGGTGAGCGCGCCGTCGAACCCGGCCTGTTCCGCGGCGCGGGCGACCTGGGCGAGGTAGCCGACCGACGCGGGGCGGATGGCACCGGCGGAGCCGGTGGCGTTGCCGTGGCCTCCCCCGACGAGGTGACGGCCGTCGCCCATGGTGGGCAGGAACCAGTGCAGGGTGACTCCCATCCGGTGAACGGAACAGGGCGGCACCGCGCCGCGCAAGACGCCCGGGACCCCGGTCACACACCGCTCCACAGTGGACCTTCCACTCCTCGGGACACCTGTCCGTACCCCCGCGATCATGGCTCCCACCAGGCAGGACACGGGTGATCCGGATCGCCGCGGCCTTGGGCGGCGCCCGCGGTGGCGGCTACGGTGACGACGTGACCGGATCGGTGCTGCTGACCACGCGGGGGCATGTCGACCTCGCGCGCGTGGCGTCGGCGCTCTGTCGTCGTCCGACACGCTGCGCCTGAGACCAGCCCGCCGGGTCCCGCCCACCGCGGAAGCCGTCACCCGGTCCGGCCCGCCCGACGTCCGCCTGCACGCGGAGGTCGCCGGTGCGCCCGGCGCAGCCCGCTCCCCCCACCGGCACTCCCGCGCCGTCGTCGTGCACCGGCACGCGACCGGACCCACCGGAAGGACCTCCGTGACCACGACCTCCCCCGCCCCCACCGGCACCGACGGCCGCGCCGCCTGGACCGACGAGCAGCTCGACGCCGTCTTCGCGCCCGCCTTCGCCCGGATCGCCGAGGGCGCGGTGGCCCGTGAGCAGGGCCGCACCCTCGCCCACGACGAGGTCGCCGCGCTGCAGGCCGAGCGCTTCGGCGCGCTGCGGCTGCCCGTCGCCCTCGGCGGCTACGGCGCCACGGTCCGCCAGCAGTTCCGGCTGCTGGTCGACCTGGCCGCCGCCGAGTCGAACCTGCCGCAGGCGCTGCGCGTGCACTGGTGGTACGTCGACGACCTGCTGCTCGCCGCCCCGGGCCCGGACCGCGACGCCCGGCTGGCCGCCGTCGCCGGGGGTGAACTCGTCGGCAACGCCATCACCGAGCCCGGCGTCGGCGCGATCGACCGCTACCGGACCGTGCTGACCCCGGACGGCCACGGCGGCTACCGGCTCGACGGCACGAAGTACTACTCGACCGGCAGCCTCTACTCCGACCGGATCCTCGTCGCCGCCGACCTCGACGGCGAGCGGGTCTCGGTGCTCGTCGACGGTGACGCCGAGGGCGTCGCCCAGCACGACGACTGGGACGGCTTCGGACAGCGCCTCACCGCCAGCGGCACCACCGTGTTCACCGACGTCGCCGTGCCCGCCGACCGGGTCCTCGGGCCGGGCTACGGCACCGTGGGCCGCGGCTGGGGCACCTCCTACCTGCAGCTCGTCCAGCTCGCCGTCCTCGCCGGCATCGCGCGGCGCGCCACCGACGACGTCGCAGGCTGGGTGCGGGAGCGCACCCGCACCTTCACCCACGCCGCGGCCGACCTGCCCCGCCACGACCCGCTGGTGCAGCAGGTCGTCGGACGGTTGTCCGCCGCGGCGTGGTCGTCGCGGGCCCTGGTGCTGACCATCGCCGACCAGCTCGACCGGCTGCTCGACGCGGGCGGGGAGGACCCCGAGCTGCTCGACCGCGTGGAGCTCGACGTCGCCCACGCCCAGGCCGCCGTCATCCCGGCCGTGCTCGACGCCACCACCCAGCTGTTCGAGGTCGGTGGTGCGTCGATCACCTCGGAGAAGCTGCGCCTGGACCGGCACTGGCGCAACGCCCGGGTGATCTCCACGCACAACCCGCTGATCTTCAAGCTGCAGGCGGTCGGGGACCACGTGCTCAACGGCACCGACCTGCCCTACGCCTGGAGCGCAGGCAAGCGATGACCGGCCCGCGACGTCTGCACCTCAACGCGTTCGACATGACCTGCGCCGGGCACCAGTCGCCCGGTCTGTGGCGCCACCCCGAGGACCGCTCGCACACCTTCCACGACCTGCGCTACTGGACCGACCTGGCGCAGCTGCTGGAACGGGGCGGGTTCACCAGCCTGTTCGTCGCCGACGTCGTGGGCCTCTACGACGTCTACCGCGACGGCCCGGAACCGGCGATCCGCGACGGCGTGCAGGTGCCCGTCGGCGACCCGACCCTGGCCGTGTCGGCGATGGCCGCGGTCACCGAACGGCTGGGCTTCGGGATCACCGTCTCGCTGACCTACGAGAAGCCCTACGCGCTGGCGCGGCGGTTCTCGACGCTGGACCACTACACCCGGGGCCGGGTCGCGTGGAACGTCGTGACCTCCTACCTGGAGTCCGCGGCCCGCAACCTGGGCCTGGAGAAGCAGGTGCCGCACGACCGGCGCTACGACGTCGCCGACGAGTTCATGGAGGTCGCCTACCAGCTGTGGGAGGCCTCCTGGGACGACGACGCGGTGCTCCTCGACCGGGAGAAGGGCGTCTACACCGACCCGGCGAAGGTCCGGCCGATCGGGCACCGGGGCGAGTTCTTCGACGTGCCCGGCATCGGGCTGACCGAGCCGTCGCCGCAGCGCACGCCGACGATCTTCCAGGCGGGTGCGTCGTCGCGGGGCACCGCGTTCGCCGCCCGGCACGCCGAGGGCGTCTTCGTCATCTCCCCGACCCCGGAGGGCCTCGCGCCGCGGGTCGCCGAGCTGCGCCGGCAGACCACCGAGCAGGGGCGCGACCCGCGCTCGGTGAAGGTCTTCACGATGCTGACGGTGGTCACCGGGGCCACCGACGAGCAGGCACGGGAGCGCTACGCGGACCTCTCGCGGTACGTGAGCCTGGAGGGCGCGCTCACCCTCTACGGCGGCTGGTCCGGCCTGGACCTGTCCACGATGGACCCGGACGAGCCGCTGCGGTTCGCCGAGACCGAGGCCATCCGCAGCGCGGTGGAGCTGTTCACCACCGCGGACCCCGACCGGGAGTGGACGCCGCGGGCCATCGCCGAGCACATCGGGATCGGCGGGATGGGCGCCGTCGTCGTGGGCGGGCCGGAGACGGTCGCCGACGAGATGGAGCGCTGGGCGCAGGTCGCCGACGTCGACGGGTTCAACCTCGCCTACGCGATCACACCGGGGACCTTCACCGACGTCGTCGAGCACGTGGTGCCCGAGCTGCGACGGCGCGGGGTGCTGCCCACCGAGCCCGAGGGGGCCACGCTGCGCGAGCACCTGTACGGCGCCGGGCAGGCCCGGGTCCGCCCGGACCACCCCGCCGCGGTGCACGCCAGTCGCCGCGGGGCGTCCGACACCTGAGCCCCGACCTCCGCGCCCGCGACCACCCGCCCCGGCCGCGCGCCGCACGGCCGGGGCGGGTGGGAAGGGTCAGGCGCGGGTCGGGATCCGCGGGACGGCGTCGACGAGGCGGCGGCTGTAGTCGTGCGCGGGTGCGCCGAACACCTGCGACGGGATGCCCAGCTCGACGACCTCCCCCGCCCGCAGGACCGCGACCCGGTCGGCGACCCCGTCGACGACGGCGAGGTCATGGCTGACGAACAGGCAGGCGAAGCCCAGCTCGCGCTGCAGCCCGGCGAACAGTTCCAGCACCTCGGCCTGCACCGAGACGTCGAGCGCGCTGGTCGGCTCGTCGGCGACCAGCAGCCGCGGTGACAGCGACAGCGCCCGGGCCAGCGCGACCCGCTGGCGCTGCCCGCCGGAGAGCTCGCCGGGGCGGCGCGCCGCGAACCCGCGGGGCAGGCGTACCGACTCCAGCAGGTCGCCGACCCGGTCGCGCAGCTCCGGACCGGGGCGGGCGCCGTGCACCCGCAGCGGCTCCGCGACGGAGTCGCCCACCGCCTGGCGCGGGTCCAGCGACGCCGCCGGGTCCTGGTGGACCATCGCCAGGCCGCGGCGCACCCGGCGCAGCCCGGAACGGGACAGGCCGGCGAGGTCGGTGCCGTCGAGCAGGACCCGGCCCTGCGCCGCCGGCAGCAGCCCGACGGCGGCGCGGCCGATCGTCGTCTTGCCGGAGCCGGACTCGCCGACGAGCCCGACGACCTCGCCGGGGGCGACGTCGAGGCTCACCGCGTGCGCGGCGCGGAACGCGGGCCTGCCGCGGCGCGCCGGATGCACGACCGTCAGGTCCTGCAACGACAGCACCGGGACCGGCCCCTCGGCCTCGCGCGGCGTGGGGACGGTGGCGCTCCGGGAGACCGCCGTCGCGGCACGTCCCCGGGGCCGGTCGGGCAGCGACGGCACCGCGGCCAGCAGCGCACGGGTGTAGTCGGTGGCGGGACGGTCGAACAGGTCGGCGACCGGGCGCTGCTCCACGACCCGGCCGCGGTGCAGCACCACGACCCGGTCGGCGAGCTCCGCGACCACGCCCATGTTGTGGGTCACCAGCAGGACCCCGACACCGGTGCTGTCGCGCAGGTCGCGCAGCAGCTCCAGGATCCGGGCCTGCACGGTGACGTCGAGCGCGGTCGTCGGCTCGTCGGCCAGCAGCAGGTCCGGCTCCCCGGCCAGTGCCAGGGCGATCACGACGCGCTGCTTCTGGCCGCCGGAGAGCTGGTGCGGATAGGCGCGCACGCGGCGTTCCGGGTCCGGCAGGTCGACCAGGCGCAGCAGCTCCACCGCGCGCCGGCGGGCCTGTGCGCGCGGCACCCGGGCGTGGGCACGGATCGCCTCGACGAGCTGCCAGCCGACCGTGCGCACCGGGTTGAGCGCGGTCTGCGGCTCCTGGAACACCATCGCGGCGCGGGTCCCGCGGACCCGGTCCAGCGCCTCCTCCGACGCACCGAGCAGCGGTTCGCCGGCGAGCTCGACCGAGCCGGTCGCCGTCGCGGCGTCGGGCAGCAGGCCGAGTACCGAGCGGGCCGTCAGGGTCTTGCCCGACCCGGACTCCCCGACCAGGGCGACGACCTCGCCGCGGCGCACGGTGAGGTCGACGCCGTCGACGGCGGGAGTGTCGCCGAAGGAGATGCGCAGGTCGCGCACCGTCAGCACGGGGCTCATCCGGCCACCCGCCGTCCCGCCGCGAGGGCCTGGGCGACGAGCAGGAACCCGAGCGTCAGCGTGGTGATTACGACCAGCGGGCCGAGCGCCATCGCCGGGTTGACGTCGAGGTACTGCACCGAGTCGGCGACGATCGACCCGAGCGACGGGTCCGGCGGCCGGACCCCGATCCCGATGAAGCTCATGGCGCTCTCCACGAAGACGGCGACGGACAGCGAGACCGCGACCTGCACCCCGGCGGGCTCGGCGGCGTTGGGGAGGACGTGGCGGCGCAACACCCACCAGCGCCCGGCCCCGACGACGGTGGCGGCCTCGACGTAGGGCGTCTCCCGGACGCGCAGCGCGGCGCCCCGCAGGAGCCGGCCGAAGATCGGGATCTCGGCGGCGACGATCACCACGACCACCGTCGTCGCGCCCGGCCCGAGCACCGCGGCCAGCGCGATGCCGAGGATCAGGACCGGGAAGGCGAGCAGCACGTCGAACACCCGCTGGGCGACGACGTCGACGGCCGCCGACAGGCTCGACACGAGCCCGACCAGTGCCCCCGTGACCGCGCCCAGGGGCACGGCCACAGCGATGATCCCGAGGTTCGCGAGGATGCCGTACAGGGTGCGGCTGAACACGTCGCGGTTGACCTCGTCCGTGCCGAGCCAGTGCGTCGCCGACGCGGGCAGCAGGTTCGCCCCCGGGATCTGCGCGAGCGGGTCGTAGGGCGCCAGCAGCGGTGCGGCGAGCCCGGCCAGGACCACGACACCGACGAGCACCGTGCCGACGAGCCCGCGTCCGCGCCGCAGCGCGGACAGCGGGTGCGGGCGGCGGGGGACGCCGGGCCGGGCCGCGGGGGCCGGGGCCGGGACGAGCCCGGTGGGGGCGGTGACGGTCATGCGTTCCCTCCGATCCGCACCCGCGGGTCCAGCGCGGCGTACAGGATGTCGGTGACCAGCTGGACGGCGACGAACACCGCGACCGAGAGCAGCAGCAGGACCTGCACCACCGGGTAGTCGCGACGGCTGATGCCCTGCTCGACGAGCTGCCCCAGGCCGGGCCAGGTGAAGATCAGCTCGACGAGCACGGCCCCGCCGAGCAGGTTGCCGACCTGCAGCCCCAGCACCGTGACGACGGTCGGGAGCGCGGCGGGCAGCGCGTGGGCGAGCACCAGGCGTCGTCGCGGCACGCCCAGCGCGCGGGCGGTGAGGACGTAGGGCTGCGCGAGCTCGGTGCGCAGCGACTCCACGACGAAGCGCGACAGCGCCCCCGCCACCGGCAGGGCCAGGCACACCGCGGGCAGCAGCAGGTACTGCCAGGTGATGCCGGGCCGGGCGAGGAACCCGTCCGGCGGCGTCCCGCCGGACGGGAGGACGGGCAGCGCGACGGCGAACACCAGCACCAGCGCCACACCGGTGACGAAAGTCGGCACGGCCAGGGCGAGGGTGGTGAACCCGGTGACGACGGTGTCGACCCAGCGGGCGCGCGAGAGCACCGCGGCGACGCCGACGACCAGCGACAGCACCACGGCCAGGACGAGCGCGGTGACGGCCAGCCAGAGCGTGTTCACCAGACCGGCCGCCACCAGGGTGCCGATCTCGCCGCCGATCAGGTACGACCGGCCCAGGTCCCCGGTGAGGACGTTCCCCAGCCACAGCACGTACTGCTCCCACACCGGCCGGTCGAGCCCGAGGGAGACCCGGATCGCCTCGACCACCTCGGGCGAGGCGTCCGGCCCGGCCAGCGTGGTCGCCGGGTCGCCCGGGACCAGTCGCAGCAGACCGAAGATCAGCACCGAGGCGAGGAACAGCACCGCGACCGCGGACGGCAGCCGGGAGACGACGAAGCGCAGCACCTCAGGCCGCCGTGAACGCGTCGGTGAGGTCGATCTCGGACCGCTTGGTCCAGCCGACGCCCTGGACCCGGTCCGAGGCGGCGAACTGGTTCAGCACGACCCCGATCTCGACGAGGAACAGGTGCTCGAGCAGCTCGTCGGACAGCGCCGTGTAGGCGCGGCCGAGGCCCGCGGTGTCGGTCGCGGGCAGCGTCCACGCGGTGGCGGCGGCGCGCTGGTAGTCGGGCGAGACGAACCGCGAGGCGTTCTTCTGCGCGTTGAAGGGGTAGGCGCTGACGGTCAGCGTCGACGGGGTGTGCTGGGCCCACGAGTGGAACGTCGTCCACAGCCCGGGGAACTGGGCGCCGATCAGCTGCTTCACGAACTGCGCGGCCTCGACCGGCTGCAGCGTGGTGGTGATGCCGATCTCGGCGAGGTTCGCCTGCACGATCTGCGCCACCGGCTCGTGGACGGGGTGGTTGGCCTGGAACGTCAGCGGCTGCGGCGGCACGGTGCCGACCTCCGCGACGAGCGCGCGGGCCCGGTCGAGGTTGCGGGAGTAGGTGGCGTTGCGGGCCTCGTCGTAGGCCGGGGAGCTCTTCGGCCACGGCAGGTTGACCGGGTAGCCGGAGCCGCGGAGCACCTCGTCGACGACCCGCTGCCGGTCGACGGCGTAGGCCACGGCCTGGCGGACCCGCACGTCGGACAGCCCGGGGGCGGTGACGTTCGCCCCGACGTAGGTCTGCAGCTCGGCGCCCTCCAGGGTGATCGCGTGGAAGCCCTCGGCCGCGTCGAGGGTCGCGATGTCGCGGAACGGGAGCCCGTTGACGACGTCGAACCGGTTCGACCGCAGGCCGGCCAGCAGTGCCTGGGCGTCGCCGCCGATGCTCAGCTCGACCCGGTCGAGGTAGGGCCGCTCGGGGTCGCGGAAGTGCTCGTTGCGCACGTAGGCGATCGAGGTGTTCGGGGTCCAGGACTCGAACCGGAACGGGCCGGTCCCGACGAACGCCTCGCCCCGCCCGAGCGCGTCGATGGTCTCGGAGTCCAGGATCGGGACGGTGTCGAGCAGGTCGAGGATGTTCGACAGGGGGTCCGCGAGGCCCAGCACCACCCGGTGCGGCTGCGAGGTGTCGAACGAGGTGACCGCGGCGGCGGTGCTGCGCAGCTGCGCGATCCACTTCGGGTCGGCGTAGGTGCGGATCGAGAACTCGACGTCCTTCGAGGTGAACGGCCGGCCGCGCTCGGTGCCGCGCCCGTGGAAGAACACGTCGTCGCGCAGCTGCAGGGTCACCGTGCGGCCGTCCGGGCTGATCTCCCAGGACGTCGCGAGCCGCGGCCGCGGCTCGAACTCGGTGTTCGGCCGGCGCACCAGGGTGTCGTAGACCAGGCCGACGGTGGTGGTGACGCCGTCGTTGGAGTTGGTGAGGAAGTTGCCGGGCACCAGGTCGGTCCGGACGGCCAGCTTCAGGGTCCCGCCGCGCACCGGCGCGCTCGCGGCGGCGTTCCCGGCGGCGCGGCGCTCGTCGACGGCGGAGGCGCACCCGGTCAGGCCCGCGCCGGCCGCGCCGGCGACCAGGGCACCGAGTCCGGCGCGGCGCAGCAGGCTGCGCCGGTCGAGCGGGGAGGTCAGGAGTCGGGGGGTCATCGGTGGTTCGCCTCTCGGGTGGTGGAGTCCGCGTCGCCGCGCGGCTGGGCCGGGACGGATGCGGCGACGGGGTGGTGGGGACCGCGCGCGGTGGCGCGGCGGGTGGTGCCGAGCGGGTCGGCGTAGACGGGACGCAGGCCCGCGGTGCAGGCGGCGACCGCCTGCAGCGCGGAGCCGAAGGTGCCCGCCTGCAGGCTGATCGGGGGGAGTGCGCTGGCGGCGGCGAAGCTGCGCGAGACGTGCGCGAGCCCGGCCCGGTAGGCGGTGAACGCCTGCCCGGCGAGGACGACGCGGTCGGGGTTGAGCACGTCGCGGACCAGGGCGACACCGCGGCCGAGTAGCGCGGCCCGCTCGGCGAGCAGGTCGTGGGCACGGCGGTCGCCGCCCTCGGCCGCGGTGACCACCTTCTCGATCACCGGCGCGTCGACGATGCCGGCCGCGTGCGCGGCGCGGGCGACCGCGGAGTCCCCCGCGGCGGCCTCGAGGCAGCCGGTGCGCCCGCAGTGGCAGGGCTCCCGGCCGAGCACGCCGTCCCCGCCGACGGGCAGGTGGCTGATGGTGCCCGGCCCGCCCGCGGGTGCGTGCACGTGGCCGTCGACGGTGAGGACGGCGCCCACCGCCTCGCGGGCGTAGATGTGCAGGGTGGTGCCGTCGTCGACGTGCGGGGACAGCAGCGACTCGGCCCCGGCCATCGCCTCGATCTGCGGGACGACGACGCCGGGCAGCCCGACGCGGTCGACGATGTCGGCGAGCGGGGCGGGGTCCCAGCCGAGCCGGGGGTGGCCGAACCGGTCGCGCTCGCCCGACACCTGACCGCCGACGACGAGGCCGACCTGCAGCACGGTGCGGCCCGGGCCGCGGGCGGCGAACCGCCGCAGCCGCGCGGCGAGGCCCGCCAGCGCCGTGCCGGGCTCGGAGTCGCGCGGGGTGGGCACGTCGGTCGCCGACAGCACGGTGCCCCGCAGGTCACCGACGGCGAGCGTGGTCCGGTGCAGGCCGACGTGCAGGCCGAGCACGCCGAACCGGTCGGTGTCGATCTCCAGCGGGATGCGGGGCCTGCCGACCGTGCCCGTGGGCACGAGGTCGGGCCGCTCGCGGACCACCCCGGCGGCGATGAGCGCGACGACCTGGCGGTTCACCGTCGCGTGCGACAGCCCGGTGGCGGTGACGAGCTCGTCGCGGAACACCACCCCGGCCCGCCGCACGGCGCCGAGCACCGCCGCGGCGGCGGGCACACCGGCCCCGGTGACCGGCTCGGGCGGCGCGGCGCGCACGACGGCGCGGCGGGTGGGACGGTGCCCCCCGACGTGGCGCCCGTGGTGCGGTCGGGCACGGGCCGACGGGCGGGTGGCCGGGTCGGCTGGTGCGGACGGGGGGTCGGGAGGGGGTCCGGGCGTGGTGGGGCCGGGCATCGGCGGTCCTCGGTGCGCGGGCCACGGCGCCGCGGCGGGCCCCTCGGTGGGGTCCGCGGCGCGCGGTGGCCGGGTGGTCCTGGGTGTCGGCGGGCCCCGTCCGGCCCGCAGGCGGCGGACGGTCGGGGCACGGCGGCGCCGGTGGGACGTGGACCCGGCGGGGCCGATCGATCGGGGTGCGCGGACCGGGCGGGACGGTGCGGCGGGACCGCGGTGCGGTGGCGCCGCGCCCGCTCCGGGGTCGCGGGACGCGTCAGGGCGTCGGGTTGCTCAGGCGGGTCGACAGAGCGCGGTCGCCGTGCGGCACAGGTCGACGTGGCGGCGCAGCACCAGGAAGGGCAGGACGCCGGTGACCAGGCCACGGCGCACGCCGGGCCGCGGCCCGGGGCGGTCGCGGTCGTCACTCACACCGGTGACGCTAGCAGCGGTCCGGAGACCGGGTCGACGCCTGGAATCACCGCAGCGGATCACATTGACAACCGCGGTCCGCGCGGTTCCGGCGCGGGGGTTGGGATCGGCGTGAGCGCAACCGTTGCCGCCGCCACGGGCGCCTCCCTACCGTCGTCGACGTGCCGGAGCCGTGGCGCCCCGCTCCCCCGCTCCGTCCGGAGTGGACGGGGAGCGGCCCGCCCGCCGGCGTCCTCCCGCCCCCTGCCGCCGCGACCGGCGTCCCCGGGCCGCCCGCACCCCCCGTCTGGAGATCCGATGACCCTGCAGGCCGAGAACCCCACCACCACCACCACCAACGCTCCCGCGCAGCCCGTCGTGCGCAAGGTCGGCGGGCGCATCGGCGCCCGCGTCGAGGGCGTCCGTCTGGGCGGCGACCTCGACGCCGCCACCGTCGCCACGCTGCGCGCGGCGCTGCTGGAGCACAAGGCACTGTTCTTCGGCGGCCAGGGCCACCTCGACGACGAGTCGCACCTCGCGTTCGTCTCGCTGTTCGGCAGCCCCACCACCGCCCACCCGACCGTCCGCGGCGAGAAGACCCACGTGCTGCCGGTCGACTCCGACCGCAGCAAGGCCAACAGCTGGCACACCGACGTCACCTTCGTCGACCGCATCCCCGCGATCAGCTCGCTGCGCACGCTGGACCTGCCGCCCTACGGCGGCACCACCGTGTTCGCCAACACCGGCGCCGCCTACGCGTCGCTGCCGCTGCCGCTGAAGAACCTGGTCGACGAGCTCTGGGCGGTGCACACCAACGCCTTCGACTACGCCCGCGACGCCGAGACCACCACCACCGCGCAGGACGACGACCGGATCGCCGCCTACCGCGCCGAGTTCCGCTCCACCACCTACGAGACCGAGCACCCGGTCGTGCGCGTCCACCCGGAGACCGGCGAGCGGGTGCTCGTGCTCGGCCACTTCGTCCGGGAGTTCGTCGGGCTGAACTCCAAGGAGTCCCAGACCGTCTACCACCTGCTCCAGGACCGGATCGTCCGGCTGGAGAACACGGTGCGCTGGAACTGGTCCGACGGCGACTTCGTGCTGTTCGACAACCGCGCGACCCAGCACTACGCCGTCGCCGACTACGACGACCACCACCGCGCGCTGCGCCGGATCACCCTGGCCGGCGACATCCCGGTCTCGCCCAGCGGGGCGCGCAGCGTCGTGCGCACCGGCGACTCCTCGCACTACACGAACTGAACCCCGCCCACCGGCCCGGCGCCCGCACCCGCGGACACCGGGCCGGTGCGCGTCACCCGTCCGCCCGCGCCCCACCGTCCCCGTCCCGGAGGTCCCGCCGTGCCCACCGACCCCCCGCCCCCCGCCCCCCGCGGCTACGCGGGGTTCGGCGGCACCGTCGGCCGCACCGCCGCGACCTCGACGCGCTGGTGGCCGCCCGAGCCCGAGCGGGTCCGGCGACCGAACGTCGTCGTGGTCGTCGTCGACGACATGGGCTACAGCGACATCGGCCCCTACGGCTCGGAGATCCCCACCCCGCACCTGGACCGGCTCGCCGAGGCCGGGCTGACCCTGGCCGAGCACCACACCGCACCGCTGTGCTCCCCCGCCCGGGCCGCGCTGCTGACCGGGCTCAACCCGCACCGCGCGGGCTACGGCTGGGTCGCCAACGCCGACCCCGGCTTCCCCGGCGTCCGCCTGGAGCTGGGCGACGACGCCGCGACCCTCGCCGAGCACCTGCGCGCCGGCGGTTACGCCACCTTCGCCGTCGGCAAGTGGCACCTGGTCCGCGACGCGGACCTCGCGCCCGGCCGCCCCCGCGGCTCCTGGCCGACCCGGCGCGGGTTCGACCGCTACCACGGCTCGTTGGAGGGGCTGAACTCCTTCTTCCACCCCAACCAGGTGACCGTGGACGAGCACGCCCTCGACGTCGACGAGTACCCGCCCGGCTACTACGTCACCGACGACCTCACCGAGCGGTCACTGGCGATGATCTCCGAGCTGCGTGCGCACGACGCCGACAAGCCCTTCCTGCTCTACCTCGCGCACGTCGCGATGCACGGCCCCCTGCAGGTACCGGCCGTCGACCTCGCCGCCCAGGAGGGCCGCTACGCCGCCGGGTGGGACGCCGTGCGCGAGGCGCGCTTCGCCCGCCAGCTCGACCGCGGCCTGTTCCCGGCCGGCACGCGGCAGGCCCCGCGCAACCCCGAACCCGGCTACGACGTGCCGCCGTGGGAGTCGCTCTCGCCCGACGAACGCCGCCGCTACGCCCGCTACATGGAGGTCTACGCGGCCATGGTGTCCACCGTGGACGCCTCGCTCGGCCGGGTCACCGCCCTGCTCGACGAGCTGGGCGAGCTCGAGGACACCATCATCGTGTTCACCTCCGACAACGGCGGCACCGCCGAGGGCGGCCCGGAGGGCACCCGCAGCTACCTCACCCGCTTCGTGCACCACCCCGTCCCCGGCGACTGGGAGCCCGACGTCGACCACGACGAGTCGCTCATCGGCTCCGAGGAGCTCGGCGTGCACTACCCGCGCGGCTGGGGCCAGGTGTCGAACACCCCGTTCCGCTTCTACAAGGGACAGACCTACGCCGGCGGGGTGCGGGTGCCGCTGCTGGTGTCCTGGCCCCGGGGTCTGCCCGCCGGCGGGGTGCTGCGCGACTACACCTACGTCACCGACCTGGTCCCGACGCTGCTCGCGCTGACCGGGGTGCCCCGGCTCGCCGAGCGCGCGGGCACGCCGACCGCCGAACCCGACGGCGTCGACCTGGGCGGGTTCCTGCGCGGCGAGGTGATCGCGAGCCCGCACCGCGAGCAGTACTCCGAGATGGGCGGGCACCGGGGGTTCTACCGCGACGGCTGGAAGCTGCTCGCCCGCCACGAACCCGGTGAGCGGGGCATCGACGACCCGGCCTGGGCGCTGTACGACGTGCGCACCGACCCCGCCGAGCTGGTCGACCTCGCCGCGGCCCACCCGCAGCGGGTCGCCGAACTCGCCGCGGCCTGGGAGCGCGCCGCCTGGGAGAACACCGTGTTCCCGCTGCTCGACCGCGGGGACCTGGCGGTGCGACGGCCGGGCGAGGCGCGCCTGACCGAGCCGGTGCGGATCCTGCCCGGCACCCCGGTGCTGGAGCGCTACCGGTCCGCGCAGCTCGTCGCGTTCCGGTCGTTCGACGTCGAGGTCGCCCTCGGCGGGCTCGCCCCGGGCGACGAGGGCGTCCTCGTCGCGCACGGTGACGCGTTCGGCGGCTACCTGCTGGCCGTCGAGGACGGGCGGCTGGTCGTGCTGCACAACGCGGGCGGGCGGGTGTCCACCGCGGACGGCCCGGCCCCGGCCGGGGCCCGCGCGGTCGTCCTGTCCGTGACGGCGAGCCCGGACCTGCGCTGGCACCTCGCCGTCTCCGCCGACGGGGCGCCGGTCGCCGCGCTGCCCGACCGGTGGGCGCTGACCGGGATGGCGCCCTGGACGGGCGTCTCCGTCGGCCGCGACGCCCGCGGACCGGTGTCCTTGGAGCTGCGACGGCGGCGCGGGATCTTCCGGTTCACCGGCGACCTGCGCTCGGTGACCTACCGGCCGGGGGCCCGCGTCGTGCCGGACGAGGTCGTCCGCGCGGTCACCGCCGAGGCCGCGTCCCGGGCGGACTGACCACTCGGCCGGGTGACGCAGTAGAACACAGACCCGCCCCGGATCCGCACGGAACCGACGAACCTCACCCACGCCTTCCGGATCCGTTCACCCGTTCGTATGGTCGATCGCGTGCGACACACCGGGGCGAGTCACGGCGACCTGCTGGTCGGCCGCATCTGGCTCGACCTCGGGTACCAGGCGGGCGCGACCTGTCCGGCCCGACGCGACCTCCCCTCCCGCCGCGTCCCGCTCCGAACAGGACACCCGTCGTGCAGACCGCCACATCGTGGGCCCCGCCCGTATCCGTCCGCCTGACCGCCGTCGACCGCGCCTTCGGTGCCGGTCCGGACCGCCGCGTCGTCCTCGACCGGGTCGAACTCGACGTCGCCGCCGGGGAGGTCGTCGCCCTGCTCGGCGCCTCCGGCTGCGGGAAGTCGACGCTGCTCCGGCTCGTCGCCGGGCTCGACCACCCCTCCGCCGGGGAGGTACGGGTCGACGACGACCCGGTCACCGGGGTGCAGGGCCGAGCCGCCGTCGTCTTCCAGGAGCCGCGGCTGCTGCCCTGGCGCACCCTCGCCGACAACGTCGCGTTCGGCCTGCCGGACCGCACGCCCCGGGCCGAGCGGGCCGACGCCGTCGCCCGCGCGCTGGACGCGGTGGGGCTCACCGAGTTCGCCGGGTACCGGCCACGGGCCGTCTCCGGCGGCATGGCCCAGCGGGCCGGGCTCGCCCGCGCGCTCGTCCGCACCCCCGGGGTGCTGCTGCTGGACGAGCCGTTCGCCGCGCTCGACGCACTGACCCGGCTGCGGATGCAGGACCTGGTCGACGACCTGCAGCGCGCCTCCGGGGCGACCGTGCTGCTCGTGACCCACGACGTCGACGAGGCCCTGCACCTCGCCGACCGGGTCGTCGTCCTCGGGCGGGCGGACCCCGACCGCGGTGCCGCGGTGGTGCACACGCTGCGTCCGCCGTCACCGCGCCCCCGCGACCGCTCCGACCCCGCCGCGGCGGCGCTGCGCGCGGACCTGCTGTCCCGCCTCGGCGTCCCCGCCCAGCACAGCCGTATCCCCACCCAGCGATGAACGGGAGACCGACCATGCGCCCGCTGCGCACCGTCCTGCCCGCCCTGCTCGCCCTGCTGCTGCTCGCCGGGTGCGCGGCCGGGGAGAACGCCGACGGCACCGTCGCCGGGGACGCCGGAGGCGGACCGGCCGCGGTCCGGCTGGACTACGCCTACTACAACCCCGAGAGCCTGGTGATCCGCGAGCAGGGCTGGCTGGAGCAGGAGCTCGGCCAGGACAACGTGCAGTGGGTGCTCTCGCAGGGGTCGAACAAGGCCAACGAGAACCTGCGGGCCGGGGTGATCGACGTCGGCTCGACGGCGGGCACCCCGGCGCTGCTGGCCCGCGCCAACGGCTCACCGATCCGCTCGATCGACGTCTACTCCCGGCCGGAGTGGTCCGCGATCGTGGTGCCCGCCGGATCGGCGATCACCGACCCGGCGCAGCTGCGCGGGCGCAAGGTCGCCGTCACCCAGGGCACCGACCCGTACTTCTTCCTGGTGCAGACCCTGGCCCGGGCCGGGCTCGACCGCGACGACGTCGAGATCGTGAACCTGCAGCACTCCGACGGGCGCACCGCGCTGGAGCGGGGCGACGTCGACGCCTGGGCCGGTCTCGACCCGTTCATGGCGCAGTCCGAGCTCTCCGCGGGGTCGCGGCTGATCTACCGCAACCTGGACTTCAACTCCTACGGGCTGCTCAACGCCACCGAGTCGTTCCTGGAACGCGACCCGGACACCGCGGCCGTCGTCGTGCGGGCCTACGAGCGGGCCCGGGCCTGGATCGCCGAGAACCCCGACGAGGCCGTGGCGACGCTGGCCCGGGCCGCGTCCATCGACCCGGCCGTCGCCCGCAAGCAGCTCACCGAGCGCACCCGGCTCGACATCGACCCGGTGCCCGGCCCCGACCAGCGGGCGGTACTGGAGCGACTGCTGCCGATCCTGGTGTCGGAGAACCTGGTCCGCTCCGAGAGCGATGCCCGGACCGCGCTGGACACCCTGTTCGAGCCGCGTTTCGCCGAGCAGGCCGCCGGTACCCGGTCGGACGGGAGCAGGCCGTGACCGTCGCCGGGGCCACCGGCACCCGCCGGACACCGGCTCCGGCGCAGCCGGGACCGGCCGCCCCGGACCGGCCGGCGCGTCGCAGGCTGCTCACCGGCGCCGCCGCCGGCCTCGTGCTGCCGGTCCTGCTGGTCCTCGGCTGGCACCTGCTCGCGGCGTCCGGACGGTTCTCCCCCGCGCAGCTGCCCGCCCCGCTGGACGTCGCCGCCGCGCTCGGCGAGCTCGCCGGACGCGGCGAGCTGTGGCAGCACGTCGCGATCAGCGTGCAACGGGTGCTGCTCGGTTTCGCCGCGGGCGCGGGGGCGGGTGTGCTGCTGGGCGGGCTCGTCGGGCTCTCCACCCGGGTACGGGCCCTCCTCGCCCCCACCGTGCAGGCGCTGCGTGCGGTGCCCTCGCTGGCCTGGGTGCCGCTGCTGCTCCTGTGGCTCGGCATCGGCGAGACCCCGAAGGTCACGCTCGTGGCGATCGGGGCGTTCTTCCCCGTCTACACGACGGTCGCGGCGGCACTCGACCACGTCGACCACCGGCTCCTCGAGGTCGGCCGCGCCTACGGTCGCTCGGGCCTGCGGCTGTTCCTGCAGGTGCAGCTGCCGGCGATCGCGCCGCCCGCGCTCGCCGGGCTGCGGCTCGGTCTCGCACAGGGCTGGCTGTTCCTGGTCGCGGCGGAGCTGATCGCGTCGTCGATCGGGCTCGGGTTCCTGCTGATCGACAGCCAGAACACCGGGCGCACCGACATCCTCCTGCTGGCGATCGTGCTGCTCGCGGTGCTGGGGAAGCTCACCGACGCGCTGCTCGGTCTGGCCGAGCGGGCGCTGCTGCGCCGCTGGACCTGACCCGCACCGCGGCCGGCAGCACCAGCGCGACGGCGGTCGCGGCGAACCCCGCGGCGCACCCGCCGGCGACGCCGTCGGGCCGGATCGAGCTGTACTCGGCGACCGTCGCCGGGTTCGGCCACCCCGACGACGCGGCCGCCCGTGGGATCTCCGACGGCGACCTCGTCCGGCTGCACAACGACCGCGGCGCCTGCCTGGCCGCGGCCAGGGTCACCGACGGCGTCCGGGCCGGGGTGGTGCAGCTCCCGACGGGGGTCTGGCTCGACCCGGTGGACCCGGCGGCGGCGCGACCGATCTGTGTGCACGGCGATCCGGACGTGCTCACCCGCGACGTCGGCACCTCACCGCCGGCCCACGGGTGCACCGGTCCCCGGGGTGACCCCCGCGGCCGGGTCAGGCCGGTGCCCACCCCCATGCCGGGGCCGACCGGAGGTGGGACCCGGGGGGCGGCGCTGCGGCCGGGTCTCAGCAGGCCCGACAGCCTGCGGAGAACACGGTCCCGTGGTCGATCACGCGACGTCGGGTGAGCCCGGCCGGCGCGGGCACCGGGCACGACGCGGCCGGGCGGCGGCGCGGTGCCGCGGGCCGGGTCGGGGTCGTCGTGTCCACACCGAAGAGTGAAACGTGCGGGCCGGGTACGGTCCAGCGACGAATCGGGATCGGTTCCGATCGCGGACCGCGATCGATGACGGCGCGGGTCACCCGGCACGCCACGTCGCGGCTCACGGCTCGGCACCGGTGGCGACCGGACGCGCCGGGTCGTTCGACCAGGCGGACCAGGAGCCCGGGAAGAGCGCGGCTCGCACCCCGGCCGCGGCGAGCGCCGCGACCTGGTGCGCCGCGGTGACCCCCGATCCGCAGTAGACACCCACCGGCCGGTCCGGGGCACCGAGCGCGGCGAAGCGGGCACGCAGCGCCGCGGGGTCGCGGAAGCGGCCGTCGGGGGCGAGGTTGTCCCCGGTGGGGGCGCTCACCGCGCCCGGGACGTGCCCGGCACGCGGGTCGACCGGTTCGGTCTCGCCGCGGTAGCGCTCCCCCGCGCGGGCGTCGAGCAGCAGCCCGTCCCGGGCCAGGGCGGCGGCGGAGTCGGCGTCGAGGACGGGCAGCGCGCCACCGGTGAGCACGACGTCGCCCGGTTCCGGGTCGGGCACCTCGCCGGACTCGACGGGCAGCCCGGCGGCGGACCAGGCGGCCAGGCCGCCGTCGAGCAGCCGGACGTCGTCGTGCCCGGCCCAGCGCAGCAGCCACCACGCGCGCCCGGCGGCGAGTCCCCCGGTGGCGTCGTACACGACGACCGGGCGGCCGGTCCGCACGCCCCAGCGCCGCGCCGCGGCCTGCAGGTCGGCGACGCCGGGCAGCGGGTGGCGGCCGTTGCGGGGGTCGTCGGAGTGGGCGGCGAGCTCGGTGTCCAGCGGCACGTAGACCGCGCCGGGCAGGTGCCCGTCGCGGTGGTGCTCGCGGCCGTGCGGGTCGCCGAGCGCCCAGCGGACGTCGAGCAGCACCGGTGGGGTGTCCCCCGCGAGCTCGGCGGCCAGCGACCGGGCGTCGACCAGCACCGACACCGCGGGCAGGGTCGCGGCGAGGTCGGCGTCGTCGAGGCCGTGCACGCCCGCCCCGTCGGCGACGGCGCGGCGCAGCCGGTCCGCGACCGCCGCGTTGCGCGGCGCGGTGGTCCCGTGCAGCGCGGCGAGCAGCACGATCTCGCCGTTGAGGAAATCGGTCTCCGGGCTCGCCCCGCGACGCAGGCTCTGCCAGGTGGACCTCCCGGCACCGACGGGGGCGCCGGGCACCGGGTGCACCACCGGTGAGCTCCGGTCCGGGGTGGACCCGGCCCGCGGATCGGCCGGGGTGATCCCGGCGGCCCGGTACACGTCGTGGGCCTCGGCGCGCAGCGCGGCCGCGGCCCGGTCGCGCAGCGGCGACGGCGGGTACAGCGCGTCGAGGGCGTTGCCCAGCACCAGCGGCAGCTTGCCCGCCTTCCAGCGCGGCACGTCGTCGACGACCCGGGTGGGGTGGCGGGCCGCGGTCAGGTCGGCGGCGATCTCCCCGGCGCGCGCGTCGCGGCCCGCCGGATACCGGCCGAGCCACACCAGCCCGGCCGCGGGCGCCCCGGGCGACACGACCTCGCCGGGGGTGACGTAGGTGGTCGGCGACCACACGACGGCGCCGTACACGGTCGCGAACCGGCGCAGCGCCGCCCGCTCGGTGTCCAGGCCGTTCTGCAGCACGACGACCGGCAGCGCCGCCGCGGCGGTGCGGCCGGCCACCGGGCGGGCGGCCCAGTCGGCCAGCGCCGCGTCGGCGTCCTGGGCCTTCGTGGCCAGCAGCAGCACGTCGTCGGGGCGCAGCGACACCTCGTCCCGCGCGGCGGCGGGCACGGCGACCCGCTGCTCCCCCTCGGGACGCAGGTAGCGCAGGCCACCGCGGAGCGCGTCGAGCTGCGCGCCGCGGGCGACGAGCACGACCTCGCGTCCGGCGAGGTGCAGCTCGGCGGCCAGCGTGGCGCCGACCGCGCCGGCGCCGACGACGACGTAGCGGGTCACCGCCCCATCCCCGGGACCTCGACTCGGGCCGGCCTCGACCCCGCGCGCAGCCGTTCCAGGAACAGCACCGCGGTGGCGGCGGCGGTGCGGTGGGTGGCGTCGTTGAGGGCGTCGTGCGCACCGCCCGCGACGCCGACCAGCTCCCCCTCCGGGAGGGCGGCGTAGAAGTCACGGACCGTGGCGAGCGGGCTGACCGCGTCGTCGGCACCGTGCAGGCCCAGCACCGGCACCGCGATCGCGGCGGGGCGGGCCCGGTCGGCCCAGCCGTCGGGCAGCGGGCCGGCCAGCTCGCCGCGACGGACGGTGTCGTCCGCGTCGAGGCGGCCTCGGTGGGCCGGGCAGGACGTGCGCAGCGCGAGCTCGTCGGCCCAGTCCGGTGTGCCGGATGTGGCGTGCAGCGGGAGCCCGGCGAGCACGAGGCCGTCGACACCCGCCCCGCCGTCGGCGACGAGCCCGGCCGCGAACAGGGCGCCGGTGTCGGAGCCGACCACCACCCGCGGCGGGGGGCCGGCCTCGCCGGGATCCTCGGACGGGGTGCGGTCGAGCAGCGAGCGGATCTGCCCGGCCGTGCGGGCGGCGTCGACGGTGGGGTCGCTGACCGCCCAGACGCGGTAGCCGTCGGCGGCGATGCGCCGGCCGAACCGCTCGTAGACCGCGGCGTGCTCGCCGCGGCCCGGGACGACGACGACGGTGCCGCGCGGGCGGATGCCCTCGGGCTCGGTCCAGGACGCGAGGACCGGGGTCGTGCCGAGTGCAGTCATGGGGAACTCATCTCCTTCTCGGGTGATGCCGGGGACACCGGTCCGTGCGGGGTCCGGCGGAGGGCGGACGGGAGCCGCACGAGGGACGGGTCGCGGTGGACCGGTGGTTCAGCGGACCGGACAGGCCGCGGAGCAGACGGTGCCGTGGTCGACGACCCGGCGACGCGTGAGCCCGCCGTCCCGGCGCGCGACGCCGGCCGGCACGGACCGGCCGGGGGTCGCGGAGCACGGGCGGGCCATGCCCACCATCACAGACGCCCGGGGCCGCCGGGTCCAACGACGAATGCGCATCACAACCGATCGCGATCCGCGATCGTTCTGGGTAGCCTCGGGACCGTGCCCGCCGTCCTCGACATCACCGCGCTGCGGAGCATCGTCGCCGTCGCCGACCAGGGCGGTTTCCACCGCGCCGCGCAGGCCCTGATGCTGTCGCAGTCCGCGGTCAGCCAGCACGTGCGGCGCCTGGAGAAGGCCGTCGGGCGCCCGCTGGTCCGCAAGGACGGCCGGGTCAGCCGGTTCACCCCGGAGGGCGAGGCGCTGCTCGGTGAGGCCCGCCGCATCCTGGCCGCCCACGACGACGCGCTGCGCCGCCTCGGCGTCGGTGACACCCGCGAGTCGCTGGTGCTGGGGTCCACCGAGCATGCCGCGGACGAGCTGCTGCCCCGTGTGATGGAGCGGCTGCAGGACGTGTTCCCGGGCACCGCGGTGCGCTTCCGCCTCGACCGCTCCAGCCGGCTCAACGACGCCGTCGACCGCGGCACGCTGGACCTCGCGATGTACATCGGCGACGTGGTCGACGGGCCCGGCGTGGCCGCCGGGGCGATCCCGCTGACCTGGTACGCGGCGCCGGGCTGGCGCCGCCCCGCGGACGGCCCCGTCCCGTTGGTCGTGATCGACTCGCCGTGCACCATCCGGCGCCGCGCCCTGCAGACGCTGTCCGCCGCCGGGATGGCCGCGACCGTCGTCGGGGAGGCCGCCTACCTGGCCGGCGTGCTGAACGCGGTGCGCGGCGGGCTCGGGGTCGCGCTCGTCGCCGGACTGGGCGACCCGCCCGAGGGCCTCGAGCCGTGCGCGGACCTGCCGGGCGCCCCGTCGGAGCCGCTGCACCTGCGTGCCCGGCCCGGGGCCGACCCCCGCCTGGTCGAGACGGCGGCGGCCGCGCTGGCTGCGGTGCTCTCGCCGGCCGGGGACCATCCGCCCCCGGCCGGCTGACGGGCTGCTCACGCGAAGCTCCCGGTCAGGTACTTCTCGAACGGGTGCGGCCCGACCGTCTCCGGGTGCAGGGTCCGGTCGTAGAGCGGGGTGTAGCCCGCGGTGAGGCAGAGGTGGCGGGCCTCGGGGTGGCGCGGGCCGGTCGTCAGGTGGACGCGCCGGTAGCCGCGGGCGGCGCTCGCGCTCTCCAGCTCGGTGAGCACCCGGCGGGCGAGGCCGCGGCGCCGGTGCGCCGGGCCGGTCCAGATCCGCGTGAGCTCGGCGGTGTCGGAGTCCCGCCGGCGGAACGCGCCCCCGGCGACGGGGGTGCCGCCGTCGACCAGCAGCACCAGACCGCCGGACGGCGGGGCGAAGCCGCTCGCCTCGCGGGCGGTGCCGGCGTCGGGGTCGCCGAGGGCGTGCCCCTGGTGGGCGTGGTGGGCGCCGTGCTCGCGGTCGAGCTCGACGAACATCGGGCGGACGAGCGGGTCGGTGGGGGCGACCCAGCGGACCTCCGGGCCGGCGGAGGTGGGCGGGGTGGGGTGGAGCGCGGTCACGGGCGGGCCTCTCGGGTGCGGGCGCTGCCGTCGGGCAGGCGGGGGCCGGCCGTCCGCGGTGGCGGGCGGTCCGGTGCGGGGCACGGGTGAGGTCAGCGACAGAGCGCGGTGCCGGTGCGGCACAGATCGACGTGGCGGCGACGGACCCAGCGCAGCCGGATCCGGGCCCGCTGCCCGGCGTCGGGCCGGGGGCCGGCGTGGCGGCGGGCCATCGGGGTCTCCCATCGGACCCGGCGGTGGCACCCTGCCCCGTGACGGGGCGGGTGTGCTGCGGCGTCGACGAGCCGGGACTCCCGGCCGCTCCGGGTGGACTGCGCCAACGGGAACCGAAGCACCGATCGGGTGTCGAGCCCCACGTCCGGCCGGTCGCACGGGTTCCGGCGGACGGCGCGCCGGGCCGCGGGCACAGCGCCGGGCGGGCCGTCCGCACGCGAGGCGCGGACGGCCCGTCCCGGGCGGGAGCACCGGGGGCGGGTCAGGCGGCGGCCTCCTTCACGGCCGCCCCGACCCGGGCCCGCAGCTCGGCGAACTCCGGCGAGCCGCGCAGCTCCTCGGCGTCCACACCGGACCGCGGCAGGTCGATCCGCAGGTCCAGCGCGATCCGCCCCGGGCGGGCGGTGAGCACCACGACCCGGGACCCGAGGAACACCGCCTCGTCCGCGGAGTGGGTGACGAACACACTGGTCCGGCCGGTCTCGTGACCGACCCGGCGCACGTCGTCCTGCAGCCGTTCGCGGGTGAGCGCGTCGAGCGCGCCGAACGGCTCGTCGAGCAGCAGCAGGTCCCGGTCCGCGGCGAGCGCGCGGGCGATCGCGACGCGCTGCTGCTGACCGCCGGAGATCTCCCAGGTCCGCCGGTCCGCGACGCCGGTCAGCCCGACCCGCTCCAGCAGCCCGTCGCGGGCGACGGCGCGGTCGGCCGGCGCGACACCGGCGTAGGTCAGCGCGAGGTCGACGTTGCCGCCGACGGTGCGCCAGGGGAACAGCCGCGGCTGCTGGAACACCACGCCCGCACCGACCCCCGGCTCGGGCGCCCGTCCGGCGACGGCGAGGGTGCCGTCGGTGGGCCGCTCGAACCCGGCGACGAGCCGCAGCAGGGTGGACTTGCCGCAGCCCGACGCCCCGACCAGCACCAGGAACTCGCCGGGCTGCACGGTCAGGTCGAGCGGGCCGAGTGCCTGCACCCGTTCCCGGCGGCCCGGGTAGGAGTGCCCGAGCCCGGACGCCACGATCGCGGGTGTCCCGGTGCCGGTCCGCGCACCGGTCTCGGTGTCAGCCCGCGGCGAGGACATCCGGGAGCCCCTTCGTGTAGATCGCCCGCTGGAAGGTCGCGAGGTCCGGCGCGGCCGGGATCTGCTTCTGCCCGGCGAGGAACTGCGCGGCGCTCTGCAGGTTCTGGGCGAGGTTGCCCGGGGTGCCGTCGGTGCCCAGCCACTCGGCCGAGGTCAGCTGCTGCGGGGACAGGAACACCCCCTGCTTCAGCTGCGCCGCGGCCTCCTCGGGGGTGGCACCGATCTCCGCGGCGACGGCCTGCGCCGCGGCCTGCGGGTCGGTACGGACGGTCTCCAGCGCACGGGCCTCGACCTTGCGCCAGGCGTCGACGACCTCGGGGTGCTGCTCGGCGAACGGCGTCGAGACGACGCCCAGGTCCAGGGTCGGCTTGCCCGCGGTGGCCAGCTCACGGCTGGTCACCAGGGTCTTCCCGGTCTTGCGCAGCTGGTCCAGGGTCGGCAGCCAGGTGTAGACGGCGTCGACGTCGCCGCGCTCCCACGCGGCCAGCGCGGCCTGCGGCTGCAGGTCGATCAGCTGCACGTCGGCGGGCTGGAGACCGGCCCGCTCCAGGGCGGCGAGCAGGCTGTAGTGCGAGGTGGACGCGAACGCGGTGGCGATCCGCTTGCCGCGCAGCCCGGCCACGTCGGTGATCCCGGTGGCGTTGCGGGCGACGAGCGCCTCGTTGTCACCGGCGACGTCGAGCACGAACGCGACCTGGTACGGGATGTTCAGCGGGGCGGACAGGCCGCGGGCGACCGGGCTGGACCCGATCGCGCCGAAGTCCAGCTCGCCGGCGACGAACGCGGTGTTGATGTCGGCGCCGGAGTCGAACTTCGTCCACTGCACGTTCCAGTCCGGCAGCGCCTCCTCCAGCCACCGGTTGTGCTTGGCGACCAGGTCGCCGCTGGGGAAGCTCTGGTAGGCGATGCGGATGGTCGGCTTGCCGGAGTCCTGCCCGGCGGGGCCGACGGCGCAGCCCGTGAGGACGGTCAGCGCCAGCAGGCCCACGAGCAGTGCGGTCAGTCGGGTGCGGATGGTCATGCTCGTCCCCTCCACGGAACGGTGCGGCGCTCGACGGCGCGCAGCAGCGCGTCGATCACCAGGCCGGAGATGCCGATCGCGAAGATGCCCACGAGCACGACCGGGGTGTTGTTGTAGTTGCTGGCGTCCTTGACCATCCCGCCGATGCCGGGGATGCCGTTGAACAGCTCGGCGGCGACGACCGAGGAGTAGGCGATGCCGACGGCCAGCCGGATGCCGGTGAAGGTCTCCGGCAGCGCCGAGGGCACGATGACGTCCCGCACGACCTGGGCGCGGGTGGCGCCGAGTGCCCGGGCGGCCTCGACCAGCCCCAGCGGGGCGGCGGCGACCGCCGCGGTGGTCGCGACGGCGGCCGGCGGGAACGCGGCGAGCGCGAGCAGGGTGACCTTGGGGGCCTCGTCGATGCCGAGCCAGATGACCAGCAGGAAGAAGTAGGCCAGCGGCGGCAGCGCCCGCAGGAAGGTCAGCCACGGCTCCAGGACCCGGCGGACCCAGCCGACGGTGCCCATGAGCAGGCCGACCAGCACCCCGGCGACCACGCCGAGGACCACGCCGGCCAGCACCCGGCGCAGGGTCATGTAGAGGTGCTCCCACAGCAGGTAGCCGCCGTAGCCGCGGGTCCCGTCGTGGGTGGTCGAGACCTCCACGAACGCGCGCCACACCGTCGACGGGTACGGCACGAAGGTCTCGTTCCAGACGCCGCTCGCCGCGGCGACCTGCCAGACGACGAGGAAGACCAGCACCGACAGGACGGGCAGGGCCGCGGTGCGGGGGTCGAACCGCGGGCGGCGTGGGGACGGGGGTGCGGCGCGGGCCGCCCCGGACGGGGTGTCGGTGGACGCGGACACGGTGGACCTCTCGGCGGGCACGGGGCGCGGACCGGCGCCGGGGTGGCCGGGCCGGTGTGTCCGCGCGCGGACGGCGTGCCGGGCGGGCCGCGGGTGCGGGCGTCGGGCACGGGTGCGCGGACGAGGGCTCCGTCGTCGGAGGGCTCGCCGGTCACGGGTCGGATGCGGGTCGCCCCCGCCCGGGGCCCGCGGGAGCGGGGGCCGGGCGTCCGGCACGGCCGGACGGGGCGTGCACGGTCAGCGGGGGCCGACCGTGCACAGGGGACGGCGGCCGGGCGTCGTCCGCCCTGTCGTCGTCCACTGCAGCACGGTGCAACAGGTACCGGACGAACGGTGCCCGGACAAGGACGGACCCGTTGTCACGAACACCACGCACCGCCCCCGTAACACCGGACGGCCGGGCGGGGTCTCCCGACCGGTGGGACGGCGCCCCGCGTTGTCCGGACGGAGCCCGCTCCCCGTCCACCGGACGGGACGGGACGGGATCGGGCGTCCCCGTGCCGCCCCGGGTGCCGGTCGGACACGATCGGTCCCGACCCCCGCCGGCCGACCGGCCCGCGGTCCCGGACCCCCGCGGCGGCCGGGACCGGGGCGGGTCAGGCCGCGGCGACGAACCCGGCCGCGCGGCCGGCGTCGGCGGGCCCCCACAGGGTCGTCGACACCTCACGCCGCACCAGCGGGACCACCTCGGTCGCGAACCGGGTCAGCACCTCGTGCTGGCGCTCGTAGGGCAGCACCGGGTTGACCGACACCGACTGGACGTCGTGGCCGTAGGCGGCGTGGTAGTCGAGGATCTTCGCCGCGACCCGCTCCGGGCTCCCGACCAGCGCCGGACCGTGCGCCACCGCCTCCTCGACGGTCGCGAACGAGGTGGCCTTGCCGGGGCGGTCGTCGCCGGCGTGCGCGGCGCGCATCCTCGCCGCGAACCCCTCGTAGACCGGGCGGTACTCGGCGATCGCCTCGGCGTCGCCGTCGGCGAGGAACAGCCCGCCCGAACCGGAGCCGACGTAGCCCCGCGCCGGGTCGTGGCCGTGCTCGGCGAGCTTCTCGCGGTAGCGGTCGATGAGGACCTTGTAGTTCTCCCGGGGCTGCAACGCGTTCGCGGAGAAGATCGGGTCGCCCCAGCGGGCGGCGAGGTCGACGGCGGTGGTCGACGTCGCCGAGCCGTGCCAGATCCGGAACGGGCCCGCGAACGGCCGCGGGAACGTGGTGACCCCGGTCAGGTCGGCGTGGTGGGTGCCCGTCCAGTCCACCCCGTCCTCGCGCAGCAGGCGGCGGAGCAGCTCGTAGTTCTCGGCGAGGTACTCGTACTGGCGACCCAGCTCGAGCCCGAACATCGGGAAGTGCCGGTCCTCGTTGCCCTTGCCGATCACGATCTCCAGCCGGCCGCCGGAGAGCTGGTCGACCGTCGCGTAGTCCTCGGCGACGCGGACCGGGTCGAGCAGCGACAGCACCGTCACCCCGGTCGAGAGCAGGATCCGGGAGGTGGCCTGGGCGATCGCGCCCAGCAGCACGGTGGGCGAGGACGAGACGAACTCACCGGCGTGCCGCTCGCCGACGGCGTAGGAGTCGAACCCCAGCCGCTCGGCGAGCACCGCGGTGTCCACCACCCGGCGCAGCCGCTCGTGGGTGTCGACGATCTCGCCGGTCACCGGGTGCGGGGAGTGCGGAACGATGTCGAGAACCTGGAACCTCATGGGAAGCACCGCCTCGCGCGCGGGAGCACCGCACGCGTCGTCACCGGACGTGCCGGGTGGGGCCGGGCGCCGGCGGAGCGTGGGTGCGCCGGGGGCGTCGCGGCCGGACCGGGCCGTCCGCGGGCCCGCGGACGGGCGGCGCGGCGGGGCGGCCGGCACGGCCTCGACGGTAGCAAGCCACGCCGGGGTTGCGCCCCCGTCGTGGGCGGGGCGACGATCGGAGGGCGACCGGCGTCGCCCCGGGCCGGACGTGCCCGCGGCGCACCGCCCGAGCCCGCACCCCGGTCCGCCCGCGTCCCGCGCCGGGCCCGCCGGGAACGGACACCGTCGCCCGGCCCGGTCGTCGCCACCGCCCCGGGCACGTCCGGAGGTGTGCCGCCGTGCCCGTTCCCCTGTCCGTCCTCGACCTCTCCCCGGTACCGGCAGGCTCGACCGTCACCGATGCACTGCGCGACACCCTCGACCTGGCCCGCTCCGCCGAACGGGCCGGCTACGCCCGGTTCTGGCTCGCCGAGCACCACCTCAACCCGGGCGTCGCGGGGGCCTCGCCCGCCGTCCTGATGGGCGCCGTCGCCGCCGCGACCGCCACGATCCGGGTCGGCTCGGGCGCGGTGCAGACCGGGTACCGGACCCCGCTGTCGGTGGTGGAGGACTTCGGGACCCTCGACGGTCTGCACCCCGGCCGGATCGACCTCGGCCTGGGCCGCTCCGGCGGGTCCCGGCTCCCGTCCCGCGAACCGGACGGGCGCGGCGACCGGGTCGTCGACGGGGTACTGATCCCCGCCCCGGTGTCGCTCGCCGCGATCGCGTCCTCGCCCCGGTTCCGCGCCCAGGCGGCGGCGCTGCGCCAGCCCGGCGCGCAGGTGCCGCCCTACGAGGAGTTCCTCGACGCCGTCGACGGGCTGATCACCGGCACCTGGACACCGGGTGGGGTCGAGGTCCGCGCCGTCCCGGGCGAGGGAGCCGCCCTGCAGACCTGGGTGCTCGGGTCCAGCGGCGGGGAGAGCGCCGTCCTCGCCGGGCGCCGCGGGCTGCCGTTCGCGGCGAACTACCACGTCAGCCCGGCGACGGTGCTCGACGCGGTGGCCGCCTACCGGGAGGCGTTCCGTCCGTCGGACCGGCTGGGACGCCCGCACGTGATGGTGTCGGCCGACGTCGTCGTGGGCACCGACGACGCGCACGCCGCCCGGATCGCGGAGGGCTTCGGACCGTGGGTCCACAGCATCCGCACCGGGGCGGGCGCCATCCCCTACCCGCGCCCCGAGGACGCCGACGCGCTCCCGGCCGACCCGGCGCTCGTGACCGACCGGGTCGCGACCCGCTTCGTCGGCGGCCCGGCCACCGTGGCCGACGGCCTGGACCGGCTGCGCGCAGTCACCGGCGCCGACGAGCTGCTCCTGACCACCATCACCCACCGGCACGCCGACCGCGTCGCGTCCCAGGAGCTGCTGGCGGACGAGTGGGCCCGCCGCGGCTGACATCCCATCCCGCGGGAGGCGGTCCGCACATCCCCGGTGACGTTTCCCGCGGAACGGACGTCGCTTTGTCACGGTCCGGACGGCGTGGTCACCTGGTGGCATGAGCACCGGTCGGCGCATCCCGTCACGCACGGTGGTCGTCGATCCGGGCCGGGACCTGACCCGGCGCCGCCACGTGGACCTGCTGCGCCTCGCCGGCGGCACCTGTCGCTGACCGCGGCCGCCGCGCCGTCCCCGCCCGTGCCGCAGGCCGCCCGCCTCGGGCGGCCCCGCTGTGTGCACACCCCGCTGTGCGCCGCAGGCACCTCCCGTCACGACCCCGAGTCCCTGGAGTACCCGTGTCCACGACCTGGACCTCCGCACCGGCCGACACCGGTGCGCCCCCCACCGGGCCGGCCTCGCCCGCCGCGACGACCGTCGCCCGTCGCCGCCCGCACCGCCGACCCGATCTGCGCCGCTGGATCTCCCCCCTCGCCCTGGTCGTCCTGTGGCAGCTCGCGTCCTCGACCGGGCTGCTCGCCGAGGACGAGCTCGCCTCGCCGCTGCGGGTGGTGACCGCCGCCGTCGACGTCACCCGCAGCGGGGAGCTGACCGAGGGGCTCCTGGTCTCGCTCGCCCGGGTCGCCACCGGGCTGGTCCTCGGCCTGGTCGTCGGGGTGGGGCTCGGCGTGGTGTCGGGGCTCTCGCGCTGGGGCGGCCTGCTCGTGGACCCGCCGGTGCAGATGCTGCGCACGCTGCCGCACCTCGGGCTGGTGCCGCTGTTCATCCTGTGGTTCGGCGTCGGCGAGCTGCCCAAGGTGCTGCTGGTCGCGCTGGGCGTGCTGTTCCCGATGTACCTCAACGTGCACGCGGGCGTCCGCGGCGTCGACCCGAAGCTGCTGGAGGCGGCGTCGGTGTCCGGGTTCACCCACGCCGAGCAGCTGCGCCACGTCGTGCTCCCGGGCGCCATGGCGTCCACGCTCACCGGGCTGCGGCTCGCGCTCGGCATCGCCTGGCTGTCGATCATCGTCGCGGAGACCACCGCGGCCGACGCCGGGATCGGCTACATGATCATGAACGCCCGGGAGTTCCTGCGCACCGACGTGATCGTCGTCGGGCTCGCGGTGTACGCGCTGCTCGGCCTCGGCACCGACGCCCTGGTCCGCCGCCTCGAACGGAGCGTGCTGGCCTGGCGGCCCGCCGGCCCGGCCGGGGGCGACCGGTGAGCGCGCGGGTACGCGGCCTGGTCCGCGGGTTCGGCGGGCGGCGGGTCCTCGACCGGCTCGACCTCACCCTCGGCGACGGCGAGTTCGTCGCCCTCCTCGGCCGGTCCGGATCGGGGAAGTCGACCCTGCTGCGGCTGCTCGCCGGCCTCGACGACGTCCGCGACACGGGGGTGACCGGCGAGGTCGAGGTCCCCGGCTCGGTCGCGGTGGCGTTCCAGGAGCCGCGGCTGCTGCCGTGGCGGTCGGTGCGCGACAACGTCGCCCTGGGGCTGCACCGTGACCTCGGCGGGGACACCCCGGCCGCCGTCGCCGACCGGGCGCTCGCCGAGGTCGGGCTCACCGACCGGGCCGACGCGTGGCCGCTGACCCTGTCCGGCGGCGAGGCCCAGCGGGCGTCGCTGGCCCGGGCCCTGGTCCGCGAGCCCGACCTGCTGCTGCTCGACGAGCCCTTCGGTGCCCTGGACGCGCTGACCCGGATCACGATGCACCGGCTCGTGCTCGACCTGTGGCGGCGCCACCGCCCGGGGGTCCTGCTCGTCACCCACGACGTCGACGAGGCGCTGCTGCTCGCCGACCGCGTGCTGGTCCTGTCCGACGGGCGGATCGGCGGTGAGCACCGCCCCGGCGACCGGCCGCGGGACCAGGAACGGCTGGCCGCGCTGCGCCGCACCGTGCTCGACGAGCTCGGGGTGGTCGACGATGCGGCCTGACCCCCCCACCTCCGCGGCGGCACCGGGGCCCCACCGGACGCACCGCGCGGCACCGCGCGGCGGGCCACGGCGCCGAGGCCGCGCCCCGACCGCCGCCCATGATCACCGGGGGCGCCGGGCGGTCACGGTGCTGCTGGTGGCGCTGGCGCTCGTGCTCAGCGGGTGCTCGTCGGTGCCGGTGGACCGGCCGCCGATGCAGCCGGCCGCGAGTCCCGCCGGGGTGACGCTCGTCGTCGGGGACCAGAAGGGCGGCTCCCAGTCGCTGCTGCGCGCCGCCGGGCTGCTCGACGACCTGCCCTACCGGATCGAGTGGCGCACCTTCACCTCCGGGCCGCCGCTGGTCGAGGCCGCGCGGGCCGGGGCGATCGACGTCGGCGGCACCGGCAACACCCCGGCGATCTTCGCCGCGGCCGCCCGGGCCCGGGTGCAGATCGTGTCGGCGAACCGCGGCAACATCACCGGCGACGCGATCGTCGTGCGTCCCGACTCGCCGCTGCGGACCGTCGCCGACCTGCGGGGCGCGCGGATCGCCGTCGCCAAGGGCAGCTCGGCCCACGGGCAGGTGCTGTCCACACTGGCCGCGGCCGGGATGGGCCTCGACGACGTCGACCTCACCTTCTTCGCCCCCGCCGACGCCTACGCCGCGTGGCGCCAGGGCGACATCGACGCCTGGGCGGTCTGGGACCCCTACACCGCCCAGGCCGAGCTCGACGACCACGCCCGGATCGTCGCCGACGGCACCGGCACCGCGAACGGCTACGGCTTCCAGGTCGCCTCGAACGCCGCGCTCGCCGAGCCCGCGCGCAGCGCCGCGCTCGCCGACTTCCTCGCCCGCCTCGCCGCCGCCCAGACCTACTCCGACACCCACCGTGAGGAGCGGGCGAAGGTCTGGAGCGCGGAGACGAAGCTCCCGCTGCCGGTGACCCGCAGGGCGGTCGGGCGGGGTCCCGACCTGCCCGTCCCGCTCGACGACGCCGTCGTCGCCTCCCAGCAGGCACTCGCCGACGCGTTCACCGCCGCCGGGGTCGTCCCCGGGCGGGCCGACTTCGCCGCGTTCGTCGACCGCCGCTACGAGACCACCACCCTGACCGCGGCCCGGGACGGCATCCCCGGGACCCGCACCGACACCCGAGGAGGCGCACGATGACCGTCGTCCCGCACTGGTTCCTGCCCACCTCCGGCGACGGCCGCACGATCGTCGCCCGCCGCCACGCCGACCGCGGCGAGGCCGGTTCGACCGCCCGCGACGCCGACATCGGCTACCTCGCGCAGATCGCCCGGGCCGCCGAGGCGCAGGGCTTCCACGGGGTGCTCACCCCGACCGGCACGTTCTGCGAGGACGCCTGGCTCACCACCGCGGCGCTGCTGCGCGAGACCCGCACCCTGCGCTACCTCGTGGCGTTCCGGCCGGGCGTGCTGTCCCCGACGCTGGCCGCCCAGATGGCGGCCACCTACCAGCGGATCTCCGGCGGGCGGCTGATGCTCAACATCGTCACCGGCGGCGACGCCGTGGAGCAGCGGCGCTTCGGGGACCACGCCGACCACGACGAGCGCTACGCCCGCACCGACGAGTTCCTGACCGTGCTGCGCGGCGCCTGGTCCGACGGGCCGTTCGACTTCACCGGCGCGCACTACGACGTCGTCGGTGCCACCACCCTCGCCGCGCCCGACCCGCTGCCGCCGGTCTACTTCGGCGGGTCGTCGGACGCGGCGCTGCCGGTCGCGGCCCGGCACGCCGACGTCTACCTGACCTGGGGCGAGCCGCCCGCGGCCGTCGCCGAGAAGATCGGGCGGGTGCGCAAGCTCGCCGACGACCTCGGCCGCGAACCGCGCTTCGGGATCCGGCTGCACGTGATCACCCGCGACTCCCCCGACGAGGCGTGGGCCGAGGCGGGCCGGCTGCTCGACGCGCTCGACCCGGCCGAGATCGAGCGGGCCCAGGAGACGCTGCGTTCCAGCCAGTCGGTCGGGCAGCAGCGGATGCTCGCCCTGCACGGCGGGTCGTCCGACGCGCTGACGATCTCCCCGAACCTCTGGGCCGGGGTCGGGCTGGTGCGCGGCGGCGCCGGGACGGCGCTGGTCGGCAGCCACACCGAGGTCGCCGACCGGATCGCCGAGTACCACGAGCTGGGGATCACCGAGTTCGTGCTGTCCGGCTACCCGCACCTGGAGGAGGCCTACCGGGTCGGCGAGGGTGTGCTCCCCGAGCTGCGTCGTCGCGGTCTGCTGGCCGAGCCGCCGCGCTGATCCGCCGTACCGTCCCGCGGCGCCCGGGTCCATCGCGCCGGACGCGGCACACACCGTCGGGCTTATTCCTGTTCGTGAGCTTCGTCGCGGATGATCCGTCCGGACGGTTCGTCCCCGGTAGGTTCGTCGGTCGTGCCGACCGCCCCGTCGCGGCCGGTCGCACCCGCCCGGTGCGGCCCGGTCCGGCGGCCCGGTCTCCCGCGGCCACGTCCCCGGAGCCCCCGCTCCCGCCCGGCGTCGCCGACGGCGCCGCCCCGCGGCGTCACCCCGGGGCGCCGTACCCGGTGCCCGGCACGCCCCCCGACGCACCGCCGCGCCGGCACCCGGACGCGACCCGTCCCGGGGGTCGGCGCCGAGAGGAACCCCGATGCGCCTGCCCCGCGCACTGTCCCTGCTGGTCCCCGCCGTCGCGCTCGCCGTGCTCGCGTCCGGCTGCGCCGCCCCCGGCGAGTCGTCCGGCGGCGGTGAGGGCGGGTCCCGCACCGTCCGCATCGGCGTCTCCGACGGCGCCGAGCCCTACTGGAACGTCTTCCGGGACAAGGCCGCCGCCGAGGGCATCGCGGTCGAGCTGGTCAACTTCACCGACTACAACCAGCCCAACCCCGCGCTCGCCCAGGGCCAGCTGGACCTCAACCAGTTCCAGCACCTGCAGTACCTGGCCAACTACAACGTGCAGAACGACGACACCCTGGTCCCGGTCGGCGCGACCGCGGTCTACCCGCTGCCGCTGTACTCCACGAAGCACGCCGACCTCGCGCAGATCCCGCAGGGCGGGCAGGTCGTCATCCCGAACGACGCCGTGAACCAGGCCCGCGCGCTGAACGTCCTGCAGTCCGCCGGGCTGCTGCGGCTGACCGACGGCGGCACGACGACCTCCACCCCGGCCGACATCGACGCAGCCGCGTCGAAGGTCCGCGTCACACCGGTCGACGCGGCGCAGACCGCGGCGAACCTGACGAGTGCCGACGCCGCGATCGTCAACAACAACTACGCGCAGTCGGCGAACCTGACCCAGGACCAGGTCGTCTACTCCGAGGACCCGGACTCCGACAAGGCCAAGCCCTACATCAACCTGTTCGTCGCCCGGGCCGAGGGCAAGGACGACCCGGCCTACGCGACGCTCGTCCGGATCTACCACGACCAGCAGGTCCTCGACGCGGCCCGCAGGGACCTCGGCGACGGCGGCGTGTTCCGCGACAACTCCCCGGCCGACCTGCAGCAGACCCTGGCCGGCATCGAGCAGCAGCTGCGGTCCCGCTGATGACGGCGCCGGTGATCTCGTTCGCGGGTGCGACCCGCACCTTCGCCGCCCGGCGGGGCCCGGGCGTCACCGCCGTCGACGACGTCGACCTCGACATCGCCGAGGGCGGGATCACCGGCGTGATCGGCTGGTCCGGCGCCGGCAAGTCGACGCTCGTCCGGATGATCAACGCCCTCGAGCTGCCGACCGCGGGGACCGTCACCGTGCGCGGGCGGGTCACCTCGGAGCTGTCCGAACGTGGCCTGGCCGAGCTGCGCGGCGAGGTCGGGATGATCTTCCAGCAGTTCGCGCTGATGAACTCCCGCACCGTCGCCGGGAACGTCGGCTACCCGCTGGCCGTCGCGGGCCGGTCCCGCGAGCAGCGCCGCGCCCGGGTCGCGGAGCTGCTGGAGTTCGTCGGGCTGTCCGAGCTGGCCGGGCGCTACCCGGCCCGGCTGTCGGGCGGGCAGAAGCAGCGGGTCGGGATCGCCCGCGCGCTCGCGACGTCACCGTCGATCCTGCTCGCCGACGAGGCGACCAGCGCGCTGGACCCGGAGACGACCCGGGAGGTGCTCGCCCTGCTCCGCCGGGTCAACCGCGAGCTGGGCACCACCGTCGTCGTGATCACCCACGAGATGGAGGTCGTCGCGGAGATCTGCGACCGGGTCGTGGTGATGGAGCAGGGCACGGTCATCGAGGACGGCGCCGTCTACGACGTGTTCGCCGCCCCGTCGCACCCGGCGACCCGGCGGTTCGTGCACGGCGTCCTGCAGGACGTCCCCTCCGACGAGACCCTCGCGCGGCTGCGGGCGCGCCACCCCGGCCGGCTGGTGACCGTCGCGGTCGGCGGGCCCGGCTCCGGGGCCGGCGACGCCCAGGACGCGATCTCCCGGGTGCCCGCCGCGCACGGGGTCCGCGCGACGGTGGTGCACGGCGGCATCCGGGAGCTCGCCGAGCGCCCGGTCGGGAGCCTGACCCTGGAACTGACCGGTGCCGACGCGGCCGTGCAGGCCTGCGTCGACGAGCTGTCCCGGGCCACCCGGGTGACGGAGCGGACCGCATGACGAACGACTGGGCGACGCTGGAGCCGGTGCTGTGGCTGTCGGTGCTCCAGACCGCCTACATGGTGTTCTGGACGATGCTGCTGGCGGGCGCGCTCGGGCTGCTGCTCGGCGTCGCGCTGCACACCACCCGGCCCGGCGGTCTGTACGCGCACCGCGGCGTGTTCGGCGTACTGAACGTGCTGGTCAACATCGTGCGCCCGATCCCGTTCATCATCTTCATCACCGCGGTCGGTCCGCTGACGCTGATCGTGATGGGCACGACGATCGGCACCCGGTCGGTGCTCTTCCCGATGGTGGCGATGGCGACGTTCTTCATCGGACGCATCGTCGAGCAGAACCTGGTGTCGGTGGACCCGGCCGTGGTCGAGGCGGCGCGCGCGATGGGGGCGAGCCGGTTCCGGATCGTGTGGAGCGTACTGGTGCCCGAGGCGCTGGCGCCGCTGGTACTCGGCTACACCTTCGTCTTCGTCGCGGTGGTCGACATGTCGGCGATGGCCGGCTACGTCGGCGGCGGCGGGCTGGGCGACTTCGCCATCTCCTACGGGTACCAGCAGTTCGACTGGCCGGTGACCCTGCTGACCGTGGCGATCATCGTGGTCGTCGTGCAGTGCGCGCAGCTGCTCGGGAACACGCTCGCACGCAGGGTGTTGCACCGGTAGGAGACCGCTGAACCCCTCGGGAGGCCGTTCATGGCGCGCAAGCAGATCCACCTGGCCGCACACTTCCCGGGCGTCAACAACACCACCGTGTGGAGCGACCCGGCGTCCGGCAGCCACATCGAGTTCGAGTCCTTCGCGCACTTCGCGCGGACGGCCGAGCGGGCGAGGTTCGACTTCCTGTTCCTCGCCGAGGGGCTGCGTCTGCGCGAGCACCGCGGCGAGATCTACGACCTCGACGTGATGGGCCGCCCGGACACGTTCACGGTCCTGTCCGCGCTGGCCGCGGTCACCGACCGGCTCGGCCTGGCCGGGACGATCAACTCCACCTTCACCGAGCCCTACGACGTCGCCCGCCAGTTCGCGTCGCTGGACCACCTGTCCGGCGGCCGGGCCGCCTGGAACGTGGTGACCTCGTGGGACGCGTTCACCGGCGAGAACTTCCGCCGCGGCGGGTTCCTGCCGAAGGACAAGCGCTACTCCCGGGCCAAGGAGCAGCTGGCCGCGACCGCCGCGATCTGGGACTCGCGCACCGGCCCCGAGGACCGCGGGGAGTTCGCCTACTCCTCCGACCAGTTCGACGTGCACGGCCGGTTCTCACTGCCGCGCAGCCCGCAGGGCCGCCCGGTGATCCTGCAGGCGGGTGACTCCGAGGAGGGGCGGGAGTTCGCCGCCGCGTCGGCCGACGCGATCTTCTCCCGGCACGCCGAGCCCGAGGCCGGACGCGCGTTCCTCGCCGACGTGAAGGGCCGCCTCGCCCGCTACGGCCGGGCGTGGGACGACCTGAAGATCCTGCCCGCCGCGACCTACGTGCTGGGCGACACCGACGCCGAGGCCGCCGAGCGCGCCGAGGTGATCCGCTCCCAGCAGGTCAGCCCGCAGACCGCGATCGTGTTCGCCGAGCAGCTGTGGAACACCGACCTGTCCGGGCGTGACCCGGACGGCCCGCTGCCGGAGTTCGATCCCGTCGAGGGCGAGCTCGTGTCGAAGGGCCGCGCGAGCGTGCGCCAGTACCGGGACCCGAAGGCCGTCGCCGACCAGTGGCGTGCCCTCGCCGCGGAGAAGAACCTGTCGCTGCGCGAGACGGTGATCGAGGTGACCGGGCGGCACACCTTCGTCGGGAGCCCGCGGACGGTCGCCGACGCGATCGACGACGCCGTGCAGTCCGACGCCGCGGACGGCTACGTACTGGTCCCGCACGTCACCCCGGGCGGGCTCGACGAGTTCGCCGACCGGGTCGTGCCGCTGCTGCAGGAGCGCGGGTCGTTCCGCACCGAGTACACCGGGACGACGCTGCGCGAGCACCTGGGTCTCCCGGCCGTCCGCTCGACGACCGACCCGACCGAGGCGGCGACGGCGGCCCCCTCCACGACCTGACCGCGCGTCCGACCGGCGCCGTGGACCTCGTCCGCGGCGGCGGCCACGGCGGGCACCCGCGCCCGGCGGGGCCGGGCCCGGCCGCGGTGGCGCCGGGTGCGGGTCAGGTGCGCTCGTCGTCGCGGCCCTCGGACCGTTCCCGGGCGGTGTTCTCCCGGTGCGCGCGGACGGCGATCCAGGCCATCGCGGCCGGGATGCCGAGCAGCAGCCCGAACGACAGCAGTCCGGCGATCCAGTCGCCCGGCACGATCACCAGCACGATCACGGTGATCGCGACGGCCTGCAGGATCCGGTCCACGCGGCCGCCCGCGGCGCGCGGGGGCCGGTGCGGTGCGGTCAGCTCGGTGTCCAGCTCCGGGTCGGAGCGGCGCAGCTCCTGCTCGAGGCCGGAGAGCCGGAGCTCCTCGTCGCGGTCCAGGGGGCGCGCCACCGGGCGTGGGTCGGGGTCGCCGGTCCCGCCGCCGGGCGACGGCGGCGGCAGGGGCGGGGGTGTGACGGACATCGTGACCTCCTCGGTGCCACCGACGGGGTTCCCGCTCCCGGGGCCAGTCATCCGGGATGTGCGGGAGACGTCACCGATCGTACCGAAACGGACATACTCCCGCCGCTGCACGCGGCAGGGCCCGGCGGCAGGATCACCCGCATGGAACGCTGGACCGATCCCGTCGAACGCCACGACCCCGCCGGAGTCCTCGACCGGCTCGACGGACGGCCCGTGCACGAGATCGCCGACGCGCTGGCCCGGATGGAACCGGTCGACGCGGGCTGGGTGTTCCGGCTGCTCGGCAAGGACCGCGCGCTCGACGTGTTCGAGGAGCTCGACCCGGTCGACCAGCAGGAGCTGCTGGCGGGGCTGCGCGACGACGCGGTGACCGCCCTGGTCGAGGACATGGACCCCGACGACCGCGCGCGGATGCTCGGCGAGGCGCCGGCCAAGGTCGCGAACCGGGTGCTGGCCGGGCTGTCGGCCGGGGAACGGTCGATGACCGCGGCGCTGCTCGGCTACCCCGACGGCTCGGTCGGGCGGGTGATGACGCCGGAGACCGTCGCCGTGCCGCTGCACAGCAGCGTGACCGAGGCGCTGGCCGTCGTGCGGCGCAAGGGCGCGCAGGCCGAGACCGTGTACACCCTCCCCGTCACCGACGCCGGGCGGCGGGTGACCGGCACCGTCTCGCTGCGCGACCTGGTGCTGGCCCGGCCGGACGTCGTCGTCGCCGACCTCGTCGACGACGGGGCACCGCGGGTGCGGGCCACCGACGCCGCCGAGGACGCCGCCCGCCTGATGGGCGAGGCGAACCTGCTCGACCTGCTGGTCGTCGACTCCGAGGACCGGCTCCTGGGCCTGCTCACCATCGACGACGCCGTCGAGATCCTGGAGCGCGCCGACACCGAGGACGCCGCCCGCCAGTCCGGTGCGGCACCGTGGTCGGGCCACTACATGTACGTGCGGGTCACGAAGCTGGCGCGCACCCGCGCGGTGTGGCTGGCGGTGCTGCTGCTCGCCGCGGTGCTGACGGTCAACGTGCTGCAGATCTTCGAGGACTCCCTGGAGCAGGTCACCGCGCTGGCGCTGTTCATCCCGCTGCTCGTGGGCACCGGCGGCAACGCGGGCGCCCAGTCCGCGTCGGCGGCGGTCCGGGCGATCGCCGTCGGGGAGGTGCGCCTGGCCGACCTGCCCGCGGTCGTGTGGCGGGAGCTGCGGGTCGGGCTGCTGCTGGGGACCCTGCTCGGCGCGCTCGGGCTGCTCGTCGCGGCACTGCTGGTCGGGGTCCAGGTCGCCGTCGTGGTGGCGGTGACGCTGGTGGCGATCTGCGGCTGGGCGGCGACGGTCGGCGCGACGATGCCGTTGCTGGCCCGCCGGGTCGGGATCGACCCGGCGGTGGTGTCCGCTCCCCTGGTCACGACGCTCGTCGACGCGACCGGGCTGCTGATCTACTTCTCGGTCGCCCGGTTGGTGCTGGGGATCTGACCCGCGTCCACGGTCCCGTCGTCCCCGCCGTCGGTGTCGGATCCGGTGACCTCGGGGGAGGCCGCACCGTCCCCGGCGGCCGCGGCGCGGCGCCGGGAGACGACCAGGCTCGCGACGGCGGCGACGGCGATCGTCCCGGTGATGACCAGCAGCGACAGCCAGATCGGCACCTCGGGTACCGGCACCGGCTGCCCGTCGTTGATGAACGGCACGTTGTTCTCGTGCAGCGCGTGCAGGGTGAGCTTCACGCCGATGAACGCCAGGATCACCGCGAGGCCGTGCGCCAGGTAGATCAGGCGCTCCAGCAGACCGCCGATGAGGAAGTACAGCTGGCGCAGGCCGAGCAGGGCGAAGGCGTTGGCGGTGAACACCAGGAACGGCTCCTGGGTGAGGCCGAAGATCGCCGGGATCGAGTCGAACGCGAACAGCAGGTCGGTCAGCCCGATCGCGACGATGACCAGCGCCATCGGGGTGAGGAGCCGCTTGCCGTCGACGCGGGTGACCAGCTTCGCGCCGTCGTACTCGGTGGAGGTGGGCAGCACCTTGCGGACCAGGCGGACCAGCTTCGAGTCACCGGCGTCGGCCTGCTCGTGGTCGTCGGAGGACATCGCCTCGCGGATCTGGGACCAGGCGAGCCAGAACAGGATGACCGCGAACAGGTAGAAGACCGCGACGAACTGCTCGATGATCACCGCGCCGACCGCGATGAACGCACCGCGCATGACGATCGCGATCGCGATGCCGATCAGCAGCACCTTCTGCTGGTGCACCTTCGGCACCGCGAAGCTGGTCATGATCAGCAGGAAGACGAACAGGTTGTCGACCGACAGGGCCTTCTCGGTCAGCCAGCCGGCCATGTACTCGCCGCCGTACTGCCAGCCCGCGAACACGCCGACGACGACGCCGAACAGCAGGGCGATCGCGATGTAGCCGGTCGACCAGATCGCCGACTCGCGCAGCGTGGGCTCGTGCGGGTCGCGGGCGTGCCCGACGAAGTCGAACACGAGCATGCCGACGACGACGGCGAGCGTCGCCAGCCACACCCAGAGGGGAACGTTCACTGCGGGGTCCTCCAGCGCAGGTAGGGGCGCTGAAGGTCTCCTCCGCCCGCCGCGGTGACCGCGGTGGACCGGCGCAACCGGGACCGGCTCGGGCCGGTGCCGTGATGACGGCGACGCCGTGTTCGGGAGTACTCCCCTTCGACTGGGCAGAACGGTAGGGCATGACCCCGGGTTCCGACAGCGGGGGGTACGCGAGCCTCGTCACATCTGTCCGGTTCCGCCGGTGACCTCCCGGCGGCGGCGCGGACCGCGCGGACGGCACCGACGTACTCGCGCATCCACGGTCCCGGCGGGTGCCACTGCGCGCGCCGTGGCGGCGGCGCACGTGCCCTCGGCCTGGGCGCCCAGGCCGAGGGTGAACCGGCCATATGACGGCTTCCGGATCGTCCTGGCCGGCAGCCGGGTCGACAGCGCGGTCGCCGTCGGGCTGCGCGGGAACGCGATCGTCACCGCCGTCCCCCGGCGCAGCCGGGTGGTCGCCTGCGCAGCCGGCGGCAGCAGCGTCTCCCGGTGCAGGGACCCGCCCGGTGGCCGACGACGACGTCCCGGGACCGGACCCCGGATCCTCAGCCCGCGGCGAGCCGGGCGGTCGCGGCGGCGCGGGCCGGCTGCACCGGACGCGGGGCGGCGGGCAGCCGGCGGAGGGCCGCGCGGGCCGTCGCGGAGGCGGCCGCCCGCGCGGCGGCCGGGCGGACCGGGGCGGCCCCGGTCCCGGCCGGACGGGTCACGACGGGCAGCCGGCCGGTGCCCGACACGCGCGGCGCCGGGAACGTCGCGGCGGCGACGTGCGCGGGCCGCGCCGGCTCCTCGGGCAGGACCGGCGGCACCGGCGTCGCCGGGCCCACCGCGTGCACCGCGACGGCCGGCAGCGCCCGGGCCCGGGCGGGCGCGTCGCGGAACGGCGTCGGGACCGGCGACGGCCGGGTGTGCCCGCTCCCCCGCTCCAGGCGCTCGCAGCGCTCGCGGCCCCGGCCCGCCACCCGCGCGGCCAGCCGCAGGGCGGTGCGCGGCGCCTCCAGGCAGCCGACCCTCGCCCGGTACACCCAGCCCGGCACGGACAGCGTCCGGCCGCGGGCGAGGTCGTCGAGCGAGCGGCGCACGACGTCGCGGGGGTCGAGCCACAGCGGACCCTGCGGGTCGTCGTCGGTCCGGATCCGGCCCGCGGCGACCACGGTGACGGTGACGCCGGTGCCGTGCAGCGACGCCGCGACGGTGTCGCTGAACGCCGGTACCCAGGACGTCGACGCGCCGTGGGCGGTGCCGCCCGAGGCCAGGTACCCGGCGAGGCTCGCGACGGTGAGCACGCCGCCGCGGCCGCGGGCGGTCATCGCCGGGACCGCGGCGCGGGTGAGGCGCATCAGGGCCGTCACGTCGAGGTCGATCTCGCCGGTCGGCGCCTCGACCGGCGCCTCGGCGAGGACCGCGTCGGTCTCGACGCGCGCGTCGTCGACCAGCAGCTCGATCGGCAGATCCCGGTCGGTGATCCGGCGCTCGACGGCGGCCAGCCCGGCCGGGTCGGTGAGGTCGGCGGGCAGGATCTCGACGATGGCGCCGGTGGCGCGGCCGATCCGCTCGGCGACGTCGGCGAGGCGGGCGGCGTCGCGCGCCACGAGGACGACGGACCATCCGCGCTCGGCGAGCTCGTGGGCGTAGACGGCGCCGAGCCCGCGGCTCGCTCCGGTGACCAGTGCAGTCGGCATGTCGACGACGCTAGGGACGGTTCGCTGTGGTGCCCCTGAGAACGTCCGCCCCGCTGAGAGCCCGCTGAGACCGGCCCGGGACCGACGGTACGGTCGGGGCCGCACGGTCGAGGGGGAGGTGGTGTCGTGCAGCAGATCGGTGAGGTGGCCACGCGCGTCGGGCTGTCGCTGCGCACCATCCGGCACTGGGACGAGCTGGGACTGGTCACGCCGTCGGCCCGCAGCACCGGCGGCTTCCGCCTCTACACCGAGGGCGACGTCGAGCGCCTGCGGTTCGTCAAGACGCTCAAGCCGCTCGACCTCGGCCTGGACCAGATCCGCGCGCTGATGGCGGTGATCGACGGCGCCCGCGCCGACCTCGACGCGGGTCGCCCGGTCGACGACGACGCCCGGGACCGGCTGGCGCTCTACCGCACCGCCGCCGAGTCGCGGATCGAGGCGCTGCACGCCCGGATCCACGGGCTGGAGCTGCTCTCCCGCGAGCTGCGGGCGCTGTCCGAGCCGCGGACCGGCGACGCGGACGACTAGCGCGGCGACGGCAGGCCGCACACCGCGCCGAGGTCCTCGGGCACGTCGACGTGGCGCCACAGCTCGTCCAGCCCGGTCAGCGGGTGGTCCGGCAGGGCGGCGTCGAGCACCTCGTGCAGGCGGGCCCTGGCGTCCTCGGCGCGGGCCGCGGCCAGCAGCGCCGCACGCGGCACCGGACCGTGGCCGAACAGCTCACCCACGAAGTCCAGCACCTCGACCCGGGTGACCGGTACCCGATCGGGGTCGGCAGGACCGTGCTGAACCACGACACCCTCCTCTCGACGCCGGGACGCCCCGGGAAGTGCAACGGCCGGGCCGTCGGAGGACCGGACTCTACCCTCACGCGCTTGGAGGGTTGTCCGACCCACCCCGACGAACGGCACGGTCCGTTGCCCGTCGCAACGGCATCCGGGCCCACGTGCGCGACCCTCCGCACGAGGACCGGGGCCGGAGGTTCCGGCTGAAGGCGGGCAACGGGCAGGTCGTCGCCGTCGGCGAGTCGTGGGAGAGCAGGTCGACCGCCCACACGGGCTGCGCGGCGGTCCCGCTCGCCGCCGGGGGCGCCACCGGCCGCCGCACGCGTCCGGTCCGTGACGGGTCGGACCGCGCCCGGCGGGTAGTCGTGCCCCATGCAGCAGAACACCGCACACGACGACGCCACGGCACAGGACGACACCGCCCCGGACGACGCCGGCATCACCGACCGGCGGGCACGCGCCTTCGCCACGGCACTGCAGGCGTTCGAACGGGACGGCGACGCGGAGGACCTGCTCGCCCGCTTCGGGGACGGCGCCACCGCCGAACGGCTCGACGGCCGCGGGGCCCGCTCCGATCTCGACGCCTTCTGGCGGGAGTACCGCTCCCCGTTCGAGCGTGTCGCGACGACTTCCGCAACGCCGTGCAGACCGACGGCTCCGTCGCACTGGAGTGGCACAGCGACGCGGTGCTCTCCGGGGGCGGCCCGGTGACCGTGCGCGGGGTCACCGTCCTGAACCTCGCGGACGCCGACGACGACGGCCCGGGTGCGGTCACCGCACTGCGCACCTACTACGACACGGCGGTGTTCGTGACACCTCCGCGCGCCCGGGACTGAGCGGCGCCGGAGCGTACCCGATCGAGTTGTGGACCATCGGGCCCGGAGCTACCGTGGATCCCACAGACCCGGGCGCACGGGAGACACCGCCGAGGCGGTCCCGCCCGTCCACCGGGACGTACGAGATCCGTTCAACCATGCAGCGGACCCCGCACCTGCCATCGGCGATTGCGAGTGACCATGCGCAGTCCCACACTGCCCACCCGTCCTGCGGAACGCACCCGCGACGGCCGTCGAGGCTACGACGACCTCATACCCGATCTCGACCAGCTGGCCGCGACCCCTCCGGACGCACCGGGCCGGGCCGCGCTGCGCGAGCACATCATCAGCGAGTTCCGACCGCTGGTCCGCAACCTGTCCCGACGCTTCGCCGCCCCCGGCCGGGCCGTCGAGGACATCGAGCAGGCCGGCATGCTCGGCCTGGTCAAGGCGGTCGACCGCTACGACCCGGCGTCGGCGACCGGTGGCCCGCTCGGCTACCTGGTGCCGAGCATCCGCGGCGAGATGAAGCGCCACCTGCGCGACTACTCGTGGGCGGTGCGGGTCCCGCGCGACCTGAAGGAACTCGCCGTCACCGTCGGCCGGATCGCCGACGACATGGGGCAGCGGCTCGGCCGTCCGCCCCGCCCGTCGGAGATCGCGGCCGAGGCGGGCGTGCCGGTCGGCGAGGTCGTCGACGCGCTCGGTGCCCTCGAGTCGCACCACGCGCGGTCGCTGGACGCCCCGGTCGGCGACAGTGGATCCGGCGAGGAGCTGTCGCTCGCCGAGCGGATGGGGTCCGAGGACCCGGCGCTGGACCTGGCCGCGCACGGCCCGGGGATGCGCGCGGCGCTCAACGAGCTGCCCGACCGGGAGCGTCGGATGCTGGTCCTGCGCTTCTACGGCGACCGGACCCAGTCCCAGATCGCCGCCGAGCTGGGAATCTCGCAGATGCACGTCTCGCGGCTGCTGTCCCGGACCCTCGCGCGGCTGCGCGAACGGCTGGCCGAGGACTGAGGCGGCCCGATCCGACGCGGACGGGCCCGGCCCCCGCTCGGGGTGCCGGGCCCGTCGTCGTGCGGGGGGGGTCAGGCGGTCGCACCCTCCGGGTGCACCGGGTGCTTCCCCTCGGCGAACTCCTCGATCAGCGTCGCGCAGAACGCGTCGAGGTCGTCGGGGTTGCGACTGGTGACCAGCCCCTGGTCGTTCACGACCTGCTCGTCGACGACGGTCGCACCGGCGTTGCGCAGGTCGGTCCGGATGCTCGGGAACGACGTGAGGGTGCGGCCCTTCACCACGTCGGCCTCGACCAGCGTCCACGGGCCGTGGCAGATCGCGCCGACCGGCTTGCCCGCGGTGAAGAAGGCCTTCACGAACGCCACCGCGGTGGCGTCGGCCCGGAGGTTGTCCGGGTTCACGGTGCCGCCGGGCAGCACGAGGGCGTCGTAGTCGTCGGCGGACACGTCCGCGACGGCCCGGTCGACGTCGAGCTTCTCGTCCGGGTTGATGTCGGCCGACATCGACTGGATCGGGTCCGTGGACAGCGAGACCACCTCGACCCGGGCGCCGGCCTTCTGCAGCTCCTCGCGGGGCTGGACCAGCTCGACCTTCTCGACGCCGTCCGTGGCCAGGATCGCGACGGTCCGGCCCTGCAGTTCGTTCGCCACCGTGGGTTCCTCCTCGGTCTCGTGCTCGTGCGTCGTCCCCTCCCGGCTTCCCGCTGTCGGCACGATCAATCGCGCAGGACGGGACCGGGCACTGTCGCCGTCCTCCGAGCCGGGTTACGCTCCCATCTGAGTAGCGCAGCGATACCCAGGAGACGGGATGGACGCACGGACGGCGGCGGCGTCCCAGGTGTGCTCGGTGGCCCGCACCGCGGCGCTGCTGGCCGACCCGTGGACGGTGCTGCTCGTGCGCGACCTCGGTCGCGGCGTCACCCGCTTCGGCGAGCTGGCCCGCGGCCTGGGCGTCGCGCGCACCGTCCTGAGCCGACGGCTGTCCGAGCTGGTCGGCGACGGCGTCGTCGAACGGGTGGACTACCGCGAGCCCGGCGCCCGGACCCGCGCCGAGTACCGCCTGACCCGCCGGGGCCGCGACCTGGGCGTGGTCCTGGCCGCGCTCATGGACTTCGGCGACCGGCACCTCGCCGGCGACGCCGGCCCACCCGTGGTCCGCGTGCACACCGGCTGCGGCGCCCCCGTGCGTCTGGTCAGCGTGTGCACCGCCGGGCACCGCCTGCGCCGCACCGACGACGTCCATCTCGAACCGGGCCCCGGAGCCCCCGTCACCGTCACCGTCACCGAGCAGGAGCCACGATGACCTCCGCAGCAGAACCCACGACCGGGCCGGCCACCACGCGCCGCCGCGAGCACGAGTGGACCGACCCGATGGTGCTCGCCGCCGCCGCGGCCGGTCTGGACGGACTGGAGTACCTGCGCCGGATCGTCGACGGCCGCCTCCCCGGGGCGCCCGTCGCGAGCCTCGTCGGGTTCCGTGCCGTCTCCGCCGAGCACGGGCGCGTCGCGTTCGCCTTCGAACCCGGCGAGCACCAGTACAACCCGATCGGCTCGGTGCACGGCGGGGTGTACGCCACGCTGCTCGACTCCGCCTGCGGGTGCGCGGTGCACTCCACGCTCCCCGCCGGGACCGGCTACACCAGCCTGGACCTGTCGGTGCGCTTCCTGCGCCGGATCACCGTCGACACCGGCACCGTGACGTGCACCGGCCACGTCGTGCAGGCCGGGCGCCGCACCGCGCTGGCCCGGGCCGAACTGACCGACGCCGAGGGCCGACTGCTGGGCGAGGCCACGTCGAGCTGCCTGATCCTGCCCGGCGGCTGAGCCCGCCTCAGCGCGGCGCGACCGGGCGCCGGGTCGGCGCGGTGCCGGAGCCCCCGGCGCGCTGCGCGGCCTCCACGCAGGTCGCGGCGCGGACCGCGCCGGCCGCGTCCGGGCCGGTGGCGTAGAGCGACGGCCCGGGGAGCTCGGGGGTGAGGGCGCGCGCGTCGTCGGAGACGGCGGCGAAGCCCTGCCGCCCCCACACCCACACGGCACGGTCCCCGGCGCCGCGCAGCGTGCCGGTGATCGGCACCGAGACGAACGCGAGGTCCCCGTCGGTCGCGGTGAACCGGTCGGCACCGGGCACCGCACCGACCGGGAGCGCCCCGGACAGCGCATCGACGACGGTCCCGCGGGCGGGGGTGCACGAGCGGAGCGCGGCGGCCGGGTCGTCGACGGCGAGCCGGGCGAACTCGGTCGCCGGGTCGATCTCGCGGGACGCGCGCGCCTCCCCCGGTGCGACGAGTGCGCCGAACCCGACGACGACGGCGGCCAGCACACCGGCACCCACCAGCAGGACCCCGGCACACCAGGCGACGGTCCGCAGGACCACCGACCCGGATCCGCTCATGACCCCAATCTATCCGCGGACCGGGGCATCGGCCCCGCGGAGACATGATCGGTTATCGAGCGGTGACACCGGCCGGGTCGCGCACGGCCCCGATCGGGTCGGCGCCGTTCCGTTCGGCATTCGCGTGGGGTAGTGCGCGGAATGCGATCACCCGGCCGGTCCGTCGCCACGAGTGTGCGTTCTTCTCACCGAGCGTGACCGTGCCCGGCGTGGTCGTGGTCGTGCCCGGGCGGTCGGGCGGCGAGGCCCGCGGCGCGGGTGGACACGTCGGCACCGTCCAGCCGGCCCGCGGCGACGAGCACGTCCTCGCAGGCGGCGAGCCAGCAGCCGTAGTAGGGGGCGGTGGGGTCGGCGGCGATCCGCGCGACCAGCCGGTCGCGGAAGCCGTCCCAGGTGAACACCCCCGCCTCGGCGAGTGCGACGGCCAGCCCGAACGCGCGTCCCTCCCAGGGCGCGGCGAACACGAGCTCGCCGTTGGCGCGCGGCGGGGCGGCGGGACCCGCGACGTCGAGCAGCGGAGCGCTCACGACGGCGCCACCGCCTCGGCGACCCCGACCATCGCGTCCCGCCCGACCAGCCCGGCGAGCTGCTCGGCGGTGAGCCCGTCGGTGCCCGCCGGGCGGCGCGGCAGCACCAGGTAGCGGACCTCGGCCGAGGAGTCCCACACCTCGATCCGCCGCTCCGGGGGCACGTCGAGCCCCATCTCGGCGAGCACGGTCCGCGGCTCCCGCACGACCCGGGCGCGGTAGGCGGGGTCCTTGTACCAGCTCGGGGGCAGCCCGAGGACCGGCCACGGGTAGCAGGAGCACAGCGTGCAGACCACGACGTGGTGCACCTGCTCGGTCTGCTCCAGCACCACCATGTGCTCGCCCTGCGGTCCGGTGAACCCGAGCGAGGCGATGGCCGCGGTGCCGTCGCGCAGCAGCCACTCCCGGAACCGCGGGTCGGTCCAGGCGCGGGCGACGACCGTCGCGCCGCCCCGCGGGCCGACATCGCGTTCGTAGGTGCGCACGAACCCGTCGACGACGGCCGGATCGACCAGCCCCCGTTCGACCAGCAGCTCCTCCAGCGCCGCGGTGCGCAGCGCCGGACCGGGATCGTCGTCGGTCATCGTGGCTCCAGGTAGGACTCGAACAGGTCGGCGTGCACGGTGACGTGCGGGTCCGCGCCGGGACCCCACACGTCGGGCGCGGCGAACGCGACGGTGTACACGTGCTCGGGATGCTCACCGGCGAACACCGCGTGGGTGTCGGGCAGCACGTGTGCGGGCCGCACCGCGGTCACGGCGCCGGGCGTCCCGCGCAGGTAGCGGGGCAGCTTGCACGGCCCACGGCCGACCGGGCCCGCCGACGGCGCGGGCGGGGCGACGTCCGGGGGCTCGCGGCGGGCGCGGACCGGGTCGCCGGGGGCGAAACGCGGGGCGGCGTCGACGTTCCGCAGCGACCCGGGCGCGGTCGGCGCGTAGTCCGGCTTCGCGACCGGTGGGTCGGCCGGCTCGGGCACGTCCTCCCCGCGGGCGCGCCGGGCCCGTGCCTCCACCGCGCCGGGCGCCAGGACACCCGAGTCGACGAGCATCAGCTCGGCGGCGTGCAGCCAGCGGCCGTAGTAGCCGTCGTCGAGGTAGCGGGTGCGGTCCAACCGGGACAGCGCGTACCGGAACGCGTCCAGGTTGCGCCCGGAGATCCGGCCCATGGTCAGCGCGGTCACCGCGAACGCCCGCCCCTCCCAGGGTCGGGCGAAGGGCGGCTCCGGCTCGACGTCGGCCGGGGCGACGACCCGTCCCCAGCCCGTCGTCCCGCCCAGGTCGGCCGGGTCGGACGGGTCGACGGAACCATCCACTCAGGACCCCAGCGCGAGGACGTTGCAGACGTCGCCTCGGCCGCCGGTCGAGGTCAGGCCGCGCTGTGAGCGGATCCGCTCGGCGAGGAACGCCGCGTCGGCGCCCACGCCGGAGAACCTCCCGGACCCCCAGGTCCACTGCCAGGGCAGGCCGAGGAAGAACAGCCCGGGGACGCCCGTCGCGCCACGGCTGTGCACCGGCGAGCCGCGGCCGGTGAACACGCCCAGGTCGATCCAGGAGAAGTCCTGCCGGAACCCGATGCACCAGACCACCGAGGTGATCCCGGTGCCGGCCAGCGCCAGCTCGGTGACCTCGCGCTCCGGGCGCCACACCGGGGTGTAGCGCTCCTCGACCGGGGCGTCGATCCCCTGGTCGGCGATCCAGCCGTCGATGGTGTCCTTGATGGACTCGCTCACCTCGTCGGCGTGGTCCAGTGAGGACTCCAGGTCGGGGGCGAAGGTGAGGCTCGCCGCGGTGTGGTCGGTGAGCGCGCCGTAGAGCCGCATGCCCTCGGCGGCGAAGCGGCGCAGGTCGATGTCGCGACCGCCGTCGCGGCCGGTCACGTAGTGGTTGGCCTGGGCGCGCACGGCCTCGCGGCGCGGGTGCCGGGTGACCGGCATCCGGTAGTAGCCCATCTCGTGCAGCCAGTCGGTGACGTCGCGGCCGCGGTAGAAGCGGGCCACCCGCGGCGCGTGCCCGACGACCAGGTGCACCCGGCGCCCCTCCAGGTGCAGGTCCTCGGCGATCTGCGCGCCGGACTGCCCGGACCCGACCACCAGCACCTCCCCCGGCGGCAGCTGACCGGGGTTGCGGTAGTCCTGGGACCCGATCTGCGTGATGCCGGCCGGCAGCGGCTCGGACAGCGGCGGGGTGAGCGGCGTGTGGTACCCGCCGGTGGCGACGACGACCTGGTCGGCGGTGCACGTCCCGGCGGAGGTCTCCACGACGAAGGTCCCCCGCTCGTCGCGGTGCAGCCGGGTCACCGCGACGCCCTCGAGCAGCGGCGGGTCGACGAACGCCCGGTAGGCCTCCAGGTAGTCGACGATCTCGCCGCGGACCATGAACCCGTGCGGGTCCGGCCCGGCGTAGGGGAAGTCCGGCAGGTCGCACTGCCAGTTCGGCGTGACCAGGCTGAAGGTGTCCCAGCGGTGCCGCTTCCAGGACGAGGCGACGACGTCGCGTTCGAGCACGAGGTGGTCGATGCCGCGCACGTCCAGGCAGCGGCTCATCGACAGCCCCGCCTGCCCGCCGCCGACGACGACCACCGTCCGGTGCTCGCCGTCCAGCTCGGCCGGGGGGGTGCGCCGGTCCTCGCGCCGGATCACCGCGGTCATGGGGCCTCCTCGTGGGGGATCAGCGGAACGGCCCCACGGTCGACCTGTCGCATTACCGGACCGTGTCGTTCGGACGACGGCAGCATTGCCCCGTGTTACGCAACACGACGGTCACAAAGAACGTATCCGGAATTGTCGTCGTAGTCCGCTCTCAACGTTCCCGCAACAGATCACTGGTGTCGTAGTGCTCGCCGGAAACGGTGGGACCCGATTCCCTCGCATTCTCCCTCCCCCGGCGCTCCCACGCACCCGTATTCCCGGCGTGGATCCGTCACACCACGAGGAGCATCCCCATGACCAGCGCCGAGCTGTCCGACATCGAGAAGAAGAGCCTCGAGGAGATCCCGCACCCCTCGCTGCCCGAGGGTTCGAGCATCTACGGCGGGACGAAGGTCTTCCCGGACCTGCAGGCCGAGGACGGCGAGACCTACTTCACCCTGGTGCACGGCATCGCGCACGAGTCCTCGGTCAGCTTCGTGGCCGTGCTGCAGGCGACCCGCGCGCTGCGCAAGGGATTCGAGTCGGCCATGTACTTCTACGGCCCCGGCTCGCTGAACTGCCTGGCCACCCGCGGTTTCCCGACGACCGGGACGTCGGCGTTCCCCGGCGAGCACAACATCAACGACCAGCTCAAGACGTTCATGAGCGAGGGCGGCAAGGTGTTCTGCTGCCGCTTCGGGCTGTCGCTGCACGGTGCCCGCGAGGAGGACCTGATCGAAGGCGTCATCCCGACGCACCCGCTCGACGTCCAGGACGCGCTCATCCACTACGCCCGCAAGGGCGCGATCATCAACTCGACCTACCAGCTCTGACGACGACGGGACGCCATCGCGTCCCGGATCCGTCCCGGGATGCAGCCCGGCGCCTCGGCCACGGGCTGCATCCCGGCCGGTCCGGGCACGGGCGGTCCCGTCCCCGCCGCACCCGGCCCGTCGCACCCGGAGGTCCGCCCGCATGTCCGCACCGTCCCGTACCGAGCCCGGTCTGCGGGCCCGCGCCGAGCTCGCCGTCCGCGGCGTGGCGCTCGACCCCGACACCGGCACCGGGCCCGACCGGCCCTCCGGCGTCACCGACCTCGGCTCGGTCATCCCGCTGCGCCGCCCCGGCGGGGCGGGACCGTCCGCCGACGGGCACGTGCTCGTCGACGGGCTGGCGACCACCGTCCCGATCGTCGCCGACTCCCCGTACCGGCTGCGGGACGGGCGGCTGCTGCGCCGCGAGCCCGGCGGCGGCGTGACCGACATGGGCGTCGCGGTCGACACCGTCGCCCGGCCGGCGTTCTACGACCTCACCACCGCCGACGGCGTGCCCTACGAGAAGATCGCCCGTCTGCACGGCGACGACGTGCTCGCCTCCACGGTGGTGCAGACCTGCGTGCGCTACGGCGAGGCCGACCGCTGCCGGTTCTGCGCGATCGAGCAGTCCCTGGCCTCCGGCGCGACGACGGCGGTGAAGACCCCCGACCAGCTCGCCGAGGTCGCCGAGGCCGCGGTCCGCCTGGACGGGGTGCGCCAGATGGTGCTGACCACCGGCACCTCCAACGGCCGGGACCGCGGCGCCCGGCACCTGCTGCGCTGCGTGCGCGCGATCCGGGAGCGCGTCCCCGCGCTGCCGGTCCAGGTCCAGTGCGAGCCGCCCGCCCCCGACGACCTCGGTGTGCTCGCCGAGCTGGTGGCCGCGGGCGCCGACGCGATCGGCATCCACGTCGAGTCCCTCGACGACGACGTCCGGCGCCGCTGGATGCCCGGCAAGGCCACCGTCGGGCTGTCCCAGTACCGGGCGGCCTGGGACGAGGCCGTGCGGGTGTTCGGCCCGAACGCCGTGTCGACCTACCTCATCGTCGGCCTCGGCGAGGACCCCGACGAGCTCGTCGCCGGCGCCGCGGAGCTGGTCGCGGCCGGGGTGTACCCGTTCGTCGTCCCCTACCGGCCGCTGCCCGGCACCCTCGCGTTCGCCGACGGGGTGCCCGCCCCCGACCCGGACCTGCTCGCCCACGTCACCGGCCGGGTCGCCGTGGTGCTCCGCGCCGCCGGGATGCGCGGCGCCGACCAGGCCGCCGGCTGCGCGGCCTGCGGGGCGTGCAGCGCGCTGTCCGCGGCGGGGGGCTGAGCATGAGCACCACCGACCCGCGCCCCCGCTTCGTGACCGGGGCGCCCCGCCACCTGACCCCCGCGCCGCGCTGGATCGCCGACGAGCTGCTCGGCGGCCGCCCGGCCCGCACCGGCGACGCACCGGCGGTGACGGTCCGCGAGGCCCGCGCCGACGACGCGCGCGACCCCGGCGTCGCCGGGTACCGGGCGCTGCGCCGCGCGGTGTTCTGCGTCGAGCAGGGCCTGTTCCCCGACCGGCCCACCGCCGACCTCGACGACCACGACGCCGACCCGCGCGTCGTCGTCCTGCTCGCCCACGACGCCGACGGGACCCTGCTCGGCGGGGTGCGCCTCGGCCCCGCCCGGGCGGCCCACCCCGACATCGGGTGGTGGACCGGCAGCAGGCTGGTCGTGGCGCCCGCCGCGCGCCGTCGCACCGGTGTGCGGGTCGGCGCCGCGCTGGTCCGCGCCGCCTGCGCGCGCGCCGAGGCCGCGGGCGCCCTGCGCTTCGACGCCGACGTGCAGGCCGCGGGCGCGGTCCTGTTCGAGCGGCTCGGCTGGTCACGGGTGCGCGACCGTGTGGTCGCCGGGGCCCCGCACGTCACGATGCGGTGGCCGGTGACCCGCGTCCAGGACCTCGTCGTCGCCACCAAGGCCCCGCTGGGTGCGCTGCTCGGCGGCGTCGGCCCGGCCGGGTTCGTCGGCGACGACGGCGCCCCCGTCCCGGGCAGCGACCTGGTGGCCTGCTGCGACGCGATCGTGCCCGCCATGGTCGAGCGCGACCCGGAGTGGGCGGGCTGGGCCGGGGTGCTGGTCAACGTCAACGACCTCGCCGCGATGGGCGCCGCCCCGGTCGGGCTGCTCGACGCCGTCGGCGCCCGGGACGCCTCCTTCGCCCACCGCGTGCTGAGCGGCGTGCGCGACGCGGCCGCCGCCTACGGTGTCCCGCTGCTCGGCGGGCACACCCAGCTCGACGTGCCCGCGGCGCTGTCGCTGACCGCGCTCGGGCGCACCGACCGGCCCGTCCCCGCCGGTGGCGGGCGCGCCGGGCACCGGGTCCGGCTCACCGCCGACCTCGGCGGCGGCTGGCGGCCCGGCTACACCGGACGCCAGTGGGACTCGACGACCTCACGCACCCGCGCCGAGCTGGCCGCGACCGTCGGCGCCATCGGCCCGGACGCACCGCACCGCCCGGCCGCGGCGAAGGACGTGTCGATGGCCGGGCTCGCCGGGACCCTCGGCATGCTCGCCGAGGCCTCCGGGGTCGGCGCCGTGCTCGACGTCGCCGCCGTCCCCCGCCCGGACGGCGCCACCGCGGGCGACTGGTTCACCTGCTTCCCCGGGTTCGGCCTGCTCACCGCGGACGACCCGGGCTCCCCCGCCCCCGACGCCGGCCCCGCGGTGTCCGCCGAGTGCGGCGAGCTCGTCGCCGGTGCCGGGGTCCGGCTGCGCTGGCCCGACGGCGAGCAGACCGAGGCCGTCACCGCGGGTGTCACCGGCATGGGCCGCGCCGGCAGCCCCGTCCCCCACCCCGAGGAGACCCGATGACGCCCACGACGTTCGGCGCCGCCGCGCAGGGCTTCGTCCGCGACCTCGACGAGGACTTCGCCCGGATCGCCGCCACGATCGCCCGCGCCCGCGCGGCCGGGGTGCAGGTCCTCGCGCTGCCCGAGGCGGCGATGGGCGGGTACCTCTCGTCGCTGCACGACGTGCCCGGCACCCCCGCCGACCGGCCGCCGCAGCTCGACCCGGACGGGCCGGAGATCACGCGGCTGGCCGCCCTGGCCGGGGACATGGTCGTCGCCGCCGGGTACTGCGAGACCGGGGACGCCGCGTCCGGCGGGCGGCCCTACAACTCCTGCGTCGCCGTCACCGGGGACGGGGTGCTCGGGCGGCACCGCAAGGTGCACCAGCCGATCAACGAGAACTCCAGCTACGCCGCGGGCGACCGGTTCGCCGCGTTCGACACGCCGTACGGCCGCACCGGCATGATGATCTGCTACGACAAGGCGTTCCCGGAGGCGGCCCGCGCGCTGGCCGACGACGGCGCCCGGACCGTGCTGTGCCTGTCGGCGTGGCCGGCGTCGCGGACGAACCGGGCCCCGGTGCTCGCCGAGGACCGGTGGGCACGCCGCTTCGACCTGCACGACCGCTCCCGCGCGCTGGAGAACCAGTTCGTCTGGGTCTCGGCGAACCAGGCCGGTACCTTCGGCGACATGCAGCTGGTGGCGAACGCCAAGATCGTCGACCCGGGGGGCGAGGTGCTCGCGGCCACCGGCAGCGAGGCCGGTCTGGCCGTCGCCACCGTCGACGTCGACGCCTCCGTCGACGCCGCCCGTCGGGTGATGGGGCACCTGCGCGACCGCCGCCCGGCGGCCTACGGGCCGGGCCCGGTCCGCGCGGGGGTGTGAGGTGCGCGTCGCCGCGGCGGCCGCGAACTTCACCCGGGACGTCGCGTTCGACCTGGAGCGGATCGGCGTGATCGTCGCGCACGCCCGGGAGCAGGGCGTGCGCGTGCTGGTGCTGCCCGACGGCGCGCTCGGCGGCTACGTGCACGACCTGCGCAGCCCCGACCCCGCCGACCCGGACGACGGCGCGGTGCTGCCGCCCGAGCTCGACCCGGACGGCCCCGAGGTGCGCGCGGTCGCCGCGCTCGCCCGGGAGATGGTGGTGTGCGTCGGGTTCTGCGAGGCCGGCCCCGAGCCGGGGGTGCGCTGGAACTCGGCGGTCTGCCTGACCGGGGACGGCGTGCTCGGCAGGCACCGCAAGGTGCACCAGCCCGCGGGTGTCGCCGGGCTGTTCGCCGCCGGGGACGGGTTCACCGCGTTCGACACCCCCGCCGGCCGGATGGGGATGCTCATCGACCACGACAAGACCTTCCCCGAGTCGGCCCGCTCGCTCGCGCTCGACGGCGCGCAGCTGCTGGCGTGCCTGTCGGCCTGGCCGACCTCGCTGACCAACCGGGCACCCCGGATGGCGCAGGACCGCCAGGCCCGGCTGTTCGACCTCTACGACCAGTCCCGCGCCGCGGAGAACCAGGTGCTGCTGCTGTCGGCGAACCAGAGCGGGCGCAACGGATCGCTGCACTTCCTGGGCCGGGCGAAGGTCGTCGGGCCGGGCGGGGACATCCTGGCCCGCACCTGGTCCAAGGGCGGGCTCGCCGTCGCCGACGTCGAGCCCGAGGAGATGATCGGCTCCGCCCGCGCGGTGCTGCACCACCTCAAGGAACGCCGACCCGACCTGTACCGGGGCTGAGCGGTGCGGATCCGGCTGTCCACCTACTCCACCAAGCCGCGCGGCGGGGTCGTGCACACCCTCGCGCTGGCCGAGGCGCTCGCCGCCGCCGGGCACGAGGTCGCGGTGTTCTCCCTGGCCCGCGGCGGGGACACCGGCTTCTTCCGGGCCGTCGACCCCCGCGTCGCGGTGCACCTGGTCCCGGTTCCGGAGATCGACGGCGAGACCGTCGGCGCCCGCATCCTCCGCTCGGTCGACCTGCTGGCCGCCGGGCTGGCCGACGCCCCCGCGGTCGACGTGCGGCACGCCCAGGACTGCCTGTCCGCCAACGCCGAGGGCCGCACGCACGGCTACGGCTCGCTGCTGCGCACCGTGCACCACCTCGACGAGTTCAGCACCCCCGAGCTGGCCGCCTGCCACGAACGCGCGATCGTGCACCCGACGGCGCTGGTGTGCGTGTCCCGGGCCGTCGCCGCGGAGGTGCGCTCCGGCTGGGGCCGGGAGGCGACGGTGATCGGCAACGGCGTCGACGCCGCCCGGTTCGCCCGGGCCGCCGACACCGGCGCCGGTGCGCCGTGGCGGGACCGGTTCGGCCGCTACGTGCTCTCGGTCGGCGGGATCGAGCCGCGCAAGGGCACCGCCGACCTGGTCGAGGCGATGGCACTGCTCGACCCGGGGACACGCCTGGTGATCGGCGGCGGCGAGACGCTGTTCGACTACCGCGACTACCGCACCCGGGTGCTCGACCGGGCCGACGAGCTGGGTGTGATCCCGGAGATCCTCGGCCCCGTCGACGACGACGCGCTGCCCGGCCTGATGGCGGGCGCGGCGGCGTTCGCGTTCCCGTCGGCCAAGGAGGGCTTCGGCCTGGCCGCGATGGAGGCACTGGCCGCCGGGGTCCCGCTGGTGACCCGGGACCTGCCGGTGCTGCGCGAGGTGTTCGGCGACGCGGCACGGTTCGCCCGCGACGCGGCCGGGTTCGCCGCCGCGCTCGCCGACGCGCTGGCCGTCCCCGACCCGCGGCGGGCGGCCGCCGGTCGCGCGCTGGCCGCCGCCCACACCTGGACGGCGGCCGCGGACCGGCACGCCGGCCTCTACCGCACCCACCTCGCCGACCGCGGCGTGACGACGACGGGGTGACGGGGGCCACACCGACTGCGCTAACCTGGGGTGACCACACGACGACGACGTCCCGGGGGTACGCCGATGCCTGCTCACGAGGCACCCGCTCCGGCCACCGTCGTGCCCCTGTGCCGCGCCGCCCGCCACGGCGACGCCGCCGGGGTCCGCTGCCCGCACTGCACCCGCCCCACCCGCGACGACCGCGACGCCGTCGTGCTGCGGCTGCCCCGGCTGCGCGGCCACGAGGTGCTCGCGGGCGAGCTCTGACCCACCGCCCGCCCGGCCCCGCCGCGCCCGCGCCGGTCCGCCGCTGCCACAGAGCTCCGCCGCCCACGCGGTGATCCAACGCCCGCGCGCCGATCCGCCGCTCGCGCACTGATCCGCTGCGCGCGCACTGATCCGCTGCGCGTGCGGTGATCCGCACCCCGCGCGGTGATCCGCACCCCGCGCGGTGATCCGCACCCCGCGCGGTGATCCGCACCCCGCGCGGTGATCCGCACCCGGCGCGGTGATCCGCTCCGCGCGCGTGTCCAGACGCGCGCGCCGAGCGGATCACCGCGCGGAACAGCGATCACCGGGTGCCCGTCCACAATCGCGGGAATGCTCCACAGGTGGCGGATACGCTCCGGCGCGGGCGCCGGGCGCGGGCAGGGTCGGGGCCGTGGACGAACCGCTGCTGCGTCGCGAGCTGCTGAGACTCGGGACGACCGAGGCCGAGATCCGCGCCGCCCTGCGCACCGGTCGCTGGACCGGGCTGCGACCCGGCGTGTACCTGGAGACCGGCGACGAGCGCCTGCGGTTCGCCTCGACGCGGCACGCGACCCTGGTGGAGGCGACGTTCCCGACGCTCGCCCCCGGGGCCGTGGTCAGCGGCCCGTCCGCCGCCGTACGACACGGCCTGCCGGTCTGGGGCGTGCCCCTGACCACGGTGCATGTGACCCGGGACCGCGTGTCCGGCGGGCGCGGCGGACCGCGGCTGCGCGTGCACGCCTCCCCGTTGCCCGCCGACGACGTCGTCGACGTCCGCGGCATCCCGACGACGTCGGTGGCCCGCACCGTCGTCGACCTGGCCCGCACCGCGCCGTTCGAGAGCGCCGTGGCCGTCGCCGACGCGGCCCTGCACCGCCACCTCGTCACGCCGGACCGGCTGCGCGACGCGGTGCTCGCGGCCTGCGGGCGCCACGGCGTCGGCCGGGCCCGGGCGGTCGTCGCCTTCGCCGACGCCCGCGCGGACGGGCCCGGCGAGTCACGCAGCCGCGTCCGGATGGCCCGCCTGCACGTGGCGCGGCCCGTGCTGCAGCACCCGGTGCACGACGACGGGGGCCGCCGGATCGGGATCGTCGACTTCTGGTGGCCCGACCACGGGGTGGTCGGCGAGTTCGACGGCCGGGGGAAGTACGGGCGGAGGGGACGCCCGGGCGAGAGCGCGGCCGACACCGTCGTCCGGGAGAAGCAGCGCGAGGACGCCCTGCGTTCCCGGCCCGGTGTGCGGACGGTCGTGCGCTGGACCTGGGACGACCTCGAGGACTTCGCCGCCGTCGCGCACCGCCTCCCCAGGGCGGCATGATCCGCCGCACGCGCGGAGATCCGCAGTGCGCGCGGAGATCCGCAGTGCGCGCGGAGATCCGCGGTGCGCGCGTGTCCGGACGCGCGCGCGAAGCGGATCACCGCGCGTCCGATGGATCACCACCACGCGGCCGGCGGATCGGCGCGGCCGGCGGATCGGCGCGGCCGGCGGGTCGGCGCGGCCGGCGGATCGGCGCGGCCGGCGGGTCGGCGCGGAGCCGGTCAGTCGGCCGGGCGCAGCACGGTCGCCCCGAGGATCCGGCAGGCCAGCAGGGCCACCTCGACGTCGAGCCGGTCGTCGCCGAGGGGCCGGCCCCGCACCTCCTCGGCGCGGCGCAGGCGGTACTGCACCGTGTTCTTGTGCAGGTGCAGCTCGGTCGCCGCGGCCGCGAGGCTGCCGCCGCCGCGCAGGTAGGCGGCGAGGGTGTCGCGGAGCCGGGCGTGCTGCTCGTCGTCGATCGCGAGGTCGCCGAGGATCTCGGCGATCCGGTCGGCGAGCAGGTCGGTGCCCGCGTCGAGCAGCAGCAGCGGGCCGAGGTCGTCGGCGGTGGTGACCGGGAGCCGGGCGGCGGGAGCGGCGGCGGTGACCACCTGCTGCACCCGGCGGGCCCGGCGGTGCGCGCCGCGGAAACCGTCGAGGCCGCGGCCGGGGCCGCCGAGCGCGACCGACACCGGTCCGGGCGGCAGGGTCACCGGCCCGCCCGCGCCCGGGTACCAGGCCCAGGAGGTGGCCGCGTCCGGGGCGACGACGAGCGGGGCGCGGGTGCAGCCGAGGGCGGCGCCGACGTCGGCGACGGCACGTTCCAGGGCCCGGCCGGGGTCGGGGGCGTCCGGGTCGACCCAGAGCACCGCGGCCAGGTGCTCCCCCGCGACCGGGTGCCCGAGCGTCGCCTCGACCTCGGTGACGGTGCCGCCGCGCCCGGCGAGCACGGCGTCGACCATCGCGAGCCGGGCGGCGTCGCGGCGGCGGACCCAGCCGTCGCGTTCGGCCTGGTGGACCGCGACCATCTCCTCGGAGACCCGGTCGACGTAGCCGAAGGCGACCGCGGTCAGCGCCCGGACGGCGTCGCCGACCTCGGTGGTCCCCAGCCCGGACCCGGCGATGCGGCCGATGAGCTCCTGCTGGAACACCGACTGGCCCAGCCGGTAGGCCCGCAGGACGACCGTGACCGGGACCCCCTGCTGGGCGAGTCGGCGGGCGAGCTCCCCGGCGACCGGGGGCAGCGGCACGTCGTCCGGGGCCCGGCCGGTCAGCACGACCAGCGCCCCCTCCAGCGACCCCTGCACGGTGGCGACCAGCAGCTCGCGCACGCGGGGGTCGCGGCCGAGCTCGGGCAGCCCGGCGTCGATCTCGACGAGCACCCGCGCACCGAGCGCCTCGACGTCGTCGCGGACCTCGGTGGCGAGGCGGGCGAGCAGGGCGGTCACCGTCGACACGGGACCGACCGTAGCGCGACGCCCCCCCGGCTCCGGGGATCCGGTGCCGGGCGGGCGTCGCGGCCCGGTGCTCAGTTCTCCAGGGCCAGTGCGCGGGCGGGGCAGGCGCGGACGGCGGCGTCCACGTGGGCCCGCTCGGACTCGGGCGGGTGCTCGTCGCGGACGACGACCACGTCGTCCTCCCCCACCTCGAACCAGCCGTCGGCCATGGCCTCGCACATCCCGATGCCCTGGCAGGAGTCGAGGTCGGCGACGATGCGCATCAGACCTCCTCGGTGGTCAGCGCGACGAAGTCGACCTTCTCGCGGACCCCGCAGTCCGGGCAGCACCAGTCGTCGGGGATCTGCGACCACGGCGTGCCCGCCGGGAAGCCCTCGGCCTCGTTGCCCGCGGCGACCTCGTAGGTGTGGCCGCAGCCGGGGCAGCGGGCCGCGGTGACGGCGTCGCTCTGCGCGCGACGGGTGACGTCGGCGGCGGTGTCGGCGACCGGTGTCGGGTCGGCGGGCGGCGGGTACGCGGCGAGCAGCGTCTCGCGCTTGCCGGGCTGCAGGTTGGCGTAGCGCAGGTCGCCGTCGTAGTGGGCCACCACCAGCGGGTCCATCAGCCGGCGGAACACCGGCGGGACGGTCGCGGCCAGCATCATCCCGGTGTAGCCGGTCGGCAGGACCGGGGCCTCCGGGAAGTCGCGCAGCGTCTGGAACCGGCGGACCGGGTTCGCGTGGTGGTCGGAGTGTCGCTGCAGGTGGTAGAGCAGCACGTTGGTGGCGATGTTGTTGGAGTTCCAGGAGTGCTCGGGCAGCACGCGCTCGTAGCGGCGGCGGTCCGGCGGGCCGACCTTCTGGCGCAGCATCCCGTAGTGCTCCATGTAGTTCACCAGCTCGAGCAGGGTGAACCCGAAGACGGCCTGGACCAGCAGGTAGGGCAGCACGCCCCAGCCGAACAGCGCGATGATCGCGCCCCACAGCAGCACCGACATCAGCCAGGCGTTGAGGACGTCGTTGCCGATCCGGAACGGGTGCCGGTCGCGGCGGGCGTAGCGCTTGCGCTCCAGGCGCCAGGCGCTGGTCAGCGACCCGAACACGGTGCGCGGCCAGAACCGGTAGAAGCTCTCGCCCATCCGGGCCGATGCCGGGTCGTCCGGGGTGGAGACGCGCACGTGGTGGCCGCGGTTGTGCTCGACGTAGAAGTGGCCGTAGAACGCCGGGGCGAGCGCGATCTTGGCGGCCCAGCGCTCCACGTCCTCGCGCTTGTGGCCCAGCTCGTGGGCGGTGTTGATGGCGACGCCGGCGACGGTGCCGAGCGTGACCGCGAGACCGATGTCGCCGACGACCGGCGCCCCGGCCGTGGCGATGTAGGACATCCCGGCGAACAGGCCCGCGTACTGCAGCGGGAGGTAGGCGTAGGTGACCCAGCGGTAGTAGCGGTCCTCCTCCAGCTCCTCCATCACCTCGTCCGGCGGGTTCGTCGGGTCCTTGCCCGCGAACAGGTCGATCGTCGGGACGATGCCGAGCACGACGATCGGACCCAGCCACAGCGCCACCGACCAGCCGGTGGCCAGGTGCAGACCGATCGCGAGGAACGGCAGGACCGGGACCAGCAGGCCCAGCAGCCAGGCGTAGCGCTTGCCGTCGTGCCAGGTGTGTTCACCGTTCACCGGTTCGGACAGTGCGTAGGTCCGCATCGGGCTCCTCCTCGCGTCGGCTCTGACGGGATGTTGTGAGCGGACGTTAGGGAGATCGGCCCGCGATTCCTCGGTCGTCGGGACCGAAGATCGGCGCCCCGTTCGGTCCCGCGGACCGAACGGGGCCCTCCTCAGCGGTCCCAGCGGAACAACCGGATCGCGCCCACCGCGCCGACCAGCACCGCGACGACCAGCCCGACGACGGCGCCGGTGTCCGGCGGGACCCCGCGCCACGCCGTCCCGAGCAGCTCCGACGTCGCGCCGTAGGGCAGGGTCCGGCCGATCTCGGCGAGCGGGCCGGGCAGGCTCCGCGGGTCGCCGAACATGCCGCCGAGCAGCCCGGTGCCGAAGAACAGCAGGACCCCGCCCGCGACGGCCGCGTTCGCCGTCGGGGCCAGCGCCGCGACCAGCGCCCCCACCGCGAAGAACGCCGCCGTGGCCAGGACCAGCCCGCCCAGCGCCGTCCACGGCGCGGCGGGCATCCGAGCACCGAACGCCGGCACCGCGACCGCCAGCGCGACGCCGACACCGGCCGCGACCTGCCCGACGCCGACCACCGCCTGCGCGACCAGTACCGGCGCCGGGCCCGCCGGGGTGACCCCGAGCCGGCGCAGCACCCCGCTGCGCCGGTAGGCCGCCACGAAGCTCGGCACGTTCACCATGCCGACCAGGGCGAGCACCGTGGCGATCGCGATCGGGAGCCCGACGACCTCCACCACCGAGCGGCCGCCGAGCACGTCCGGGGGCAGGTCCGGCGCCGTCGCGCCGACCATCACCAGGATCAGCAGCGGCAGCACCAGCGGGACCACCAGGCCCGCGGTGTCCCGGGCGACCATCCTGAGCTCGGCGGCGACGAGCGCCCGCCACCCGGCGAGCGGCAGCCCGGACCGGACCGGGGCGTTCACGCCGCCACCTCCGGCGCCGTCGCCGGGCGGTCCTCGCGGCCCCGGTGCCCGGTGAGCGCCAGGAACGCCTCGTCGAGGCCGGGGCGCTCCGCACGCAGCCCGGTGGCGACGACGCCCTGCCGGACGAGCTCGGCACCGACCGGTCCGAGGAGCCCGCCCCCGCCGGTCACGGTGACCTCGTGCCCGACCCGCGAGACCTCCGCGACACCGGGCAGGGCGAGCAGTGCCGCCCGGTCGAACCCGGAGTCGGTCCGGAACCGGACGTACTCCCCGAGCCCGGCGGCCGCGACGAGCCCGGCCGGGCTCGCGTCGGCGACGACCCGGCCGGCGTCGAGCAGCAGCACCCGGTCGCAGAGCCGTTCGACCTCGTCCATCCGGTGACTGACCAGCAGCACCGCGACACCGTCGCCGGCGAGGTCGCGCACCAGGTCGAGCACGGTCTCCCGGGACGCCGGGTCCAGGCCGGTGGTCAGCTCGTCGAGGACCACCACCCGGGGTGCCCCGACCAGCGCGAGCGCCACCGACAGGCGCTGCGCCTGGCCGCCGGAGAGCCGGTCGAAGCGGGTCCCGGCCTGCGCGGACAACCCGACCGCGTCGAGCAGCTCCGCCGGGTCCCGACCGGTGCGGTGCAGGGACCGGTGCAGGCGCACGAGCTCGGCGGCCGTGAGCATGTCGTGCAGGGCCGCCTCCTGCAGCTGCACCCCCAGGACCGCACGCACGGCGCGGCGGTCGCGGCGCGGGTCGAGCCCGAGCACCCGCACCGTGCCGGAGTCGGGGACCCGCAGTCCCGCGACGCACTCGACGGTCGTCGTCTTGCCGGCACCGTTGGGTCCGAGCAGCCCGACGACCGACCCCGCGGGCACCGACAGGTCGACCCCGTCGGCGGCCACCGTGTCGCCGTAGCGCTTGTGCAGCCGGTGCACCTCGATCGCATCCATGCCGTCCACGGTGGCGGCCGGACGGGGTCCGGGGTCAGTGCCGGACGTCGTGACCCCGGGCCATGACTTCCGGCACCGGTGCCCGCGCCGCACCGTGCCCTACCGTGTCCGGTATGCGCCGGATCGACCCGAACGTCGTGGCCGGGCTCATCATGACCGCCCTGTGCGGCATCCTCGCCGTCCCGGTGGCGCTGGAGCAGGCCGCCGGGGTCGCGAGCCCCCTCGGCCCACCGTGGCTGTGGTGGGCCGCCTACGCCGTGTTCCTCCTCGCGCTGGTGGTGGGGGGCTGGCTGGACGAGGTCGTCGGGGTGGTCGCGGTCCGCGCGCTGCTCGCGCTGATGGTGCTCGCCTCGGCGTCGCTGGTCCTGCTCGGCGCGCAGTTCGGCTGGCTGCCGATCTTCCTGGTCGTCACCGCGTCCGTCTCCACCTACCACCTGCGGCGCCCGGTGACCGCCGCGATCGTCGTCGGCAACGTCGGGGTGGCCGCGGCGGCGGCGCTGGTCGCGGGCGGGTCGGTGCAGGTCGCGGCCGTCACCGGCGCGATCTACCTGCTGCTGCAGAGCGCCTCGGTGCTGCTCATCGTGGCGCTGCACCGCGAGGAGGCGTCGCGACGACGCCTCGCCGCCGCGCACGCCGAGCTCGCGGCCGCGGGCGCCGCGCTCGCCGAGACCAGCCGGGCCCAGGAGCGGTTGCGGATCTCCCGGGAGCTGCACGACCTCGTCGGGCACCAGCTCACCGCGCTCGCCCTGGAGCTGGAGATCGCGACGCACACCGGCGACGACCCGGGCGGGCACGTCGCGCGGGCCCGCGCGTTGGCCGGCGACCTGCTCGCCGACGTCCGCACGACCGTCGGGCAGCTGCGCAGCCGCGCCCCCGACCTGGCCGCCACCCTGGAGCGGATCGGCGAGCAGCTGCCCCGCCCGGTGGTGCACGTGCGCGTCGCCGACGGGGTCGCCGCCGACGAGGAGCGCACCGTCGCGGTGGTCCGCTGCGTGCAGGAGATCCTCACCAACGCCATCCGGCACGGCGACGCCGACACCGTGTGGATCGACCTGTCCCCCGTCCCCGGCGGCGGCCTGCGGCTGTCCGCCCGCGACGACGGCCGGGGTGCCGCCGCCGGCGCGGTCCCCGGGAACGGGCTGCGCGGCCTGGCCGAGCGGGCCGGGGCGTTCGGCGGGTCGGTCGACTGGGGCCCGGCCGCACCGCGCGGCTTCGCCGTGACCGCGGTGCTGCCGTGAGGGCCGGTGCGGACCCGGGCGGTGCCGGACCGGGGGCCGGGACGGTCCGGGTCGTGCTCGTCGACGACCAGACCCTGGTCCGCCACGGCATCCGCGGGCTCCTCGGCCTGGCCGGTGGCGTCGAGGTCGTCGCCGAGGCCGGGGACGGCGCGGAGGGGGTGGCCGCCGTCGCCGAGCACGACCCGGACGTGGTGCTGCTGGACCTGCGCATGCCGCGTCACGACGGGCTGTGGGCGCTGGCCGAGCTGCGCTCGCGCGGGCTCGACGTGCCGGTGCTCGTCCTCACCACCTTCGACGACGACGAGCTGGTCCTGTCCGCGCTGCGCGCCGGGGCCCGCGGCTACCTGCTCAAGGACGTGACCCTGGACCAGCTCGTCGGTGCGGTGCGGACCCTCGCCGGCGGTGGCACCCTGATCAGCCCGGCCGTCACCGACCGGCTGCTGCGGGCGGTGCGCGAGGGCCCGCCCCCGTCCGACGACGTGTCCGGTCTCGCCCCGCAGGACCTGTCGGCCCGCGAGGTCGAGGTGCTGCGGCTGCTCGCGGCCGGGCACAGCAACCGGGAGATCGCGCAGGTCCTCGTGCTGGCGGAGGGCACGGTGAAGAACCACGTGTCCAGCGTGCTGGCGAAGCTGGGGACGCGGGACCGGACCCGCGCGGTCCTGCGGGCCCTGCACCACGGCCTGCTCGACCCGCCGCGGGGACGGGGCGGACGGGACCGGGCCTGACTCGGTCGTCCGACGGCGGTGCGGCGGTGGTGTCCTCCCCGACCAGCGGCGGGTCGCGGTTTCACCCGTCCCGACGCGATTGAGGTACCCGTTCCCGGGGTAACCACCCCTCGGCCGAGTGGAGACCGACGGAAGGATCGTCATGACCGACACGCAGATGGGTATCCGTTCCGGGCTCCGTTCGTGTCGCCGTCGGACGTGCACCTGCCGCCGGGCCGCCGGTGGCCTGGGGTGACGCCGGACCTCGCCCTGGCCACCGACGCGGTCAGCCGGCTGCTCGACGAACTCGGCCCGGCCATCAGCCGGGACGCCGTGGTCGCCGCCGTCGCACAGGCCTGTGACGATCTGCGCGGCAGTCCGGTGGGCGCGCTGCCCGAGCTGGTGGAGCGTCTGGCCCGGGTCCGCCTGGACCAGCCGACCGTCGGGCTCTGAGCCTCCCGCGCCCGGAATGGGCACCCGTGCGTCCGGGTATCCCCGTCGGATGAGCGACGACGAGAACGACACCGGCCGCGCGAGTCCCCCGATCGACCCGGAACGCGCGCTCGACGAGCTCGAGGAACGGGTGCTCGGCCAGCGGATCGACGCCGGTGACACCGAGGCCGACCGCGCGGAGTCCGCGGACACGACGTCCGAGGGCGCGGCCGAGGCGGAACCGGTCGGGGGCGCCGGGGAGCCGGACGACGCCGGGACCGGGGTCGACGCCCCGACCGACTGAGCCGGCACCCGCGCGGCGGGGCGCGCAGGCGCCGTGAGGGCCCGCTGCATCGCCGTCGGCACGGCGTGGAGCACGAGGTGCGAGCGGGCCGCGGACCTGCACGTACCCCGACGGCGTCGCCGACCACTGCTCGGCGAGGGTGCGCTGCCCAGCTCGTGCAGGACCGGCTTCAGCCACAGCTCCGAGGTCCGGTGCTCGACGATGAACAGTCGTCGTGGTGCTCGGGGCGGCTGCGGGGGTGCTGCGCGACCGGCACCCGGGTGCTCGTCCCGTCGTCGCTCACCGGGCGACCTCCTCGGCGAGCGCGGTCATCCCGGCGAGGACCTCGGCGAACGAGGTCGACAGCGGCGCCAGCCCGATCCGGATGCCGTCCGGGGCCCGGAAGTCCGGGATGACCCCCCGCTCCCACAGCCGGGCGTTGACCTGCGCGAAGTCCTCGCGGCGCAGCGTGACGTGCCCGCCGCGGCGGTCCGGGTCGCGCGGTGAGGCCACGGTGACGCCGTGCGGGGCGAGCAGGGTGTCGGCGAGGTCGAGGGCGAACCTGGTGAGCCGCACCGACTTGGCGCGGACGGCGTCGATCCCGGCCTGCTCCAGCAGCTCCACACCGCACTCCAGCGGCACCGACGCCAGCACCGGCGGGGTGCCGGACAGCAGGGCGCGCACGTCGGGCGCCGGTTCGTGGCCGGGGCCCATCGCGAACGGCGCGCGGTGGCCGAACCAGCCGGTGATCGGCTGGCGCAGCGTCGTGGTGTGCCGGGCGGCGAGGTAGCCGAACGCCGGTGCGCCCGGCCCGCCGCCCAGGTACTTGTAGCCGCAGCCGACGGCGAGGTCGGCGCCCCAGGCGTCGAGCCGGACCGGGACCGACCCGACCGAGTGCGAGAGGTCCCAGAGCACCAGGGCACCCGCGTCGTGGGCGGTCCGGGTGATCGCGGGCGCGTCGGCGAGGAACCCGGAGCGGTAGGCGACGTGGGACAGCAGCACCAGCGCCGTGTCCGGCCCGACGACGGCCGCGACCTGCTCGGGCGTCACGCCCGCCGCCGGGTCGGAGGTGATCCACCGCAGGACCGCGCCGCGCTCGGCGGCGATGCCCTCGAGCACGTAACGGTCGGTCGGGAAGTTGTCGGTGTCCACGACGATCTCGCGGCGCCCCGCCGCCGCCTGCTGGTCGACGGCGGCCCGGGCCAGCTTGTAGAGCAGCACGGTCGTGGAGTCGGCGACGACGACCTGCCCCGGCGCGGCGCCGAGCGCGGCCGACCCGATCCGGTCCCCCAGGCTGCGCGGCCGGTCGACCCAGCCCTCGTCCCAGCCGCGGATCAGCCGGGTGCCCCAGTCCGCGCGCACGAACCGCTCCATGCGCTCGGCCGTCGCCCGCAGCGGGCGGCCGAGGGAGTTCCCGTCGAGGTAGGCGACGACGCCGTCGGCGGGCAGGAACCGGTCGCGGTACCCGGCGAGCGGGTCCTCGGCGTCGAGCCCCGCCGCGACGGTCGTGAGGTCGGTGCTGCGGTCGGTGGTCGGGTCGGTACGGCGGTCGGTCACGGTGTCCCCTCCGTTCGCGGTGTGCCCAGCCGGTGCAGCCGCAGCGCGAGCTGCAGCTCCAGCCCGCGGTCCGGGTCCTGCCAGCGCGGGCCCAGCAGCGACGCGACCCGGTCGAGCCGCTGGGCCACGGTGTTGACGTGCACGTGCAGCGCCGCCGCGGCCCGGGTCGGACTGGCGCCGGCGGCGTAGTAGGCCTCCAGGGTGCGCAGCAGCTCGCTGCCGCGGCGCGCGTCGTGCTCGGCGACGGGCCCGAGGATGCCGCGCACGTACCCGGCGACGTCCGGGCGCTCGCCGAGCAGCAGCCCGGCGAACCCGAGGTCCGACGCCGACGCGCACTCCCCCTCCCGGTCCAGCGCGACCAGCGCCTCCGCCGAGCGACGGGCCTCGGCCAGCGCGGCGTCCGCGCCGTCGGCCGGGTGCAGCGGGCCGACGCCGCCGACCGTCACCGCCCCGTCGGGGTCCTGCTCCGACGCCGGCCGCGCGAGCCGGGCACCGGCCGCGGCGGGGTCGGTGCCGGGCAGCAGCACGACCACCGCGCCGTCCCGTTCGCCGACCAGCCCGGAACGGCCGCCGAGCGCGGCCGCCTCCCGGGCCAGCGCCCGTCGCCGGGCGGGGTGGCAGCGGCAGACCAGCAGCACGTGCGGCCGCCGGGGCGACACCCCGAGCGCGGCGAGCCGGGTCAGCGTCGTCGGTCGCGGGGCCCCGGACGCGGCGAGGAGCTCGGTGAGGGCGTCGGCGCGGTCGAGCCGGTCGGCCTCGTCGGCGCGCTGGGCGAACAGCAGCACCAGCGCCGTGACCATCGCCGCCCGCTCCACGGTGTGGACCTGGCCGGGGGTCAGGGGGTCCCCGGCGCCGAGCCCGCCGAGCAGCAGCGTCCCGAGGCGCTGACCACCGGCGATCACCGCGGTCACCCAGACGCCGCCGGCGCACGGCACCGGCACCGGGCGCCCGGCGCCGTCGCGCGCCCCGGCGCGGCGCAGCGCGGCGCGGGCGTCCAGGCCGGGCGGGACCGGGCCGTGCGCCGCGGCGGTGGCCCCGTCGCCGTCGAGCACCGTGACCCACCCGCCGAGCAGCCTGCCGAGCGCCTCGGCGATGTCGCCGACGTCGCCGCCCTCCAGGACGACCCCGGCGAACCGGTCGTGGGCGTCGGCGGCCTCGGCGATCGCGGCGTGCGCACCACGCAGCTCGCGCAGCGTGGTGGCGGTGTCGGCGAGGCGGCGGGTCTGCACCAGCGACACCGCGGCGAGCGCGGCCAGCGAGCCGAGCAGGGCGACGTCCTCGGCGGTGAAGGGCCGGGCGGACCGGTTGGCGGCGAACAGGACGCCGACGAACTCGTCGTCGACCAGCAGCGGGGTGCCGCAGATGCCGACGATGCCCTCCTCGGCGACCGCGGTGTCGATCTCCTCGGTGTGCCGGTAGCGGCCGTCGCCGGCGTAGCGGCCGGTCCAGTGCGGGGTGCGGCTGGCCGCGACGAGACCGCCCAGCCCGGCCCCGAGCGGGAGCCGCAGCGACTGGAAGCGGTGCGAGACCGACCCGGAGGTGACCCGCATGAACGTGTCCCCGCGCTCGGGGTCGTGCAGGGTCAGGTAGGCGATGTCGGTGCCGAGCAGCCCGCGGGCCCGGCGCACGATCGCCTGCAGCACCGAGCCGGGGTCGGGCTCCGAGGCGAGGTCGCGGGCGATGCCGACCAGCGCGGCGAGCTCGGACTCGCGGCGGCGCCCGGCGTCCATCGCCGCCCGCACCCGCAGGGTCAGCGCGCCGGCCTCCGGCTCGGAGGCCGCCAGCTCCGCGACGACGCGGTCCAGCTCACCGTCGCGGGCATCGCCGTCGGCCCGGTCGGCCAGCAGCCGGAGCAGGTCGAGGACGGTGCGCACGCGTCCATCCTGCCGTGCGCCCGGGCTCAGCCGCGCCAGCGCCGCTCGTAGCGCTCCCGGGCCGCGTCCCGATTCCCCGCGTCGGCCTGCTCCCGCACGGCCGCGGCGTGCCCGACCGGGTACCCGGCCTTCGCGACGCGGTGCTCGGCGGACTCGTACATGTAGGCCACCGAGTAGAAGTAGCCGAGGATGGCCCCGGCCAGCACCGACAGTGCCCGGACGTACACGGGGCCGGGGATGAGCAGGTACAGCAGCACCCCGACCGGCAGCAGCTGCACGGTGGTGCGCACGAGGTGGCGCAGCTGCCAGGTCCGGGTCGTGACGTCGTGCAGCACCCAGCCGCGGTGCCGGGCGGGCAGCCCGGCGCCGTAGACGTAGGCCAGCCACCGCAGTGGGTTCGGCCGCTCGTTCACAGTTGGTCCCCCAATTCTTGGTGCACCAACAATGTACGATGTCCGTCATGGCGAGCGCATCCCCGGACGAGGGTGACACGCGTGACGGTGACACGGGTGACGGTGCCGCGACCGACGGCGACACCGGCGGGGACCTGCTGCGGCTCGACCGTCAGGTCTGCTTCGCCCTCGCCGTCGCGGCCCGCAACGTCATCGCGCTCTACCGGCCGCTGCTCGAGCCGATGGGCCTGACCCACCCGCAGTACCTGGTGATGCTCGCACTCTGGGAGGGCTCCCCCCGCTCGCTGGGTGAGCTGGCCCGCGCGCTCGCCCTCGACCCGGGCACGCTGTCGCCGCTGCTCAAGCGGCTGGAGGCGGCCGGGCTGGTCGACCGCCGCCGGGTCCCCGGCGACGAGCGGACGATGGCGGTCTCCCTCACCGACGCCGGCCGGGCGCTGCGCGCGCGGGCCGAGGCGATCCCGCCGGCGATCGTGGAGCGGCTCGGGATGCCGCTGCCCGAGCTGGAGGAGCTGCGGGCGGTGCTGGACCGGGTGATCGACGCGTCGCGGGGCTGACGACGGCGGTACCCGTACCGTCGGGGGCGTGTTGATGAGCGCAGGCAACGCCGTCCTGCTCCTGGTCGATCTGCAGGAGCGCCTGGTCCCCGCGATGCACGACGGCGAGCGGGTCGTCGCCCGTGCCGCCCGGCTCGCCGAGGCCGCGACCCTGCTCGAGGTCCCGGTGCTGGCCACCGAACAGGTCCCGGAGAAGCTGGGACCGACCGTCGAGCGGCTCGCCGGCCTGCCGCACCTGGTCATGCCCAAGACCCGCTTCGCCGCCGACGACGGTGTGCTGTTCCCGCCCGGCCGCAGCGAGATCGTCGTCGCCGGGGTGGAGGCGCACGTCTGCGTGCTGCAGACCGTGCTGGAGCTGCTCGCCGACGACCGCCGGGTGGTGGTCGTCGCCGACGCGGTCGGCTCACGGTTCGTCGAGGACGAGCAGTTGGCGCTGCAGCGGGCCCGCGCGGCCGGGGCCGAGATCGTCAGCTCGGAGATGGTGCTGTTCGAGTGGCTGCGGGACGCCACGCATCCGCGCTTCCGCGAGGTCCAGAAGCTCCTGAGGTAGGTCGCCGGCCCCTGCACGGGTTCCGACGGGAGCGTGGCCGCTGCCGGAGCGGCCGCGGGCCGGGCCGGGGCGCTGCTCGCGGCCCGGTTGCTCGCGCCCCGTCGCTGACCGGCGCGGGCTACCCGTTGCGGGGATGCAGGTAGTCCGGGTCGGGGTCGGGCAGCGGCACGTCGGCCCGGCCGGCGACCAGCGGCTCGACGGCGGCGAGGAACGGCGGCGCCGCGACCGTCCCGCCGAAGGCGCCGTGCCCGCAGTCGCCCAGGTGGACCGGCGTACCGGGGCAGATCTCGGACGGCTCGGGGCCGTCGGCGAAGACCATCGAGGACCCCGCGACGCCGTCGATGCCGCCGGTGGCGCCCACGAACGCCACCGACTCCGAGGAGTTCGTGGTGCCGGTCTTGCCGATGGTGGGGTGGGTCCAGCCCGCGGCACGGGCCGCGGCCGCGGACGTGCCGGTCACGGTGTCACCGCCGAGCCCGGCGGCCAGGGTGTGCGCGATCCCCGGGGCGACCCCCTGCTCGCAGGCGGGCCGGTTCACCGGCACCGGGGCGCCGTCGCGGTCGGTCACCGACAGCACGGCGTCCGGGGCGCACCACACGCCGTCGCTCTGGACGGTCGCGGTCACGTTCGCCATCTCCAGGGTGGACACCGGGCTGACCCCGAGGGTGAACGACGGCAGGTCGGCGAACAAGGCCGACTGCGGCCGGGAGAGCCGCGCGTCCGGCGACGACGGGTCCGGTGTCCCGCCCGCCGCGTTCGACGCCAGGGTGTCGCGCAGCCCGAGCCGGCGCGCCATGTCCACGACCCGGGAGATGCCGGTGCGCTCCTCCAGGTCGACGAACGCGGTGTTCGGTGAGGTCGCGAGCGCGACGGGCAGCGGGATCGGGTCCGGATAGCCCGGCGTGTCGTTGGCGACCGGGTAGCAGCCGGTCCCGGCGCCGGGGAAGCACGCCGAGGCCGGGTCGGGCAGCGTGCTGTCGTAGCCGACGGTGCCCGCCTCCAGCGCCGCGGCCGTCGTGAAGATCTTGAAGGTGGACCCGGCGCCGAAGACGTTCGACGGCGCGGCGACGAGGTCGCGGGTGGTGTCGCCGGCCGCGGCGTCGGTCCCGGGCCGCCGGTTGGCGACCATGGCGAGGATCTGGTGGTCGCCGGTGGCCGCGTCGCCGTGCCCGGGCCGGATCAGCGCCAGGGTGTCGGCGACGCCGTCCTGGGTGCGCGGCACGTTCGCGTCGACCGCCTGCTGCGCCGACGCGGTCGCGGCCGGGTCGAGGGTGGTGCGGATCGTGTAGCCGCCGGTGTCGAGCTGCTGCTCGGTGAACCCGGCCCGCTCCAGCTCGGACACCGCGTACTCGCAGAGGAACCCGGCGCCGTCGGTGGCGCCGTAGCAGTTGTGCCCGGGGACCTGCGGCCCGCCGGGACGCACACCGAGCGGCGCCGCGAGGGCCGCGTCGGCCTGCTCGGGGCTGATCGACCCGGCGGCGCGCATCGCCCCGATCACCGTGTTCCGCCGGTCGGTCGCGGCCTGCGGGTGGCGGAACGGGTCGAACAGGGTGGGGTTGTTGACCGCGCCCGCGAGCAGCGCGGCCTGCGGGACCGTGAGGTGTGCGGCATCGGTACCGAACCAGGCCTGCGCCGCGGCCTCGACGCCGTAGACGTTGCCGGTGAACTCGACGGTGTTCAGGTAGCCGGCGAGCACGTCCTGCTTGGACGTGCCGTGCGCCAGGCGCTGGGCGAGCACCGCCTCGCGGATCTTGCGGGTCGGGGTGTCGGCGTGGTCGGCCCGCCGGGCGGCGGGGTCGTCGCGGTCGACGACGTCGATCAGCCAGTTCTTCACGTACTGCTGGGTGATGGTGGACCCGCCCTGCACCGCGCCGCCCGCGGCGTCGGTGACCAGCGCGCGCAGGGTGCCGACGGGGTCCACCCCGGACTCGTCGAAGAACCGGCGGTCCTCGACGTCGACGATCGCGGCGACCATCGCCGGGGCGATCCGGTCGTAGGACACGGGGATGCGGTACTGCTCGTCGAGGTGGGCGATCGGGGTGCCGTCGCGGTCGGTGAGGACGGTCGCCGCGGGCAGCGCCGCGGCGCTCGGCAGGTCACCGGTCGTACCCGGCGGCACGACGGAGGCGACCGCGGCGACGCCGACCGCGGCGGGCGCCGAGCACCCGGCGAGGACGAGCCCGCCGGCCAGGATCCCGAGTCCGAGCCGCCGCAGCACCGACGGGTCCGGGCGGCGCCACCGCCTCGGGGTGCGGGTCTGCCGGAGACGGTCGTTCCAGTGCTGCGCGATCAGGCGTTCCCCCACGCGCCCGATTGTGCGCTGCAACGCTGAGGCGCGCCTGAGACCCGGCCGCGCGAGTCGCTGAGAGTCAGCCGGTCAGGGCGGCGAGCGCGGCCCGGGCCTGCTCGCGGAACCGCTCGACGTTGCCGAGCTTGACGTCCTCGTAGCCGCGCACCAGCTCCGCGGTCTCGGCGACGGCGACCACACCGTCCACGGTGTCATCCTCGAGCCGGTCGAGCGCGGAGCGGACCAGCCCCTGGTACTCCCCCACCAGCTCGCGCTCCACGCGGCGGACCCCGGCACGGCCGAACACGTCCAGCGGGGTGCCGCGCAGCCGCCGGGCCGCGCGCAGCGCCCGGAACGCGGGTGCCGCCAGCCGTCCGTCGAGGGCGATCTTGCGGTTCATCCCCAGCGCCCGCAGCACCGGCGGGTGCAGCATCACCGACACCCGGGCGCCGGGACCGAACGCGGCGTCGCGGCGGGCGGTCTCCACCGGGTCCAGGTGCAGGCGGGCGACCTCGTACTCGTCCTTGTAGGCCATGAGCCGGTGCAGGCCGCGAGCGTAGGCGGCGCCGACGCGCTCCGCGGCGGCGTCCCCCGCCCGCGCGGCGGCGACGGCCGCGACCCGGCGGACCTCCTCGGCGTAGCGGTGGGCGTAGGCGGCGTCCTGGTAGCCGGTGAGGTCGGCGATGCGGGTGGCGAGCACGTCGGCGAGCCCGGTGCCCGCGGCGACCGAGCGGGCCAGCGCCGCGGACGCCTCGTCGACGGCGACCGGGGCCGGCTGCGGCGCGACGAGCGCGCGGCGCACGGCGGCGGCGTCGATCGCGGCGGCCCGGCCCCAGCGGAACGCGGTCAGCGTGGTCTCCACGGCCACGCCGTTGACCCGGATCGCCTCCTCCAGCGCCTCGGCCGACACCGGGAGCACCCCGTGCTGGTAGGCGGCGCCGAGCAGCAGCACGGTGGTCGGGAGGTGGTCGTCGAACAGCGCCTCGGACAGCGCCTGGGCATCGACGGCGAGCAGGTCCCGGGTGACCGCGCCGATCCGCTCGACGGCGTCGTCGGTGGAGCCGGGCAGCACGACGCGGCCGGTGACCATGGCCGCGGTCGGGACGAGCGAGGTGTTGACGACGGCGACGGTGTGCCCGGGCCGGGCGACCGCGAGTGTCGCGTCGGAGGCGGTGCCGACGAGGTCCAGACCGATCAGCACGTCCGCGGTGCCGCGGGAGGCGCGCAGGATCCCGTGGTGGGGCTGCTTGGAGATCCGGACGTCGGAGACGACCGGGCCGCCCTTCTGCGCGAGTCCGACCTGCTCCAGACCGGCGGCGAACAGCCCGTCGAGGTGGGCGGCCATCTGCAGGATCGCCGAGGCGGTGACGACGCCGGTGCCGCCGATGCCGGGCATCCGGATCAGGGTCGCGTCCGGGTCGACCCGCGGCTCGGGGTCGACGAGCGTGACCGGCAGCGCCGGGATCTCCCGCCGGGGCCGGGTGCCGGGCACCACGGTGAGGAACGACGGGCAGTCGCCCTTGAGGCAGGAGTAGTCGGTGTTGCAGGACGCCTGGTGGATGGTGGTCTTGCGGCCGAACTCGGTCTCCACCGGCAGCACCGACAGGCAGGTGGACTTCTCGCCGCAGTCGCCGCAGCCCTCGCAGACCCGCTCGTTGATCAGCACCTTCTCGGCCGGGGCGGGCAGCTTGCCGCGCTTGCGCAGGCGGCGCTCCTCGGCCGCGCAGCGGTCGTCGTGGATCAGGACGGTGACGCCGTCGAGGGCCTTCAGCTCCTCCTCGACCGCGGGCAGCTCGTCGCGGTGGCGGACGCTCGCGATCGGGTCGAGGGCGATGCCGCGGTAGTCACGCGGGCTGTCGGTGGTGACGACGATCCGGCGCACGCCCTCCAGGGCGAGCGAGCGCGTGATGTCGGGGACGGTCATCCGGCCCTCGGCGCGCTGCCCGCCGGTCATGGCGACGGCGTCGTTGTAGAGCAGCTTGTAGGTCATGGTGACCCCGGCGGCGACGGCCGCGCGGATCGCGAGCGAGCCGGAGTGGTGGAAGGTGCCGTCGCCGAGGTTCTGCACGAGGGTGCGGTCGTCGGTGAACGGGGCCAGGCCGATCCACTGGGCGCCCTCGCCGCCCATCTGGGTGAGCCCGATCCGGTGGCCGCGGTGCTCGCCGTCGAGGGCGATCATCGCGTGGCAGCCGATCCCGACCCCGACGAGCGTGTCGTCGCCGGTGCGGGTGGAGGTGTTGTGCGGGCAGCCGGAGCAGAAGTACGGCGTCCGGTTCCCGAGCAGGTCCAGCCCGATCCGCGACGGCTTCGGCGGCGCGAGGCGCTCCAGGTGCGCGGTCGCGGCGACGGGCAGGGTCCGCCCGGCGGCGGTGAGCCGGGCGGCGAGGGCGCGGGCGACGTCCTCGGCGGTGAGCTGGCCGCGGGCGGTCAGCAGCGGGCGGCCGCGCTCGTCGCGGCGGCCGGTGACCGTGGGCCGGTGGTCGCGCCCGTAGAGCGCGTCGCGCAGGTGGCCCTCCAGGAACGGCACCTTGTCCTCGACGACGAGCACCTCCGCGCACCCCTCGACCAGCCCGGCCAGCGCGTCGGCGTCGACCGGGAACGGCATGGCGAGGCGGATCAGGCGCACGCCGAGCGCGTCGAGCTCGGCCTCCCCCAGGCCCAGGTCCTCGCACGCGCGCAGCACCGTGGCGTAGCCGGTACCGGAGGCGAGCACGGCGAGGTGCGGGGCACGGGAGGTGAAGGTGATCCGGTTGAGCCCGGTCTCGCGGGCGTACTGGCGGGCCAGGTCGAGCCTGCGGGTCAGCTGGTCGTGCTCGGCCTCGACGGCGGCGGGCCCGACGAGCGGGCCCGACTGCGCGCGGTCGGTGGCGGGCGGGGCCGGGACGCCGACCAGCTCCGGGCGCAGCGCGCCGAGGTCGACGGTGCAGGACGCGTCGGCGACGTCGGCGACGATCTTCAGGCCGGTCCAGAGCCCGGTGGCGCGGGACAGCGCGACCGCGTGCAGGCCGAGCTCGATCACCTCGGCCACCGAGCCGGGCGCGAGCAGCGGCATCGCCAGCGACTGCGCCATCGGCTCACAGGAGCTGGGCACGGTGGAGGACTTGCAGGACGGGTCGTCGCCGATGATCGCGACGGCGCCGCCGAGCCGGGCGGTGCCGGCCAGGCTGCCGTGCCGGATCGCGTCGGCGGCCCGGTCGAGGCCGGGGTTCTTGCCGTACCACCAGCCGACGACGCCGTCGTGGCGGCGGCCGGGGACGGCGTCGAGCAGCTGGGTGCCGGCGACGGCGGTGGCGGCGAGCTCCTCGTTGAGCCCGGGCCGGAACACCACGCGCTCGGCGTCGAGGTGGGCACGGGCGCGGCCGAGCTCGGCGTCGAAGGTACCGAGCGGGGAGCCCTGGTAGCCGGAGACGAACGAGGCGGTGTCGAACCCGCGGGCGGTGTCGAGGCGGGCCTGCTCGAGCACGAGCCGGACGAGCGCCTGGATCCCGCTCATCGGGGCCCGACCGTGGGCGGCGAGGTACTTGTCGTCCAGCACGGTCATTCTCGGCTCCTCGGCGAGTCGGGCGGCGCGTCCGCACCAGGACAGCGCGGACGACGGCCCCGGCACAATGCCCGTGCCGGTGATCGCCATGCACACGCAACGGATACCGTCGCGGGAGCATGAGAACGTGGATCCGTTGCGCTGGAGGTGCCGTGCCCGAGACCGAGGTCGACGACCTGGACCACGCGATCCTGCGGTTGCTGCACGAGGACGCGCGCCGCACCTACGCCGACATGGCCGAGCGGATTGGGCTGTCCACCGCCGCGACCAAGCGCCGGGTCGACCGGATGCGCGAGTCCGGGGTGATCACCGGGTTCACCGTGCAGGTCGACCACGCCAGGCTGGGCTGGCCGGTCGAGGCGTTCAGCGAGATCCGCTACGCCGGCACCGCGAGCGTCTCGGAGATCGTCGACTCGGCGTCGCGCCAGCCGGAGGTGCAGGCGGTCTACACCCTGGCCGGTGACCTCGACGCCCTGGTGCAGGTCCGGGTCCGCGATCTCGCGCACCTGCAGGAGGTGATCGACCGGCTGCGGCGCAACGGGACGGTCACCGGGACCCGGACGCTGATGGTGCTGGGCCGCTGGACCCGCACCTGATCATTTGCTTACCGCAACGATCGGGTCGATCATGATCGGATGCTCGTCCTCTGCAGTGTCACCGGTTCCCCCTCGCACGGCCGGGCCGTGCTCCCCTTCGCCCGTGCGCTGGGCGATGCGGGCCACCGGGTCGTGGTGGCGTGCCCGCCCGACATCGCGGGGGTCTTCGACGGTGCGCCGGTGGTCGTCGAGCCGGTGTTCGCGACGATGGCCGACGCCGCCGAGCACCTCGGCCCGGCCGTCGCCCGGCTCGGCGGGCCCGCCGCACTGGCGGCACTGACCCCGACCGAGGTGACGACGGCGCTGCTGCCGACCCTGTTCGCGGGTCCGCAGGTGACGGGCTCGGCGCGGGCGCTGCTCGCGCTGGTGGAGTCGCACGGGACACCGGACCTGGTGCTGCGCGACGGCGGTGAGACCGCGGGGTTCCTGGTGGCCGAGCACCTGGGGGTGCCGTGCGTGGCGGCGCCGTCGGGTGCGGGCAACGTCCTCGCCCCGCACGTCGTCGCCGACGCCCTGACGGAGCGTCGCGACGAGCTCGGCTTCGCCGCCCCGCACGACCCGGCAGCGCTGCACCGGTGGGGGCGGCTGGACTGCATGCCGCCCCCGTTCTCGCTGGCGGGGCCGCAGATCGCACCGGCGCGGGCGTTCCGCCAGGACGACCAGGTCTCCCGCGGCGAGACGCTGCCCGGCTGGGTCGGCGCGCTCCCCGGGACCCGGCAGCTGGTCGTCGCGGGGCTGGGGACGGCGATGCCGGCGATGGCGGGCCGCGCCGAGCGCCGCGCTCCCGTCGACCCGCACGCCGCACTGCGCACGGTGGCCGAGGCGGCGTCCCGGCTCGACGCCGAGGTGGTGCTGTCCACCGGTGGCCTGCCGGTCGACGACCTGGCGCTGCCCGCGCACGTGCACCCCGCGCCGTGGGTGCCGCAGCCGCTGCTGCTGCAGGTCGCGGACCTGTTCCTGACCCACGGCGGCTACAACGGCGTCCGCGAGGCCGTGCGGCACGGCGTCCCGCTGGCGGTGCTGCCGCAGTTCGGGGACCAGGAGCACAACGCCCGCCGGATCGCCGAGCTCGGGCTGGGCGCGCACTGCACGCCCGACGCCGCCGAGGTCGCCGCGACCTGCACCCGGCTCCTGGGGGACGACGACGTCCGGGCGCGGACGCGCTCGGCCCAGCGCGCGATGCTGGCGCTGCCGCCGGTGGAGGACGCCGTCGGTGCCCTGGAGGACCTGGCCGCGCGTCGGGTCCCTGCGCTCGTGCCCTGACCCGACGGGTCAGGCGGGCGGGCCCTGCGGGACACGCGGCCCGCAGGCGACGACGGTCCGCGCCCAGGTGCCGAACAGCACGAGCACCCCGAGCACCGTGACGACCAGGCCCGGCCCGATGTCGTCGGTGCCGGCGACCGCGGTCTGCCGCGACCACACCGCCCAGAGCCCGGTGACCGCACCGGCGCCGGAGACGGCGACCGCGGTCCAGGCCAGCGGCCAGAACCGGGTCAGGAGGGCGAGTACCGACACCCCCACCACGACGACGGCGACCACGGTGAACAGCCACGGCAGCGGTCCCATCGCGGCCCGGCCGGCGAGGACCTCCCACCCGGTGCCGCGGGTGGACCAGGGCATGAGCAGGGCGGCGACGACGGCGGCGACCCCCGCCCCCGCGACGACCGAGGCCGGACCGGGGTCGATCCAACGGTCGACCCGCCATGCGATGCGGGTGAGCTCGTCGGCGAGTTCGGGTGTCGCCTGTGGGGACAGCGCGCCCGGGCCGGGCGTGCGCGGTGCGCTCATGCGGCTCCCTCGTCGTCACACTGGTGCCGGGATGTCGGGACGGCCATTGCACCACGACGGTCGGTCACGGGCGCACCGACGGGTGGCTCCGCGGGCCGGTCGGCGAGCCCGTCACGCGCACCGCCCGGTGGTCCCGGCGGCACCGGACCGGCCGGCGCGGTCGGCACCGCTCGGTCAGGCGGCGCGCACCGCGCAGCGGCAGGGTGCGCCCTGCTGGCAGCCGCAGCCGCAGGTGCTCGCACAGCCGCAGGCCGAGGTCGCGGCGCCGACCGGGGCCGGTCCCGCCGACCCGCCGCAGCAGCCGCCGTCGAGGCAGCTCAGCCGCGGGACGGCCGGGGGCGGTGGCGCCGGGGCCGGGACGGCGACGCCGAGCGCGGCGAGCACCCGGTCGGCGAGGTCGGGGACCGGTTCGGCCGGACCCACGCGCGCGAGCCGGCCGAGCCGGTCGGCGCCGTCGGCGAAGGCACGGCAGGACGCGCACCCGGTGAGGTGGTCCTCGGCCGCCGCACGCTCGTCGTCGCCCGCCTCACCGTCGAGACGGGCGGACAGCACCTCGCGGTAGCCCTGACAGTCCATACCATCACTGTCGTACACGAGGCCCGTCCGGTTCCACCCGACCCCCGTCCGTGTTCCGTCCGCGCGCCCCGAGGCCCGTCGAGCGGGTCCGACCGTCCCGGTCCACCGGCGCACACACGCACCGGTACTCGACGTCGCACACGTTCCTGCGACCTCGCAGCCCCTGCAGAGGGTGCGAGGTCGCAGGAAAGCATGCGAGGTGCGCCGGCCCACCGGCGGCGCGGGGAACTCCACGACGGACCACACCCCGGACCCGATACGCGGCGGCGCGAAAAGAGTCCAGAAATGAGAAATGCCCCGGACTCGACAGTCCGGGGCATCTCCCATGAAGTTGAATGTCGGCGGCGACCTACTCTCCCACACCCTGGCGAGTGCAGTACCATCGGCGCTGGAAGGCTTAGCTACCGGGTTCGGAATGGGACCGGGCGTTTCCCTACCGCAATG